>DATMOO010000115.1:0-35518 GCA_035568275.1 Candidatus Sulfotelmatobacter sp.
AAGAGCCGCGACCAGCGCGTCTTGCGCCAGTTCTTCGGCCACGCCTACGTCGCGGACGATGCGAGTCAGCCCGGCAATCACCCGGGCCGACTCGAGCTTCCAGACGGCTTCGATGGCGCGATGTGTCTCGGTAGCACCCACTGCTACCGATCACATCATTTTCTAGGCTTTCAGCGCAACTCCGTGCTCGATGCAGGGAGCCGAGTTCTCGGCGGAGTCCATTTCGTAGATCTGGCGCAGTTCGCATTCGCCCTCACCTGCAACCTTGAGGAAGTCCTTGGCGAGCTGGATGGCTTCTGCCTTGGAATTCGCCTTCAGGATGGCGAATCCGCCGACGACCTCTTTGGACTCGGTGAACGGGCCGTCGGTGACGCTGATGTTGGTGCCGGACCGCCGCACGCGCGCGCCGAGTTTGCTCGGCAGGCAACCTTCGGTGGCGAGCAGCCAGCCCTCTTTGAAGCCCTGTTGGACCAGTTTGCCCATGGTTGCCATTTCCTGCTCGCTGGGAGGAGTGCTGCGCTCAACGTTCTTGTAGATGCTCAGGAATTTCATAGTCTTTCTCCTTAATATGGATTGAAGTTGTGAGCCGGGCCTCGATGGCTTCTGCCTTGGATTTCCCGCGCTCTATGAGTACGTCGAACCAGGGTTTGCGAAATCGACAGCGCTTTTAAATATTTTGTCATTCCGAAGCGGCGAAGCCGCGGGGAATCTGCGGTCGCCGGCAGCATCGGTGGTGCTGACGGACAGCAGATTCCTCCTTGTCGCTGCGCGACTCGTCGGAATGACAAGAATCTTGAAACCGCATTACTTCTTTCCTGCAATCTTTTCGGTAATCCGGCGCTCTTGCTCCTGGAGTTCCGGGGTGAAGTTCTCTCCGAAGTCGCACGCTTCAAACACCGGGCGAATCTCCACCTCGGAATCTTCACAATGGGGATTCGGGCAACGCTTCAGCCATTCGACGGCTTCTTCCATCGACCGTACCTGCCACATCCAGTAGCCCGCAATCAGCTCCTTTGTTTCTGTAAATGGTCCATCGATTACCGAGCGTTTGTCTGCAGAAAACCGTACCCGCTTGCCTTTGGACGACGGCTTCAAACCGTCTCCGGCCAGCATAATCCCGGCTTTTACTAGCTCCTCGTTGTACTTGCCCATGGCGGTCAGCAATTCTTTGCTTGGAAGAGCGCCGGCTTCCGAATCTTTGGTGGCTTTTACGATGACCATAACTCGCATTTTGGCTTCTCCTATTTGTCAGGTTTGAGCGGGCCGTGGTTCGGAATCCTCGCTCTATGAGTTCGTCGAACGACGGGTGGCGCAGTCGACAAGTTTGTCATGATTTCCTGCAGTCATTTCGCCTTCTATGCCTCTGGCTGGAATGGACTTCGTGGTGCAAGTTGAGATATTGGATGCTTCGCCGGCTTTGACCGGGACGGGCAAGCTCACCTGCCCGAACAGCGGGTGGGCCATGAAAATCAGGCTTAGTAGGTCGTGGTAGTGGTTCATGCCATGTCCTCCTAAGCATACGTCGAACCGAGCCGTCCGAAATCGACAGCTTTCTGATCAAAATGAAAGAACAGAGCGCGGATGCCGCAAGCGTGACGCGGGGGTTATAATGTCCGAAGCCTTGTCATAGACCCGGCCAATCAGTAATCCGGCTTCAAATTCAAGATGACAGACGCGATCAAACGCAAACTGCAGGAAGAGATCAACGCGCTTGAACACGAGTTGATCCACGAACTTCCTAAAGAAATCAAGAAGGCCGCTGCCCTCGGCGATCTCAGTGAAAACGCCGAGTACCACATGGCCAAGCAGCGGCAGGAGTTCGTGAAAGCGCGCGTCCGGCAGCTGGGTAAGCGGCTCGCCGATCTGTCCATGGTCAACATGAACAATATTCCCCGGGACAAGGTTGGCCTCGGGTCGACAGTCAAGGTTTACGACAATGCCAAAGGGGAAGAAGTCGAGTACAAGCTGGTCACCAGCGAAGAATCTGATGTTGCGGCGGGGAAGATTTCGACCACCAGCCCCATCGGCCGCGCGCTGTTGAATAAGAAAGTCGGGGACGAGGCCGTTGTGGTGAGCCCCAACGGGAAGCGCGAGTTGGAAATCCTGAGCCTGAGCACTATCCACGACGAAATCGACGGCCCCAAAGAAGCGCAGGCGTAATCCGCACCAAACCCATGAACCACAAAGGACACGTAGGTCCACGAAGGGAAAGGCCAGATCAGTTTCGTGCGTGTTCGTTAGCCCGCCTTGAGCGTAGTCGAAGGGTTTCTTTTGGGGTTAAAGTGGGACTGTTCCAATGACTGCTTCCTGGACCTCCGCGTTCGGACGCGCCTGCGGAGTGTTACTCGATACCATCGTCCGCTGGCTTGCGCTTTCGCGCATCAACCCTAATGTTCTTACGTTCATGGGATTGCTGGTCAATACCTGGGCGGCTGTCCTTTTCGGCTCGGCCAACGCCTCGAACCAGAGGCGCATGTTCATCTACGCCGGGCTGGTCATCATCTTCTCCGGCTTCTTCGATCTGGTCGACGGACAAGTTGCGCGCGCGACAAATCGTGTTACGCGCTTCGGAGCGTTCTTCGATTCGGTCGTCGACCGCTACTCCGACGCGTCGCAGTTTCTGGGATTATTAGTCTTCTACGCCCGCGGCGGACGCTACACCTATGTCGTCCTCAGCGCCTTTGTCATGATCAGCGCCATCATGGTGAGCTACACTCGCGCTCGAGCCGAGAGCCTGATTGGCTCATGCCGCGTGGGATTCATGGAGCGGCCCGAACGCCTGGTGCTGGTCATTCTGGGGGCGCTCTTCAACCGCATGGCTCCCGTGCTGTGGATTATCGCGGTGCTGAGCACAATCACCGTGATTCATCGCATGCGCTATACGTGGACGCGGACGCAAGACCCGCCAGTAGCGTTAACTCCAGGCCAAGCCGCGTAACTGGCTCGTGTCACCCCTGAGCGACCTGCTATCCTATCCCGTCGCATCACCAATTCTGGGGACAACGTTTGCCGACTGATCCTGTACTGGTCGTTCATGGTGGGGCGTGGGCTATGCCGGATGACATGGTCGACGCGCACATTCGCGGCGTGTCGAACGCACTGGCGGCGGGATGGCGGGTGCTCGAACGCGGCGGGTCGGCGCTCGACGCCGTCGAGGAGGCCGTCGTCATTATGGAAGACGACGAGACCTTCGACGCCGGGCGCGGCAGCTTTCTCAATCGCGACGGGCGCGTGCAACTGGACGCGCTCATTATGGATGGGGCGACGCTTCGCGCCGGGGGCGTGGGATGCGTCGAGCATTTGCGCAATCCGGTGCGCGCCGCTCGCAAAATCCTGAGCGAAAGCCCGCACGTTTATTTCGTCGGGGAAGGCGCGGAGAAGTTCGCGGCTGAGCACGGCATTCCGCTCTGCAGAAACGAAGAGCTCATCATTCCGCGTGAAGTCGAGCGGTTGCGAGAGTATCAGGCCTCACTCGCCGCGTCGAAGCAGGATGGAAACGACTTGTTCGCGCCGAGCAACGACATGACCATCTCACACGACACGGTCGGTGCGGTCGCGCTCGACCGGAACGGCGACATCGCGGCCGCGACGTCTACTGGAGGCACGCTGAATAAGGCTCCAGGACGGCTGGGCGACTCGTCGCTGATCGGCTGCGGATGCTACGCCGACAACCAGAGTGCCGCTGCTTCTACCACTGGATGGGGCGAGCCGATCATGAAGCTGGTTCTTGCCAAGTGGACGGCTGACCGCATCACCGCAGGAAATCTACCCGAGTGGTCCGCGCAGGAGGCGATGAACTATTTGAAGCAGCGCGTTAATGGGCATGGGGGGATTATCGTGCTCAACCGCGATGGGCACATCGGCATCTCGCACAACACGCCACGAATGGCTTGGGCTTACAAGACGGTGAAGAAGCAGGAAAGTGGGATCGAACGGGCGACTACATCATAGAAGCACTGATCCGGCTTGGCGCCGGTTCGCTTTTCCCTCGCGCCGGCTCGCTGCGCTTCGCCGGGAGCCGAGGCGGCTGTCTCTACGTGAGGTGTGACTATAGCCAGCCTTTGGTTCTCGCGATTCTTGCCGCTTCTACTCGGTTGCTAGCGCCCAGCTTGCTGATGGCTTCCGAAAGATAGTTCCGCACCGTGCCGTCGGATAGTCCCAGTTCGCCGGCGATGTCGCAGCTGGCCATGCCCTCGCCAGCCAGTCGCAGGACCTGGCGCTCGCGGTCCGTCAGCGGATCCATTTCGCCCCAGGCTTCCGTTGCCAGTTCGGGATGAATCACGCGGAGACCCTGATGTACGCGACGCACGGCATCGGCCAACTCTTCGGCGCGCATGTCTTTGAGCAGATATCCGGAGGCGCCCGACTCGAGCGCTCGGCGCAAATATCCCGTGCGCGCGAACGTGGTCACGATGACGACGCGCGTTCCCGTTCGCTGGCGCTTTAGCTCGGCGGCAACATCGAGACCGCTCATGTGTGGCATTTCGATGTCGGTGATGAAGACGTCGGGCTTGTGCGCCAGGACGGCTGCGAGTGCTTCTTTGCCGTTGCGCGCTTGCGCCACTACCGAAATGTCACCTTCGATTTCGAGCAAGGCCGCGAGCGCGCCCAGAACCATGCCCTGATCCTCGGCCAGCACCACGCGAATTGTCTTGCGGCCAGTCTCTTTAACGGGAGGATTCAAATTCGTGCGCCTTCTCCTGGTCTGCGATCGCTTCCTTGTCGGCGACATCTTTTATCGCCACTTCTTTGAGAGGCAGGGTGATCGTCAGAGTCGTCCCTGATTTGTTGCGACGATCAAGCGTGCCGCCGAGCATCTCGACGCGCTCGCGCATCCCGCGGAGCCCATTGCCTTCCATGGTGGCAAAACCCTGTCCGTCGTCGGCAATCTCCAGGCGGCACATATCGTTCTCCTGCTCGATCCGCAGCCGGCAGTTACGGGCGTTCGCATGTCGCACGACATTGGTCACGCCCTCGCGCACCGCCAGCGACAGGACGCTCTCCTGCATGGGAGGCAATTCGATACTTGTGGCAGCATCACACTGCACCGCCACGCCAGCGGTCTCGAGCGTCGATTTCGCCTGCGCCAACTCGGCAACCAGTCCCTTGGAGCGGTATCCGCGAATCGCATCGCGGACGTCCGATAGCGCCTGCCGCGAAATCTCCTCTACTTCGCGGATCTCTTTTCCGGCGCGCTCGGGATCGCGATCGATCAGCTTGCCGGCCAGTTCCGACTTCAGAGTAATCACTGACAGCGTATGCCCGAGCACATCGTGCAGATCGCGCGCGATGCGCTCGCGCTCGGCGACTTTGGCCAGGTGTTCGATCTCTTCGTTCGCCTTGCGCAGCCGGTGGTTCATGCGGTTGCGCTCCGCGAAGAAAGTATTCCCGGCGCCGATGATCACAGGGAAGAGGGAAGAAAAGAAGAGAGTCCAGGGATCGATGTGCAGCAACAATCCTTCGACCGCGGCGATGGCTCCAATCGCGCCCAGGCCGATGACTGCTGCCTTTTGCGTTTCGACGCAAAAGGGAAGCATCGCCGCCGCGAAAATGAAGAATGTACAAGCACCGTGGTCGATCGGTTGAAATAGAAGTCCGAGCAACATCATCCCGGCGATGTGTAGCAGAGCCCGCGGGTGCTCCAAGAAAAACAGTCCGAAGTAGAGAATGAGAAATACAGCCGCGCCAAGGCCATGAAGCAGCCACAACCGAAGGCCGACGTGATCGGCAATCGGTTGGATGAAGAAGAAGCCCAGATAGACGACCCAGAGCAGAGGACTCCAGCCGTGGTCCTTGTCTTTGAAGACGATGTGCCACGGCTTCAGCTTGAAGGGACTGCCGGTTGCGCACGCTGCGTTGTAGTCAAGACCGCCCATACATTTCTTCTATTGTCACCCCGCCGGTCAATTCCGGCCACTGCGCAGCTTGAGATTTGCTGCATACCATACCAACGCAGCCGCTGGAATCAGCGCCCATAGCCACTTCTCTCCCGCGAACAGAGCCAGCGCGCCAAACAGGATAAGGGCGATGGTCGCAGTCATCGATTTTTTCGCGTTTGCACTCATACATGAATCCTGAAGCTCAAAAATCCGAAAGCTTGCCTATCCGTACATTTTTTCCTGATCACGCTGGAAGCCGATGCGGGCGACGCCCAGGCAGATCATGGTGAATGCGGCAAGGGCCTCCCAATGCGCAACCGCGGACTCTCGCGATCCGGCGCCCACGACTCCCAGCGCCAGTTGGGACAGGTGATACGGCGGCAGCACCAGCGCAATCTTCTGCACCACTTTCGGCAGAAACATGATCGGGATCCACAGGCCGCTGCAGAACGACATCGGTAGATAAATAAGGTTGATGGTCGGGGGCGCCGAATTCGGACCGGTGAAATATCCCAGAGCCAAACCCATCGCGGAGAATGGAAGTGAACCTGCGACCAAGATACCGAGCAACCGCGCGAACGACCCGACGGGCATCCGCACTCCGCCAAATGTAATCCCGAGAATGAACAAGGCCAGAACGATAATTGTGCTGAACACCAGGCTGGTCGCAACCTTCGCGGCGAAGTAGGCGAATGGAGGCATGGGACTGGCGCGTTTCACCTCGAGCCATCCGAGTCCTCGGTCGGAGGCCAAGCCTGCTGCCGTTCCAAACAGCGAAGCGGCGATCACGCCGAACGTACCGTAGCTGGGAATCAGATACGCCGCCACCCGGGTTGCTCCGATGGTCTGGTTGGAGTTCAGCACCAGCCCGAACAGGACGTAGAACATGATGGGAAAGCTCAGCACGGAGACCGTGTACATGCGCAGGCGGAGATACTTCAGGAATTCGTACTTCGCTTCCTTCAGGTAAATCGTCGCCGTGTGGGCTGGTGAGCGTTGAATCTGGGTAGTTCTCAGTGCCATGGTTGCGGTGCTCATTGCTTCTCCTTGATTCCGTCCGACTGCCCCTCAGCGGCTAAAGTCGGGATGATTCTTGGGGCAACTTGGCGGCCGGCTTTAAGCCGCGCCCTTTAAAATCAGACTCGCGCGGGCGTTCCTAAGCACGCTGCTGGTGATTTCCGTTTTTCGAACTGTCCTGCGTCAAAGCCAGGAACGCTTCTTCCAGGCCCGCTGCGGTCACTTCCAATCCCGAGAGATTTGCATCGCGCGCCAGCAAGTCGCGCAGGACCGGCTCGGCTTCAGGGGTGTGAATTTCGAATGCCTCGCGATCTTCTTTCACTTCGGTGACGCCCGGGATCTGCCGCAATGTGTCGATTGTGAGGCTGGTGATGCAGCGAATCCGCTTGCCCGCGGTCTGCGCCTTGATGTCCGACGGACTTCCTTCCGCGATGATTTCGCCCTTGTTGATGACGGCGACGCGGTCAGCCAGGGCATCGGCTTCCTGCAGATAGTGCGTCGTCAACAAAACTGTTTTCCCGCGTCCGACCAGTTGCCGGATCTGTTCCCACAACATGCGCCGCGCTTCCACGTCGAGACCGACAGTTGGCTCGTCCAGAAAAAGAAGATCGGGATTCCCGCAGATCGCAAGTGCAAACAGCACTCGTTGCCGCTGGCCTCCAGAGAGGTCACCAAATTTTCGCTCGCTGAGATTCTCCAATCCGGCGGCGGCCAGAACGTCTGCAGCGGGCAGGGGATTCTGGTAGTAAGAAGAGAACAGGTCGATGTGTTCACGAACGCGTAACGTTTCCGGGACTCGCCCCACTTGTAACATCGCGCCCGTGCGCATCCGGTTTTCAGGATTCGTCGGGTCTCCACCCAAAACGCGCACTTTGCCGGTGTTCGGTTGCAGCAGCCCTAACAGGAGTTTTACCGCCGTCGTCTTGCCGGCGCCATTGGGGCCCAGGAGCGCCACGACCTCGCCGGCGCGAACTCGAAAATTCACGCCTTTGAGGGCCTGAACTTGTCCATAATTCTTGTTGACGCCCTCAAGGCTGGCTACTACCTGAGCCGCGCCAGCGGAATTGGTGGTGCTGACTTCCTCCAGGGTTGCGATCATTTGCTTCACCTCTCGCGGTACAGGACGCCGATTTCAAGACCCTTTGAATCCAGCAGTGGCATCGTCGCCCAGGATCGATTGACGCGCCAGTGCCAACCATCACGCAACCAGCGTGACAAATGTCATTCGGAGAAAGCGCCGAAATTTTGGGGCTGGCTTGCAGGACAGCACATGAGAGGATCAGGAAATAAACGGCGATCGGATGGCTCTCGAGCAACAACTCTCGAGGAATGGGATTACAAAAGCTGAGGTGACGTGTTACGAAATCCGAACAACAACAAACTACTCACCCTGGGCGAGGCTACCCCGCATATCTAAGGAACGCGCACGGTTGAGGCGGGATCACCTTACGAGACGGGCCTTTCAGTCTGTTCGGATTTCGTAACAAGCGCCATGTGCATAATTTTTTCCCCAAAGTGAGACACAATCGCTTTGCCCTTTGATATGATTTGCGTCACTTGTTCGAGGCGTTTCGAATGCTACCCGCTGGCAAAAGCCTTCGCACTCTTCGTGAAAAGCTCGGCCTCACCATGCGTGACGTCGAGCACTCCAGTGCGCGCATTGCTGAAAAATATCGCAATGAAGAATTCTCGATTCCGCCCAGCCGGTTATCGGATATCGAGACCAAGGGCATACTGCCCAGCATCTACCGTCTCTACACGCTGGCGATCATTTACCGGCGCGACGTTCGCGAACTCATGGCGTGGTACGGTGTTGACCTCA
This sequence comes from Candidatus Sulfotelmatobacter sp., assembly GCA_035568275.1. Lineage (GTDB taxonomy): Bacteria > Acidobacteriota > Terriglobia > Terriglobales > Acidobacteriaceae > Sulfotelmatobacter. Next base: position 8,719 of record DATMOO010000115.1, read on the forward strand.
ACAACATCCCGGCGGACCTGGGACTGGTTTCCCCGCCAAAATCGCATGTTTCCGATGCTTTGGCCGGACTCGCCTCGGTGCAGGTTCCGGTGCGCATGGATCCCGGTTTCGACGAGCGCCGCACCACCAATCTGGGCCGCATGGTCGAAAAGTGGGGACTCGTTCCGGTCGCGTATCTTGCTCAGTTCGCCAATAGCGAATTTACTTACGGCTATGTTGGTACGCAAGATTTCACCATGTACCCGATCCTGCCGCCGGGAAGTTTTATACAGGTGGATGAATCGCGCAACCGCGTGCTCGAAGGTTCATGGCGCTCCGAATACGAACGCCCCATTTATTTTGTGGAAACACGCGACGGCCATACCTGTTCCTGGTGCAGCATGCGCCGCGAAGAGATCATTCTGCAGCCTCACCCGCTTTCTCCCGTCCCAGTTCGCATTCTCCGCCATCCTCAGGAAGCCGAGGTGCTCGGCCAGGTGGTGGGAGTGGCTATGAAGTTGACCGAGTGGCACGCCCTCGATTCTTCTCCAGGCTCGAGAGTGCCACCAGTATTGAATTAAGGTGAGTTGACACCGGAGTGTTCTGACGGCCCTCCGGCAAGAGGTCGTCAAACCGCCCGCGCATTTCCTCCACATATTCAGAGGCCGGGACCCCGCTACTTTCGCTGGATTCCTTCAGATCTTCCAGAAGGGAAGGCAGGGGCGTGCGCAGAACCTTGGTCACGACTTCCATGTGGGCCTGGCGCAGAGCACGCGCTGATGACTCCATCCCGTGCACACATTCCATTCCCCAATGTTGGTACCGTCCCTGACCGCGGCGCAGGGACGCCAGGTAGGTCAGTTTTCCCAGCCATCCGGAGACGGCCGAAAGGGTAGTTTCCTTGATGTCCTGTAGAGCGGATTTGAGGCTCATTTTGTTACAAATTCCGAACAATTCATGTTCTTCCGTGCCGTTGCCGCAGCGGGGGTAGCCATGAAACGATCACGGTCCAACTCGCAGTAAAAAAAAGGAGATAACCGTGAAACGTGTGCTACTCACTCTTGGAGCAGCCGTACTGTTTCTTACCACTTTGGTAACCCCCACCCTGGTCAAGGCCGATGGCGGCGGAACCAACACCGGTTGCAGCGGCGGTATGTGCAAGCCGTAAACCGGTACCTAGAGATTTTGCACCAGGTTTAGTGTCGTGGCGCATCGAATTCGCCACTCTTACGAAAACCGAACAAGATTCGTACCATCGTTGCCGCCTGCAGCGATTCGCGATATAGTGCCTCACCATCGCCATGCTGCAGGCGCATTCACTTCTTTGGAACTATCTCTGGGTCGCGCCCAACCTGTTTCTTCTGGGTTTGGGATTCCTGATCTGGAAGCGCGGCCTATCACGCCAAGTTCCGGCCTTCCTTGCGTTTGCAGTCCTAGGCGCCTTGGGAGAACTGGTAGTCTTCGGAGCGGACCTCGCGCCTTTCGTCTCTGCTCCAAATTTCTGGCGTATCGAATGGGCCAACCTTCTCCTCGAGAGCCTTTTGAAGTTCCTTGTCATTGGCGAAATTTTCGCGAGAGTCTTCACTCAGTATTCGTCGATTAGCCGGGTTAGCAGAGTAGCGGTCAGCTTGTTTGGATCCGCACTGGTCCTGCTGGCAGGTGTCATCGCGGGCTTTGCCCACGGGGACAACTCCAGGTTTTTGATTTCCGGAGTCCATCTTCTCGAACAAACTGTCTTCGTCATTGAGTCCGGCCTCATTCTGTTCTTATTTCTTTTCGCATCCTACTTTCGCTTGTCCTGGGACCGGTTGTCCTTTGGCGTCTTGTTAGGGTTTGGCGTCTCCGCGTGTGTACATTTGGCAATGTTGGCGATCGTCGCGAATGCGAGCCCCTCCGAACATGTACGGACTCTCTCCGATTTTCTTGACATGGGCGCCTTTCACCTCTGCGTGCTCATCTGGCTCTATTACGTTCTTGTTCCTCAGAAAGTGGTTAAGAAGTCTGTGGTTCCGTTGCCGGAAAACAATCTGGCAGTTTGGAACCGCGAATTGGAGCGTCTCTTACAACAATGACTCTGGCATTGGTTCTCGTCATCGTCGCTGCGTTTGCTCTGGTCGTAATCCTGGGCCTTACCGTCTCCACACGTTTACAGCTTTCCCCGGGCTCCGCTCTCGCTCGAAAAATTGAACCGGTCGATATCGAGGCGTTTCGCAACCTGGTTGATCCAACCGAGAATGAGTATCTGCAGCGCCGTCTTTCCCCAGCAGAGTTCCGCAAGGTGCAGCGGGAACGTTTACGCGCGGCCGCTGCGTACATTCGCGTTGCCGGACGGAACGCGGCAGTGTTGGTCGCCATCGGGCAAGCTGCTCTGAACGCTAGTGACGGCGCGACCGTCGATGCAGCGCGCCAGCTCGTCGACAACGCGCTCCTGCTGCGCCGCAATGCCAGCGTCGCTCTGCTTCGAATTTACTTCGCGCTTGCCTGGCCGCACTCAGCTCTCGCCGCTGCTCCGGTGCTGCATGGATACGAACAGTTGAATGGCCGCGCCATGCTGCTGGGGCGCTTGCAGAATCCAGGAGTCCCGATCCGGATCGCGGCGAACTGATAGGGACCAGAGGCCAGGGATCAGGGGATAGTTTCCGCGATTCACCTCAGCAACTTATCTCTCTTCTACCATTGAAAAGATCGGTGATCAGAATCACTGACCCCTAGCCCCTGAGCCCTGATGCTTAGTAGTTTCTGCGTTTACTCACAAACGACCCGTGCCGATTCCTGACTTGTTTTCGAGCGTGGTTCTGTTATAAAACCACCGGGGCGTTAGGTAGGTCTAACTGTCGAGTGAGTACGTCGACAATCTGCCGTGGCACTGGGTCGTGCCGTCTGCTCGCGTTCGCGAGCGCAAGGGAGAACCTTATGTTCCGCACATTCAACGTCGTCCTGTCGACGTGTCTCGTCCTGCTGCTTTCGGTGATGGCTAACGCACAGGGCGGCGTTGCTACCGGCGACCTGCACGTTACCGTGAAAGATCCCAAGGGGAGCGTTGTTACGAACGCGACCGTCACCGCTCAGGATGTCGCGAAAGGCCTGGAACGAACCGCCACCAGCGATGGACAAGGCGGATATAGCGCGCGCCAGCTGCCTCCGGGTACCTACGCGGTGACCGTTGAAGTCCCAGGGTTTACCAAGGTGCAGAGCAGCGGGGTCTCGATCATGGTCGGCGGGCTCGGGGAACTCCCGGTGACGTTGTCGGTGGCGGGCGGAAGAGAAGTGGTGGAAGTTACTTCACAGGCGGAATTGATCGAGACGTCGCGCAGTTCGACGACGAACACCATCGGCGAGCGCCGCATCGACAATCTCCCCATCAACGGACGCAACTACATCAACTTCACGCTCACCGATTCGCAAGTCGTTCGTGACAATGCCCCCAACACCGGCGCTGCGCCCACCTCGGGCCTTAACATGAGCGGACAGCGCGCGCGTTCCAATCTGGTGAACGTCGACGGCGCCGATGCCACCGATAATTCTGTCAACGGCGTTCGCTCCACGGTATCGCAGGAGGCAGTGCAGGAATTCCAGATCATTACCAACAACTATGCGGCCGAGTATGGACGCGCCGCCGGCGGCGTGGTGAACATCATTACCCGTTCAGGCTCGAACCAGTTTCACGGCGACGTCTTCGGATTTTTGCGTAACCGCAACTTCCAGGCAGTGAATCCGTTCAGCACCGTGAAGGATCCGGCCTACACGCGCGTGCAAGGGGGCGTTGCATTCGGCGGACCCATTAAGAAGGACAAGACGTATTACTTCTTCTCTTATGAAATTACACGGCGACACGAAACTGGATTCTCCAGCATCGGACAGGATGGCTATGGCCTGACGCCGTTCGATGCTTCGGCATTTCTGCGACTGCCCCCGGGCACTGTAAATCTGCAGCTCACGCCCGCTCAAATTACGTTTTTGACGGCCCCGGCCACTATTACCGCAATCGTGACCGATCAAACCGGAAAAGTTGGGCCCGCCATCGCCGACTATGTCGTGGCAGCTGGAGCCTCCTCAGGTATGGCGGTCAATGGCGCATGGCCCACCAACCTCGTGCAGGTGCTCACCGGCGGTGGGCTCTCGAACTTCTCGGGTTTCCCTAGCACCTGTCCGCCTCCGGGACCCTGTTTTATTCCTGGTTCCTATCAGGCGTTGACGTCGCAGACGGGCAACTTCCCCGTGTTCGAAGGAACCAGCCTTTATTCGCTGCGACTTGATCACAATATAGGCACCAATCATCGCTTGACACTAAGGGGAAACGTCAGCCCCAGCACCCAAACCGGCATCGAGGTCAGCGGTGAAGATCAGCCGTTCGGACAAAATGCATACTCCCGCACTTCACAGCAAACCTACCGCGATATCGCCGGCGTTTTTCAGGATACCTGGACGATCGGCAACAACAAGGTAAACGAGTTTCGCTTCCAGTATGCCCGCCGCGGACTCTCCTACTTCTACAATACCCAGACCGCCGCAGGCTCGGCTCCGGCCATCAACATCACGGGGTACGCTTACTTCGGACGCGAGCCCTACTCTTACATCCAGCGCACCGAACAGCGCTATCAATTCACCGACAACTTCTCGTGGACGATGGGGCGGCACAACACCAAGTTCGGATTCGATCTCAACTATCTGCCCATCAAAGCTGTCTTCACGGTAAATTACGGCGGCGTCTATGATTTCGGTGGCCTGTCAGCCAGCAATGCCATGTCTACAGCCGACTTTAATGCCCTGCCGACCGCGTTGCAGAACAACATTGCTCCCTTGAATGCTGTGCAGGCTTACGGATTTGGCGTGCCGGGTTCACTGGTTCAGGGACTTGGCAGCCCCAGCGATTCGTTCCATAACATTCCGATCGGAGCGTTCTGGCAGGATTCCTGGCGCATCACTCCCAATGTGACGCTGAACTACGGCCTGCGCTATGACGTCGAGATTCCTCCGAAATTCAAGCCGCCTCAGGGACTCGCTCTTCCCGCTTACAACATTCTTGGTGTGCAGAAGGGAATTCAGACCGATAAGAACAACATCCAGCCTCGTATCGGAGTCGCGTGGGATCCCAAGGGCGACGGCAAGACTGTCGTGCGCGCATCGTATGGAATGTTCTACGACCATCCGCTGCTCGGACTCTACTTCCTCGGCGATGCGTCTGACGGATCATCGAGCGGACAACTTGCGTTCGGGCCAGGCTCGCCGTGCCGTGGATCGGGCAACCCCGGCAACCTGAACGCCGTTGAGGCATTTCAGGGCTTGATTCCCTCGGCCTCCGGATCGAGCCTTTCACCCTGCTCGCCGACGTCGGATCCCACCGGTAAGGTGCTCGGATTGTTGAATTACTCCCCCAATAACCAAACGTTCTCTTGCAATACTTCCGCCGTGAACTGCGGGGTGGCATCCACCATGCAGTCGATCTTCCTCGGCCAGAACTATCTGAATCCATCGACGTTCATGCCGCTCGGTTTCCAGCCCTTCGGTTATCCGCAGTCGCGGAATTTCGTTTACGCCTACTCGCAGCAAGCGAATGTCAGTATCGAACGGGACCTAGGCCGCGGATTCGCGCTTAATTTGGCCTACAACTTCAACGGCGGACGACATCTGAACCGTCCGATTAACGCGAATACGATCCGTGGCGATCTTATGGTGGGGAACTTCGAAGCAGCGTACTACGATGCTCTGCTCGCCGGAGGAACGCCTCCTGCCAGCCCTTTCACAGTCAGCGGATGCAATGCGACCGGTGGGCCGCTGGGACCGTTTCCCTTTGTGGATTCGTCGCTGATGAACTTTTTCCGGCCCGGCGGTTTGAATCCCTCGATCATCGGCGCCTACGCTTCGATCGGAGATCCGCTCGGTTGCATCTCGCAGGCTGCAACTTTGGCGCACACCCTCGGTTTCAACAGCTGCGATCCTGCCACCTTCGCCGGATGCGTCCCCTTTGGCGACATGGACGCTAACTACTCCAACGGGAGTTCGATCTACCACGGGTTCAGCGCCAACCTGCGGAAGCGCTTCAACACCCATTACGAATTTCTCGCCTCCTACACCTGGTCACATGCCATCGACGATTCGACCGATCTGCAATCCACGCTCACACCACAGGACAGTTACTATCCGGGGGTCGACCGCTCGACGTCGCTCTTCGATCAGCGCCATCGCTTCGTGTTCAGCGGCGTCTACCAGACCGGCAAGCTGGGCGGTGGATTCGCCGGCAAGGTCTTCAGCGACTGGACCTTCGCTCCTCTGGTCGACATCGCCTCAGGACGTCCGTTCAATATCCTGACCGGCGGCGGCGACAACCTGCAACTCTCGTCGCTCACCAGCCGTCCGAACGTAACCGTCGATCCAGCGTGCAGCACGGTGTATCCATCGAAATTCTCGCCCAGCGGCCATTTCCAGCAACCATGCATCAACGGATTCGTAGCTGCGGGAATTGTCCCGACATTGCTGCAACTGGACGGCAATCTCGGCCGGAACGCAGGAATCATGCCCTGGACTGCCTTCGGCGATCTGCGCGTTTCCAAGCGCGTGTACTTCACCGAGCGCTTCAGCGCAGACTTTATCGTCGACATGTTCAACATCGCCAACAAGTACAATGTTGCGGCGGTGAGCCCGCTCTTCACTAATGCGGGACAAGCCACCGCTGCCTACGACCCGCGACAGTTCCAGTTTGCGATGAAGGTGAACTGGTAGGAAGACTAGACCTCGGACGTTGGACCTCAGACTTCCGGAGTCAAAGTCCCCACCCTGTCTCGCGAAAAGCACGCGAGACACGGGTGGGGCACCCTAACCCTCTATCGACCTCTGGCAGGACGACTTCAGTTTAGAACTGCGCTGCTACTCCAACGGTTGGGGTAACCGGCAATCCCTGCAGCGTCTTCACTAATACTTTGCCGGTGTTCGGATCGATTCCAGACTCGTACGTGAACCGGCCGTTGTAGTGGTTCGTCAGATTCAATACCTCGGCATACAACGTGAGCTTCCATCGCTGGAAGGCCCAGTCTTTATCCGTGCGGACATCGAGCCTTTGATAAGCGCCAAGCCGCGCGGTGTTGATCCCGGTGGGGATGAACTGCCCATTGCCGATCTGCGCGAAGGTCCCGCTCGGCACCGGATATCCCGATCCAAATAAGAACTTGCCGCTGAGATTGAGCGTTGGGCGCAGACGGTAGGTGGCGAACACACTCAGTGAATGACGCTGGTCCTCAAGTGTGGAATAGTAAAAATTGGAATTCGACAACTGCGAAAACGGCAGAAACGGCACCGCGATCTGATACTCACGCTCCCTGGCCGCCAGCAGCGTATATCCGACCCATCCTGACAAGCGATTGGCGCTACGCCTTTGCAGGATTAGTTGTGCGCCACGCGCAAAATCCCGTTTGAAGGTGCCGCCCGAATCCGGCTGCACAACCGGGCACGATGTGGAGTCCAACTGGCCGGGAGGCGTCACGCCCACAGAGAAGAAGCCTCGTCTCTCGAAAACCTGTAGCCGGACCCGCGCGTTCTCGCCAAGCCTTTGTTCGACGGCTGCGCTGTAATGCTCCGACTTCACCGGAAGCGGGGCTTCGGCTATACATTCTCCCGGGGGCGGACCGAAGGAAAAGTTGGAGAATTGCGCATACTTTCCCGCGGCGAACTGAAGCTCGGTGTTGCGCGCCGCTCGCAGTGCCAGCGAAATCTGCGGTGAGAACTGCTGCGGCAGATATTCCTGAAACCGCTCCCAGCGCAGGCTTCCAAGAACATGGAGCCGACCGTGGAGCAATCCGGAAGCCTGCTCGACGTACCCGGTCTGGCGTAATCCTGACCCGGCGTACGAGAACGGCTGCAGCTGGCCGCTGCTGCTGATGCCAACCTGATATTCACTGTCGCGGATTCGCCGCTCGGATAAACCCGCCTGCAATACGTCATCCTGGGCCCAGGCCCACGACACTCCGGCACCACCTACCCACTCCCGATGGTCCGTCTGGGTGAGCAAGGTGCTCACGTTGTTGAAGAGCTCATCGGGCTCGCGAATGTAGGCGGCGCGAGTGTCCAACAGCAAGCGCGGGCTGAGAGCCCAACGCCATCCTGCACGAGCGAGTGTGAAATCGCTGTTGCCGCTGGCGTATTGAACATTTTCGAGCGCGGCCTGATCGTTCATCGACATGGTCGTGTGACCCTGGGTGACAAACAGATTCAGGTTCTGCCGGGGAGTGAGGTCATAACTCAGCTTCAGGTCGGCGTCTTCGAATCCCACGTTGGCGGCGTCCTGTATCCGGCCATGGATCAGATAGTTGATGTAGCTCTTGCGCGCTGAAGCCAGCCACGATCCCTTTCGCGAACTGTTGAACCAGCCTTCGCCGAGAATTTCACTGGCAGCGATTCCGGCGGTGATTCGGAACAATGGGGCGCTGCGGCTGCCGTCGCGGGTATGAATGTCGAGGGCCGCGCCGTCCGCGTCTCCATAGCGCTCGGGAAACGCCGCGGGCAGCAACTTCATCTCTTCCACCACTTCGCTGGTCAGCACGCCCAGCGAGGCTCCCTCGCTGAAGTTGCCGATCTCGTGAAATGGATTGAGCACAACCACGTCATCGATGTAAACGCCTACGCTGGGGAACGCCGCACCCATGACCGAGAATTCTGCGAAGAACTCGTTGTTGCCCTCTGCCGAAACTCCGGGCAGCGTCTGCACGGCGCGAAATGGATCGTCGGCAAAGACGGTCGAAGTCTCACGGATCTCCGAGCTGGTTAGATTCATTTCCGTGGTCGCCGGAGAATCGGAAACCTGGAAAAGATCTCCGCGCACCTCCACCTTGTCGGAATGATGGAAGTTGTCGGGCACCATAGTGATGGAAAACTCCTTGATGTCGGCATCGGTCGCGAGGGTAAAGGGAACGGTCAGAAGTCGGTAGCTGACTGCATTCAACCGCAGAATGTATTTTCCGGGAGCGAGACTTGGGATCGTGAACCCACCGGCGGGCGAGGTGATGACGCTAACTTTTGTTCCAAGCACCGAGACTTGCACTTGTCCCAATGCTTCTCCGCCAAGCGCATTCGTAACTTTGCCCCTGATTTCAGCCGCACGACTGGCGACGGATGCGAGGATGAGGAGGGCACAAAGAAGAAAACGCATAAATCTTTCTAAGCAGCGGAGCAGGGGCAGGGACAGAATACACTCTAGCCGCGACGGCAGGGTTTGGAACGGCAGGCTTCGAGCAGCAGATTTGGGCTCGACTCTAACAAACGTTCATGGTCGCTCCGGATTGCGACAGAGTTTCCGGTCTGAGGTCTGACGCCTGCCACCCAGGCCGATGTTACACTTTTGTTTCACCCATCCTTGGCGCTAGCCCCGGAGTTCGTTCCTCCATGTCTGAAACTCAGATGCCAACCCAGCGGACGCGTGTAGTCCGCGAATCCGAGCGCGGTGTTTATGACCGCGAGGCCGCGTACCGCATTCTCGACGAAGGATTCATCTGCCACGTGGGTTTCCTGGTCGATGGCCAGCCGTTTGTGATCCCGACATCTTACGGCCGCAAAGATGCGAACCTTTATATCCACGGATCGGCGGCCAGCCGCATGTTGCGCCAGATGAAAGAAGGGGTCGCGGTGTGCGTGACCGTGACGTTGCTGGACGGATTGGTGCTCGCCCGTTCCGTGTTCAATCACTCGATGAATTACCGGTCGCTGGTGATCCTGGGGAAGGCTACGCTGGTGGACGATCCGGAAGAGAAGCTTACAGCCCTGCGCGTTCTCTCCGAACACATCCTGCCCGGACGCTGGGACGATGCACGCCAACCCAACGAGCGCGAACTGAAGGCTACGTCGGTATTGCGGGTGCCGATTGAAGAATTTTCGGCGAAGGTGCGGACTGGGCCTCCGATTGATGACGCGGAGGACTTAGCGTTCCCTACGTGGGCCGGAGTCTTGCCGCTGGAGATGAAGGCGGGAGAGGCGATTCGCGACGAAAACTTATTGGCAGGAAAGGGTGTGCCGGGATACCTAAGAGGCTACACTCGCAAAGGGTAAGTGGGGATGAAATGTGGGGACAGCCGCCCTCGGCTGTCCGCCGGGCGCAGCCCGGCTGTAGCTCAGTAGCGCCTTTGTCCTCATATCCCGGGCGCCCAAACCGCCGAGCTTCGCTCGGCCGGACAGCCGAGGGCGGCTGTCCCCACATGAGCTTTTTAGGGGAACAGTAGGAGTTTTCCCGCCAGTGTGCGCGCTTCCATGTCGCGATGTGCTTGCGCCGCTTCGGCAAGCGGATACTTTTTGGCGATCCGCACTTTCAGGCTGCCGTCGGCAATCATGCTGAATAGTGCCGAGGTCCGGGCCAGCAATTCTTGTCGCGTCGCGGTGAAATGCGCCAGCGTTGTGCGCGCCATGTAGAGCGATCCCTTCTCTGACAGTTTCGCCGGGTCCACCGGGGGCACGGCTCCGCTCGACATGCCGTAGACTACGAGCATCCCGCGAAGACGCATGACGTTCAGATTCTTCTCGAAGGTCGCTTTGCCGACTCCGTCGTATACAACTTCTACGCCCTTGCCATTGGTGAGCCGCTTCACTTCCGTCTCGAAGTCCTGACGAGTGAAGACGATCACCTCGTCAGCGCCGGCTTCGCGTGCCAGTTGCGCCTTCTGGTCACTCGACGCGGTTCCGATTACGCGCGCCCCGAGTGCGTGCGCCATCTGCACGACCATCAAACCAACGCCGCCGGCCGCGGCATGCACCAGCGCAGTTTCGCCGGCTTTGAGTTTGTGCGCGTCGGTGACCAGATAGTGCGCGGTGAGCCCGTGCATCATCGCGGCGGTTGCTTGATCGTCGCTGATCGCCGGCGGTACCGGAACCAGATGTTCCTCGGGAGCGGCGACATATTCGGCGTACGATCCCAGCGTCCCGCTCCAAGTCACGCGGTCGCCTACCTTGAGCGCCTTCACCTGCGGACCGACTGCGGTCACAACGCCCGCGCCTTCCTGCCCGGGAATGAAAGGCAGCAGCGTGCGCAGACGGCCGTCGCGGAACTGGCCGTCGATGGAATTCACTCCCGCGACGTTGACCTTGACGACTGCCTCTGAAGCTTTCGCCTGAGGCGCGGGTACTTCTGCCAGTTCCATCACCTCGGGCCCGCCAGTGCGCTGCACACGGATTGCTTTCATGATGGTCCCTTTATCCGCTCTCGAAACGCTTGTCATCCTGACCGCGTTTCTTGCGGGCCGAACGACCTATGTACTTGCCGGCGGCGCCGGTGCTGCCAGCAAGTACACAGGTCCTTCGCCGCCAAAGGCTGCGGCTCAGGATGACAGAAACAAAAATTACGGGATTAACAGCAACTTCCCCATCGTCTTCCGGCCTTCCAGTTCGCGGTGCGCGCGCTGCGCCTCGGCCAGCGGATACGTATGCTGTATCCGCAGCTTCAGTGTTCCCGACGCGATCATTGCAAACACGGCGCCCGACCGCGCAACCAGTTCCTCACGAGTGGCAATGTAATTTCCCAACATCGGTCGCGTTACGTAGAGCGATCCCTTTTGCGAAAGGTGTATCAGATCAAACGGAGGCACGGCGCCACTCGATCCGCCAAACAATGCCATCATTCCGCGCGGACGCAGCACGTTCAATCCTTTCTCGAACGTCGTCTTGCCCACCGAGTCATATACAACGTCGACACCGTTTCCACCCATCAGCCGCTTGGTCTCGGCTTCAAAATCCACCTGCGAATAAAGAATGATTTCGTCGGCTCCCGCTTGGCGCGCTATCGTTGCTTTCTCCTCGGTCGATACGGTTGCGAGTACGCGGGCGCCGATGTTGTGCGCCATCTGTACCAGCAGCGATCCCACGCCGCCGGCCGCCGCGTGCACCAGCGCTGTCTCGCCGCGCTTCAGCGGATACGTATCGTGAGCCAGATAGTGCGCGGTCATCCCCTGCAGCATTGCCGCCGCAGCCTGCTGATCGGTTACGCCGGGGGGAATCGGCACCAGACGGTCGGCGGACACCGCCGCATATTCCGCGTAAGAACCCAGCGTCATCGTCCAGGCGACGCTGTCGCCAATCTTTACGGACTTCACGTCCGAGCCAACGGCTACGACTTGCCCGGCGCCTTCCTGGCCCGGAATAAATGGAAGGGTCGTCTTGTAGCGACCCTCGCGGTAATAGACGTCGATGAAGTTCACGCCCGAAGCAGCCAACTTCACGACCGCTTCATTCGCCTTCGGCCCGGGAACCGGCAATTCCGCCACTTCCATCACCTCGGGTCCACCGGTTTGCTGGACTTGTATGGCTTTCATAGAATTCTGGATTTTACACGCAGAGGGAGGATTCCGACGATGCTGTGGTTCTGCGACGAAAACTCTGTCATTCCGAAGCCGACGGCGAGGAGTCTGCTGTCGCTTGCAATGTGACGCCGCCGGCAAAAAGCAGATTCCTCAACGGCTGACGCCGTTTCGGAATGACAAAACTACCGGCGGCGACAGGGCGGAAACACTTCACTTCTGCTTCAGCTCCGCCGTCCAGCTCTGAATCATCGTCAGCGGCAAGGTGCCCGTCGCGCCGGTGGTAATGTTCAGCATGCGCTGGCCATCGCTGGAGAGTGCCCACTGCGCGCTCGCGTTACTGGGAGAAAAGTTATACCCCTCAAACAGCGTGCGGATCTCCCCGAACTCGAAGCTTGACCCATGCGTGTTGGTCTCGACCGACATCATCCGGCCGGTGCCTGGAACCTGGAAGATGATTTCCTTTCCATCGCGTCGCCAGCGCGGCCGAAGACCACCGGCGCTCGAGACCTGCCACTTGGCTCCCGTCCACGGAAATGGCGCGACGTAAATCTCATCCCGCCCGGTTTCGCTGGAGTTGTAGGCGACCCATTTCCCGTCGGGAGAAAACTGGCCGAAGGCCTGATCTCCCGGACCTGCGATATAAGGAAATGGTTTGCTCTCGCCGAATAAAGGGAGAGCCCAGATATCCACTCCTGTCTTCTGGCCAATGGTTCCCAGGTCATAGATCAGGTAGCGGCCGTCGGGTGACCAGTCATCGAGAACCTGCTGAAGACTTTGAGTGGCGCCGAGATTCAGAAGCTTGCGCTCGTTGCCCGAACCGTCTGCGGCTTTGACGACGATGTCGCGGTTATAGACATTGGCAGGATCGCCGGCCATGTATGCGATTTGTTTCCCGTCCCGCGACCATATTGCGCTCGAGTATGTTCCATTTCCAAAAGTGAAACGGGATCGGCTATGGTGCGCCAGGTCATAAATCCATATCACGCCTGCCGGATCACCAATCGTGACAGCAGCTTTTTTATCGTCGGGCGAGAGTTCGACCCGGTAATAGGACTCCTGCCCGGGGATGCTGGCGAGTTCTTTCCCGGTGCGATCGAACCAGGTAAGCCGCATCCCTGCGGCCGTCGTGCCGGGCTGGTAGATGAGAGTTCCTGTGTCGGATGCGTCGAACGTGCCTCGCCACACCGTTCCATCGACCTGCACATCGCCGGTCAGGGCGACCGCTTCGCCGTTAAATTTTCCCGACGACGCGTCGAATGGCTGAGCCATCAACGTACTATCCCGCACATACAGCAGATGTCTCGAGGCATAGATGGCATTGGATGGACTGGCAAACAAGAGCTTATTGTCCTTGCCGTTGAGCGAGGCCCAGAAGACCGCCGTATTCGCGGTCGAGGTTTCGGCATGGTTCGCGGCCAGATATAGAAAGTGTTGGCCGTCGGGAAGGAACCACGGCCAGCGGTGAGTCGTGAATTTGTCCGACAGCGTTGTAACGGGTGTCGGAGTTCCGCCCGTGGCTGGAACCTGCAAAAGCGCTTCTGTGAATCGCGGAGAGAATACGATGGTGCCATTCGTGCTCCAGCTGCCGCCGCGCCCCACGGGTGCGTCACAAATCGTAAGGGCTGCGCCGCCCGCGATATCCGTCCTCTTCAACTTGCCATCCGCGAAGAATGCGATCGTGCGGCTGTCGGGCGACCAGAAAGGAAAGCTCGCTTTTTCGGTACCCGCGATCGGTTCAGGCGTGAGCTTGTCCAGGGCACGGACAAAGAGCTGATTCTTTCCGTCGGACCTGGCCGCGAACACAATGTTTTTGCCGTCCGGAGAGATCACCGGCGGCCCGCCACTGTCACCAACGAAATTAAACTGCAGTTTCTCCGGGGCAGCGATCTGTGTGCGCACCACCGGCTTGTTGCCGCCCAAGAAACCGAGGACCAGGCTGAGAACGACGACGGCGATCACGGCCATTGCCAGGAACATCCATGCCAGCCACTCGCTGACCCGCATACCTCCTGCCGGCGCGGGTTTTGCAACAGCTGGTAGCGACCCAGATCCTTCGGAAATCCATTTCAACTCGCTTGCCAGATCGCCGGCGCTCTGCCAGCGTTCATCCGGATCTTTCGCGAGACACTTCTTGATCGCGCGCTCGAGCGATGCCGGGGTCAACGGCTGAAGTGTCCGGATCGGCTCCGGCTCTTTCTCCAGAATCGATGCCGCGACCGAGACCAGCGTCTTGCCTTCGAAAGCCCGCTTGCCGCAGACCATCTCGTACAGCACTGCGCCGAGACTGAAGATGTCGCTGCGCGCGTCAGCCTCTTTGCCCTCCACCTGTTCGGGCGCCATGTACTGAAAGGTTCCGACGATGGTCCCCTGCTGCGTCAGTGGAGTGGCATGCGAACGGGTGAGCGTCGCTGTGAGTTCGGACGAGACCGCTTTCGGTGAAGTCATTCCCTTGGCCAGGCCGAAGTCCATCAGCTTTGCACCCGACTTGGTGAGCATGATGTTGCCGGGCTTCAGATCACGATGCACCACGCCGCAGCGGTGGGCTGCCCCTAAGCCCGTGGCGATTTCGGCGCCGTAGCGAAGCACCTGCTCCATTGGCAACGGCCCGCGCCGCAAGCGCTCGGCCAGCGTTTCGCCTTCCAGCAACTCCATCACGAGATAGCGAACGCCGTCGTGGGTGCCTACATCATGAAGCTGGCAAATGTTGGGATGGTTCAGCGAAGAGATGGTGCGGGCCTCGCGTTCGAAGCGCTCGCTGGCGTCGGCCTTATCGGCCAGATGCAGAGGCAGAATTTTGATGGCAACGCTGCGGTCGAGGCGCGTGTCGCGGGCGCGGTACACTTCGCCCATCCCGCCCGCGCCCAGCGGCGCTCCGATCTCATACGGTCCCAGTTTTGTGCCGGAGGGAAGCCCCATGGTTGCGCTCGGATTATACAGCCCATCCAGGGACGCTATGGCCGGGTATCAGTCGAGTAGCTTAACTAGGTTCGCGCTCTTCGATGGTGGCGAGGAACGCCTTTTCGACGTAAGGAAGTAGCCGCCGACGGAGGATGAACTGCTGATCTTGCATATAACGTCGAAGGGCTGCGGCCGCCTGCCGGATATCCTCTTCACCTTCCGAATCCCGAAGGTCATCGCAGAGCTTCTTGAAGTAGCGTTCGTGCACTGAAATTTAGAGTGCCAAATCCGAAAAAGTGTTGGACGCGGTATGTGCCGCAGTTTCCATCGCATAGAGGAATGCAAAAGGGGCCGGGATGTTTCTGCGATCGCCACAGGCTGAAAGTTTTAATGACCGTGCATGGCTTTGCGATACGCAATGACGTTCTTATTGTGCTCTTCCATGGTCCGCGCGAAACGGTGATGCCCTTGGGCATCCGCTACGAAGTAGTAGTAATCGGTTTCGGCGGGGCGCATGGCGGCTTCAAGGGAGCTGCGTCCGGGATTGCAGATGGGGCCGGGCGGGAGTCCGGCATTGCGGTAGGTGTTGTACGGAGACGAGAAGCTCATGTCGGCGTGATGGAGCGCCCCCTGGTACGTTCCAGCCAGCAGTTCTGCATAGATGATGCTGGGGTCGGCGTCAAGCGCGATCCGTTTATTCAGGCGGTTGAAGTAGACGCTGGCCACCTCAGGACGCTCGGCGGGGACAGAGGTTTCTTTTTCGATGATGGAAGCCATGGTTACAAGCTCATGCAGTGGGCGCGATGGATCAGTTCCTTCCGTCATACCTAAGGCGGAGTTGGGAAGCAACCCGGCTTGCGAGGCGGCCTGGCGGAACTGCTTGACCATGGCGGCGGCCATATCGTGCATGGTCATCATGCGGGTGAATTCGTAGGTTTCGGGGAAGAGATAGCCTTCCAGGGATTTGGCAGCGGGATCCAGATCGACGATCAGAGCGGTATCGGACTGAGCTACTTTCAGGAAATCCTCGGCTGAACCCAGGCCCGCGTCCTGGACCGCGCGGGCGATGTCGAACATGGTATAGCCCTCAGGGACGACAACGGTGTGGAAGTACACATCGCCCCGGCGGAGACGCTTCTGAATGCCAATAGTGTTGGCAGGCTTGTCGAACAGGTACTCGCCGGCCTTCAGAGAGCGGCGGCGGCGAAAATAGTGCCACAGGATGAACGCTTCTTTACTGCGGATTATGCCCGCGCCCTGCAATTCGGTGGCAATCCGGCGCGTGGAATATCCCGGACGGAGCATGACAAAGGTCTGGCCGGATGGTTCGACCGGGGTCAGGACCGCCCAGGCAAACCAACTGCCTGCGCCAATGATCGCAATCAGGATTAGCCAGACGAGCCTTCTCACGTTAGGGACAGTTTAGACGAGGCGGGGGAGCATCCGGGCTGACGTTGGTGATACGGCTTTTGGGTGGAAGGGGCTGGAGTACCTGAGGAACTCACCACAGAGGAACACTGACGAAGTCAAAGACCCCACCTGTCGCACCAAACGCGACAAGGGTGGGCACCCTCGTAATTGGTTCGATCTAAAGGGGTCTGCCTCAACAAGGACACTAGTGAAAGTGAGCCACGACGGTTTTGAACCCTTTGGAATCCGGTATACTCAAATGATTTGAGGCAGTGTTCGTACATTCATGAGACTTAAGTCGCCCTTCTTGTCATTGACCTTGTTTCTGGCGCTGTTACCTACCACGGGGTGCCTGTTCCGCACGCGTCCGGTCGAAGACCGGTACTCGAAGACACCCTTGCAGGAATCAACACAACAGGGCCTGATCGACGCCATCAATCAGCAGTCCGAGGCGATCCGCACGCTAAAGGCTACGGTCGACATCGACAGCTCTGCCGGCGGAATGAAAAAGGGGCACGTTACCGACTACAAAGAAATCCGGGGATACGTGCTGGCCAAGAAACCGGACGAATTGCACATGATCGGACTGATGCCGTTCGTGCGCACGACGGCGTTCGACATGGTGAGCGATGGACGGGATTTCAAGCTATGGATTCCTCCGAAGAACAAGTTCGTGGTCGGGGAGAATCAGGTGGCGACCACGAATCCCGATCAGCCGATGGAGAGCATCCGTCCGCAGAATATTTATGAGGCGCTGCTGATCCGGCGTATCGACCCGAGTAATGAAATTGCTGTGCTGGAAAACGGATACGAGACCATGCACGATGCTAAGGGTCACCGCATTTTGCAGGAGGACTACGAACTGACGGTGATCAAGAAATCGGGCGAGGGATGGATCCTGGAGCGCAAGATCATTTTCGGGCGCACGGATCTGAAGCCGCACCAGCAGTTCATTTACACCGAGGATGGCAAGGTGGCGACGGACGCACGGTATGCCGAATACAAGGATTACGGCGGATTCAGCTTTCCCTCGCGCATTGAGATCTTCCGGCCGCAGGAGGAATACGACATCACGTTGAACATTCTGAAACTGGATATCAATGTGCCGCTTCGGGAGGACCAGTTCGTCCTGGAACAGCCGGCCGGGGCGCAGGTGGTGCATCTGGAGCGTCCGCAGTCGACCTTGGTGGTGCCGCTGGAGAAACAGCATCCGGACCAGCAGTAGCTTCACTTAAATGAAAGTCAAAATCCCCACCCTGTCGCACAAGGCGCGACAAGGATGGGGCACCCTCAGACTTCTATGATGAACAAGATGGTGGTGGCGAATCTGGTGCACCGGCCGACGCGGTCGCTGATCACCATGAGCGCGGTTGCGCTCGAAGTGGCGATGATCCTGCTGGTGGTCGCGGTCTTCTACGGTTATCTGACCGGGTCCAAGGAGAGCCAGCTTGGTGTAGGAGCAGACGTAATGGTCACCCCGCCATCGTCGGCAATGTTGCCGGGCATGTCGGGCGCGGGAATGCCGGTGAAGGTGGGAGACATCCTGCAGCCGATGCCCCACGTTAACGTCGCCGCACCGGTGATCTGGGCCTTCAGCCAGAAGCCTCTAGAGATCGTTTACGGCATCGACCTGGCGACCTACGATGGCCTCCCTCCCAAGTTCGTTTATCTCTCCGGCGGTCCTTTCCAGGGCCCCAATGACGTGATCGTCGATGATTTCTACGCCGGAATGAATCACAAGAAGGTCGGCGACACAATCGAGGTGCTGAATCATTCGTTCCGGATTTCCGGCATCGTTCCGCACGGAAAAGGTGGACGGAAGTTTCTTCCCCTGACGACTATGCAAGACATAATCGGTGCGGAGAGGCGAGCGTCGGTCTTCTACCTCAAGCTGGATGATCCAGCGAACATTGATGCGGTCGCTAAATCGATCAAAGAACGGCCCGGTATGGAGCAGTATACGGTCCGTTCGATGGCGGAGTACTTGTCGATGATGACGCCGGACAATCTGCCGGGTTTCAATGTGGCGATCGAAATTGTGATTGGAATCGCCGTCATCGTTGGGTTTCTGGTGATTTTTCAGGCGATGTACACGGCGGTCATGGAGCGGACGCGTGAGATCGGGATTCTGAAGTCGCTCGGTGCGACGAAGTTGTACATCGTGAATGTAGTGCTGCGGGAGACGTTGCTGCTCGCGATCGTAGGGATCATCGCGGGGATTATCATCAGCCTGGTGACGCGGCGGGTGATTATGTTTGAGCGTCCGGTGCAGAGGCTGTTCTGGAGCAATTGGTGGGTGTTACGGGCTACTGCGATTGCGACCGTCGGTGCCGTGCTGGGTGCCCTTTATCCTGCGTTCAAGGCGGCGCAGAGAGATCCCATCGATGCTCTGGCGTACGAGTAGTTGTTTCTGAATTTCTGATTGTACGAAATTCTGATTTCTGCTAGCATCTCCATAAGTAGGAGGTGCTATGTCACGCGAATATGCTCGCCTGCGGGAACGGAACCAAGTGACATTGCCGGCTTCAGTGGTGGAACAGATGGGGCTTAACCTGGGCGATATTGTGGAATTCTCGACGAACGGCAAGGGTGGAGTACAGCTACACCCGGCGAAGATCGTGAAGGTCGGCTCGGCGGAAGCGCGGCAGGAAGAGAGCGCTGCGAAACAGGACATTCAAGAGGGCCGGTACACGCTGATTCGCAGCGTAGGTGATTTTCGCAAGCACGTGGAAAAGCTGCGCAAGGGCGAGGCTCCGAGTGTGGCCGAGCCGGAAGCGGAGCACTTGACCGAGTCGCAGCGTCACGACGTCGAGACGGTAGTCGAGGCGATGCTGATGAAGCTATTATCCCGCCTGGGGGAGACACCTCGGAGTTCCAGCAAGCGTCATGAAAAGAGAGCTACGCAGCGCCGGCAGGTTTGATCGCAAGCTGGCGAGTCTGTTTGAGGCGCTGGAGGGCGGGGAGAAGGAACTGCAAGCCCGGCTTGACGAAGTGGTGAAAGGGCTGCTCGACGGCAGTATCACCCAGGCTCCCGAACATCATCCCACCGACGACACCTGCTGCCTTCCCCTCATCGGCGATTTCACAGTCGTGTTCCGTCCTGACAAGTCGGTACCCGATGGGCAGGACGAGGCCGGCCGAAACATTACCAACTTTGCCGGCGCGACGCTATTCGACCTGCTCAACATTGAGGAAGAGCGGGATTAGCGACTACCATTTCGAGATCAAATCCATGAGGAACCCGATTGTGATCAGGCCGAAACCGATGCGGCCTGCGGCGGCGACTCTGCGGGCGAATAATAGCTGCAACGCATAAGCCGAAGTCAGGACCTGGTCGTTGTCATCGACGTAGACACCCTTTGCCTTCTGAACGGCCTCTCGCACCGCTTCCTTACCGCGTTCCGAGCGGGCGCGGCGCACCGCGAAGAGCGCGTCAAGAGATAAGATCGCGCCACCAAGAAATCCGCAGATAGAGGCGGCGAGCTCATACGTGTGTCTGGTCATGGGACCTCCGGGAGTGGAGCGGGTTGCTATTCGGACTCGAGGCCGGCGCGGCGGAGCATGCGGCGAAGGCCACGCTCTCCGGCAGCACCGCGCTGTTCGCCGGCGATGTTACCCTCGCGGTCAACGACTACGTAGATGGGATACACCTGCGCGTTGTACATGGCGGCGAGGTTCGTGTCTTTGGTGAGGACGATGGGAACGGTGCGCGGGTGTTCCACCACATACTTCTTTACTCGTTGATCGGGTTCGAGGACGTTGACGGCGAGCACGATCAGATCTTTGCTCCTATATTCCTTGGCAATGTCATCGACCAGTGGGGCTTCCTCTTCGCAATACTTGCACCATGTGGTCCAGAATTCGAAGAGTACGACCTTTCCCTTGATGGAGTCGTTATTGAACTGATCTCCGGCGGTGGTTTTGGCTCGGAAGCGGGGGGCTGGCTGGCCGGTTTCATCGCGCTGGGCGACGGCGATGGAGGCGCTCGCAACGACTGTCAGGACGATCGCGAAGAGAATGCGGCGGCGCATAACGGCGGAAATAGTATCACGGGAATCCAAACCTGTAACCACAAAGGGCACGAAGTTTCACGAAGGAAAGACTACTTCGTCTTTTTCGTTGGTTTTGGCTTTAGCGTTTTAGCGTACGAATAACTTCGCTCGAGGTACTTCTTCAGTTCTTTCGTCTTGGGTAAGAGGTTGTTGGGGACGGCGACGTATTCCTTCATGACTGTGCCGTAGGCTTCAAACAAGTTCGTCTTGTACTTTTTGAGGAATTCCTCGCGCTCGTCTTCGGGCAGGCGGATCGCCAACCCCGATTGATGGAGAAGGGTGAACATGTTGCCGTTCAACGAGGTGTAGGGATTGGCGTCGCCCTTGCGCTCGATCTCCGGGATTGTGGCAATGAGTTTGTCGTAGAGGGCTTCGTTCGGCGCGGTTTTCTTCGCTGCGGGCATGATGGAATGCCTCAGAATTGTGGAGAGTGTCTTTCGCCCCATTGGGGCTGTTCAACCTGAAATCGCAAACCCATGGCTTGCGCCATGGGCTGCATTCTATCGCCGCTTCGCGGCTTGTGAACGTCGAACAATTCGCGGAATACGAACGACAAACGATCGGCCATCCTAGATCACTGCGGCCAGATGGCCACGGTCAACTTCTAGATAGCAGCTATCGTCCTAGATAGGTTACGTGAACGTAAGTGCCAAGTCGTACGTTGTAGGCGAGATACCAGCCGTCGTGGTCGGGATCTTCGTAAATCACCACATCGTCGCGGTCCCAATACCAGTTATTGGCGTAGGCAAGGTCAAACGGGGCGACGCCGAAGTAGAAGCCGCGAAACCAGAAACGGCGGGGATCCCCACCCTCGATGCGCCACCGATGTCCATGGCCGAAGCCACCTTGAAAGCGGCCGTATTGCCACGGGTGGTCCAGGTGAAAGCGGTCGTCATCCCGCCGCACGTCGTGCCCAACCCATTCGCCGTTGTGGTGGACGTGTGGAGCTTCCGGATGGCCGTCGCGGTCCTGGTAAGAGTGCCGGTCTCGATCGTCATTGTGGTCATCGTGGCGGTCGCCTTCGTGCTGGTCGCCATGATAGGCCTGCGGCCCGTGGTGAGGAACGTATCCTCCGCCGACGTCGTGGTGGTGGTCGTCTTTTTGGGCGAAGGCTGGCAGGGAGAGGATCAGAGCCGCTGTAAGGACTCCGGGAAACAGTTTCATTAAGAACCTCCGAGGACATACGTTACCACTGCCGATGTCGTTGCAGCACATGGCGAACCTCTGATGAAGAAATGCGAACGTTGTTGCCAGTGACGGACGGACAAGAATTGGCGTCGCCTTTGTGTTCGATTTCTAAATACAACGGAGAGCTATCGTCCGAGATAAGTGACGTGAACGTAGCTGCCCAATCGCACATTGTAGGCGAGATACCAGCCGTCGTGGTCGGGATCGTCGTAGATCACAATGTCGTCGCTGTCCCAGAGCCAGTCATTGCAATAACCGACATCAAAAGCCGCGACGCTAAAAAAGAATCCGCCGAACCAGAAGCGGCCCGGACCGCCTCCGCCAAGGCGCCACCGGTGACCGGGGCCGAAGCCGCCTTCAAAGTGACCATGCTCCCACGGATGATCGAGATGGAAGCGCGGATCATCGCGCCCGTAGTCGTGCCCGATCCCACTCGCCGTTGTGATGGACATGGGGGGCTTCGGGATGTCCTTCGCGGTCGCGGAAGCTGGCTTGGGGCGCGGCTGGGCGCGCAACGGTGCCATGAGAAGGAGGTGGACCGTGTTTCGGAACATAGCCGCCGCCGACCGAGTGGCTGCCATGGCCGCCGTGCTGCGCCCATGCGGGCAGAGAAAGAACCGCGAAGACGACAAAAAGTCTGGCGAGTAACTTCATGGGGGAACTTCATGGGGGAACCTCCGAAGCATACGTTACCGATGCCAGTCTGTGAGTAACACGGCGTTGACAATGGTCGAGTAGGTTCGGTACATTAAAGTCTTTAGCAGTAGTGTGGTTGCCCGCCTGATGGTCCTGGCGTCCTCGTCAGGGGAATCAACGAGCGGTTTTCTTTCGCAGCCTTTTTCAAATCTGGGAGAGTTCCGATGTCAACGTATTTCCCCAAAGAGGGGGAAATTGTGCGCAAGTGGTACGTCGTGGATGCAGACGGGCAGACGCTCGGGCGCCTGGCTTCACAGGTAGCGCGCATCCTCATGGGCAAGGAGAATCCGCGGTATACGCCGTTTATCGATACTGGCGATCACGTGATCGTGATCAATGCGGAGAAGATCAAGACGACCGGCATGAAGTCGGAGCAGAAGCTGTATCAGCACTACACCGGATATCCGGGCGGCCTGCGCACCGAAGAGTACAAGAAGCGGATGGACCGCAAGCCGGAAGCGGTGATTGAAGCCGCGGTGCGGCGAATGCTGCCGAAGAACAAGCTCGCGGCGCATATGCTGTCGAAGCTGAATGTGTACAAGGGCGACAAGCATCCGCATCAGGCTCAGAAGCCGCAGGATTTGAAGTTGGAAGTGCGCGAGTATCGGCCGCGGAAGGTTGCGGTTTCGTAAAACACAGCCATGAGCGATGAGCTCTGAGCTGTGAGCAAGATCCGAATATTTTGAAAGGTAAGAGTGGGAGAGCGGAGTTGGAAGCAGACATTTGCTCACAGCTCATGGCTCACAGCTCATAGCTAAACATGGCAGAGTTGGTTCAATACTACGGAACGGGGCGGCGCAAGACGGCGATCGCCCGTGTGTATCTGCGTCCGGGCAGCGGCGATTTCAAAGTCAACGGGCGCGCTTTCGACGAGTATTTTGTGACTCCGGCGCAGCGCTCGGCGGCGAAATCTCCGCTGGCATCGGCCGACGCGGCGGCTACGTTCAACGTTGTCGCCAGCGTGCTGGGCGGCGGCGTGCGCGGGCAGGCGGATGCAGTGAAGCTCGGCATCGCGCGCGCGTTGATGCAGTTCAATGCGGAACTGCGCAAGAAGCTGAAGTCCGAGGGCATGGTCAGCCGCGACTCGCGCGGGAAAGAGCGCAAGAAGTACGGACAGAAGGGCGCGAGAAAGCGGTTCCAGTTCTCGAAGCGCTAACTTCTGTAGAGACGTTGCTTGCAACGTCTCTTGTCGGCGGAGGCAGGCCGGCTCGTGGCTAGAGAGACGTAGCAAGCTACGTCGCTGCGAGACGATTGACGATTTAGGTGTTCAATTCTTCCCGTGCTCCGGTACGGGGACGGGAATGGCAATCGGGAAAGCACATTGAGTTCCCGATGCAGACTAAATAGGAGGTTAATTGGCTACCATCACCATGAAGGAGTTGCTCGAAGCAGGAGTTCACTTCGGGCATCAGACCAAGCGCTGGAATCCCAAGATGAAGGAATACATCTTCGGAGAGCGCAACGGGATTTACATCATCGATTTGCAGAAGACGCTGAAGATGTTCAAAGAGGCGTCGAAGTTTGTGCAGGATCTGGCGACCGACGGCAGGATCGTGCTGTTCGTGGGAACCAAGCGCCAGGCGCAGGACGCGATTGCCGAAGAGGCGCAGAAGTGCGGGGCGTTCTACATCAACCAACGCTGGTTGGGCGGATTGCTCACCAACTGGGTTACCGTGCAGAAGTCGGTGAAGCGGCTGAAAGAGCTCGACGAGATGGCCACGGATGGCCGCTACGAGCTGTTGCCGAAGAAGGAAGTGATTAAGCTCGAGCGCGAGCGGAAGCACCTGCAGGCCAACCTGGCCGGCATCAAGAATATGAACCGTCTGCCCGACGCAATCTTCGTGATTGATTCCAACAAGGAACAGATCGCGGTGCGCGAGGCACGGAAGCTGGGAATTCCGGTGGTCGCGGTGGTGGATACGAATTGCGATCCGACGGAAGTGGACTATGTGATCCCGGGCAACGATGATGCGTTGCGGGCGATCCGGCTGTTTACATCGAAGATTTCGGAATCGATTGCGGAAGGCGCGCAGTTGATGACCGACAAGCAGGTTGCGGACATGCAGGCTGCTTCGGATGCGGCGCAGGCGGCTGCGGACGCAGCCCCTGAGTACCACAGCGAGGAAACAGCCGGAGTGGATCCTGCGGAAGACATCAGCATGGAAGAAGTGCTGGGTCCGGGGACGCACAAGAAGCCGGTGGCGAACGAAGACGCGGATCTGCCGAAGGTTGAGAGCCAGACGGTGTAGAAGCAGTTCTCGGTTCTCAGTTGTCAGTTCTCAGTTAAAACCACACTGGATGTGGTTTGCAGGGTACGAGACAAACCGGGCATTGATATAGACCCGCGCGGGTCGTCCGGCGCGGGTCGTTGTTTCTGTAGAGACGTCGCTTGCAACGTCTCCTGCCGGTAGCGGCAGATCATCATGTGGCTAGAAGAGACGTAGCAAGCTTACGTCTCTACGAAGAAGGAATCTTATGGGTACTACTACAGTGAATATTTCAGCGGCGCAAGTGAAGGATCTCCGGGAGAAGACTGGGGCTCCGATGATGGATTGCAAGCAGGCTTTGACCGAAGCCAAAGGTGACATGGAGCAGGCGGTCGTGATCCTGCGGAAGAAGGGTGTTTCGGTGGCGGCGAAGAAGGCAACTCGAGTGACGAGCGAAGGGGCGGTGGGGAGCTACATCCACGCCGGCGGCAAGATTGGTGTGCTCGTCGAGGTGAATTGCGAGAGCGATTTCGTGGCGCGCACGGACGATTTTAAGGAGCTGCTGCACGACGTCGCCATGCACATCGCGGCTAGCGATCCCAAGTACGTGCGCAAGGAAGACGTCACGGCGGCGGACTTCGCGCGCGAGAAGGAAATCTATCTCGCGCAGGCGATCGCGAGCGGCAAGCCGGCTAACATCGCGGAGAAGATGGTGAACGGCAAGATGGAGAAGTTCTATGAGGAAGTCTGCCTGCTCGAGCAGCCTTTCATCAAGGACCAGACCATCTCGATCGGGCAACTGATCGCGTCGAAGATCGGCAAGCTCGGCGAGAATATTGCCGTAAGGCGGTTTGCGCGGTTCAAGGTAGGGGAGGCGGGGGAGACCATCGCAATCACCAAACCTACAGAGCCAAAAGCCGAGTAAGCTAAAGGCGCCCTGCGGGGCGCCTTTTTTTAGCTGCAGCGGTTTGAGGAATACCGTTTGCACAAGGCGGAGCGAGAGCGGCGAAAGCAGTTGCGTCGGACTGTGAAGACCGAAGAACTTTTGCGTGCTGAACAGGAACTGCCGGCATCCAAACCGGCCCTCGAAGCGGTTTTCGACTGGCTCGATCAGAAATTAGGCGAGACCGACTGCCATGATACGCTCCATTTAACGCTGGAATTCGCTAAACTGAACGGACTGGACGAACAAAGACTGTGTGTCTGGACAGAAAAGTATGGCGGTTATTGCGATTGCGAAGTATTAGCGAACGTACCTGACACAAATCCTGTGTTTCGAAGCTAAGAGATGACAACCCCTGCCTTCAAACGCATTCTTTTGAAACTATCCGGTGAGGCTCTGGCGGCGAACCAGGGCTTTGGCGTCGAGACCAAACGTATTCACGAGATTGCGGCCGAGATCTCTGACGTGCAGAAGGTGGGCGTGCAGATCGCGATCGTGGTCGGCGGCGGGAATTTTTTCCGCGGTGTGGCACATCAAGCCAAGGATATGGACCGCGTCTCCGCCGACCACATGGGGATGCTGGCGACCGTGATCAACGCGTTGGCGTTGCAGGATGCGTTGGAGAAGCAAGGCGTGTATACGCGGGTCCAATCGGCGATTGAGATGAATCAGGTAGCGGAGCCGTTCATCCGGCGGCGGGCGATCCGGCACCTGGAAAAGGGTCGTGTCGTCATTTTTGCCGGTGGCACGGGGAACCCCTATTTCTCGACTGACACCGCCGCGTCGCTACGCGCCATGGAAATCAAAGCAGACGTGATTTTGAAAGCGACGAAGGTAGACGGCATCTATGATGCCGACCCGATGAAGGTGGATGGCGCGCGGAAGTTCAATCACATTTCCTACATGGATGTTCTGAAGCTGGGCCTGAAGGTGATGGACTCGACGGCGATCTCGCTATGCAAGGACAACAATCTGCCGATCGTCGTATTCAGCTTGAATCAGCATGGGAACATCCGACGCGTGGTGCTGGGCGAGAAGATTGGGTCGATGGTAAGCGCTTAAGAGCGAGAACCACAAAGGGCACGAAGGTTCACGAAGGAAGATTACTTCGTGTTCCTTCGTGTCCTTTGTGGTTTGAGATTTTGGGGGTTTATAATG
>DATMOO010000116.1:0-10175 GCA_035568275.1 Candidatus Sulfotelmatobacter sp.
CTTAGGATCCTTCGCGAAACATCCCTTCATAGACTTTGGAAAACCGCCTTCGGAATGAGGGGGTCAGAGAACTGAGGCAGCGTCCACTCTCTCCTCACCGCCTTGCTTCGGAAAGACACCTCTTCCAGGGTGATGAACTCCACGGCCATTCAACACATTCGAGGTACGACACAGACTCCGTGGGACTAAAATCGGGCGGGAGGTTTACAGGACATGGCACAGGACGAGGAACCGAAGAACGTCTCGCGGCGGAATTTCATGGTGCGCACTGCCATGGGTGGTGCGGGCCTGGTCATTGCGAATGAAATTCTGAGCGAGAACCTTCAAGCCGTTACACCGAAAACCGCGAACGCCACGATGATCGGAGTTCCGTTTGATGCTCACGAACGCGTCCGGCTCGGCATCATCGGAGTCGGCGGACGGGGAACGAGTTTATTGCGGGACTTGCTGGCGGTCGAGGGCGTGGAAGTAAAAGCCATCTGCGACCTGGTGCCCGAAAAGGTGGAACACGCGCAGAAGGCGGTGACTGATGCCGGACAGCCCAAGCCCGCCGGTTTCAGCAAGGGTGACCATGACTTCAAGAATCTGAATCAGCTCGACCTCGACATTGTCTACATCGCAACTCCGTGGAACTGGCATGTTCCGATGGCCGTCGACGCGATGAAGAATGGCAAGCATGCGGCCGTGGAAGTTCCGGCCGCCACAACGTTGCAGGAATGCTGGGACATGGTGAATACTTCCGAGGCTACGGGCAAGCACTGCGTGATTCTCGAGAACTGCTGCTACGGATCGTCGGAGATGATGGTGCTGGGGATGGTGCGAGACGGGGTCTTCGGCGAGATCACTCATGGTGAAGCGGCTTATCTCCACGACCTACGCGGCATTGTGACCGCGAACGAAGGCGAAGGCTTGTGGCGACGGGTACCGCACATGCAGCGCAACGGAAATCTATATCCGACGCACGGACTCGGTCCCGTGGCGCATTACATGGACATCCATCGCGGCGACCGCTTCGACTACATGGTGTCGCTGAGTTCAGCCCAAGCGTCATTGAGCGCGTATGTGAAATCGAAGTTTCCGGAGGGAGATCCCAAGCGCGCCGAGAAGTACATTTGCGGGGATATGAACACCAGCATCATCCGGACGGCGAAGGGAAGGACAATTCTTCTGCAGCATAACGTTGTGAATCCGCGGCCTTACAGCCGCCTCAACATGATTCAGGGTACGAAGGGCCTGTTCGCCGACTATCCCCCGCGTGTTTTTGTGGATGGGCAAAAGGACGAGGACTGGCAGAAGATTGACGAGTTCAAAGAGAAATACGAGCATCCGCTGTGGAAGAACAATGGAGAGATGGCGCGCAAAACGGGTGGCCACGGCGGCATGGACTACATCATGAACTACCGCCTGATGGATTGCCTGAAGCGGGGCTTGCCGCCTGATATCGATGTTTATGACGCTGCAGCGTGGAGTGCTCCGACTCCGCTGAGCGAGACATCGGTTGCACAAAGCGGAGCGTCGCAGAAGTTCCCGGATTTTACGCGTGGCCAGTGGAAGGCCAGATCAGGCTCGGGGTTTGCCGGTTAAGTCAATCCGCACTTCTGCCAACTGCGGGGAGAAGTGGGACATCCAGATTGCGGGAGGAGTCTTCCATGAGTACGCAAGTCGAAAGTCCTCAGGAAGCAGTGGTGATTCACGAACCTGTCGCGAAGGCGGAGGGCACCAGCCGCTTGCTCTCGCTGGATGCGTTCCGCGGCACAATCATGCTGCTGATGCTCAACGAGGCCACTCGTTTGCCGCTGGTAGCGCGATCGTTTCCGCACAGCGCCATCTGGGCCGCAATCGCGTTCAACACCGAGCACGTGGACTGGCAGGGATGCTCACTGCATGACCTGATCCAGCCGGGATTTTCCTTTCTGGTGGGCGCCGCCCTGCCGTTCTCGATCGCCAGCCGGCGGGCGAAAGGACAGACCTTTTGGCAGTTGCTGGGCCACGCCGCCTGGCGGGCGTTTTTGCTAATTGCTCTCGGTATCTTTTTGCGATCCATTCACCATTCACAAACCTATTTCACGTTTGAAGACACGCTGACGCAAATCGGGCTCGGCTACGTATTCCTGTTCTTGCTGGGATTCACGCGAGTACGAACACAGGTCATCGTAACGCTGCTGATCCTGATTTGTTTTTGGGGAGCGTTCGCACTCTATCCCGCGCCTGGTCCGAACTTCGACTATGCGCGTGTTGGAGTTCCCCCAAACTGGGAGCACAACTACACCGGCTTTCTATCACATTTCAACAAGAACTCGAATCTGTCGTGGGCGTTCGACGTTTGGTTTCTGAACCTTTTTCCGCGCGAAGAACCATTTGTATTCAATGAAGGAGGTTGGTCCACGCTGAGTTTTATTCCCACGCTGGCAACGATGATCCTTGGGCTTCTCACGGGAGAATGGCTCAAGAGTAAGAAATCGAACGACGAGAAGTTGCGCGGACTGGTGATCGGGGGAATTGGTCTAGTTCTGCTTGGATTGATTTTTCAGTGGGCTGGAATTTGCCCAATCGTGAAACGGGTGTGGACGTCGTCGTACACGCTGTATAGCGGAGGCCTGGTCGTGCTCATGCTGGCATGCTTCTACGCGCTGATCGAATGGAAGGGTTGGCGGCGCTGGGCGTTCCCGCTGATTGTGGTGGGGATGAACTCGATTGCGATTTATGTCATGAGTTGGACGATGCAGGGCTTCTTCCGGGAGGCTCTGGAACGGCATTGGGGCAGAGTGCTCGCTGCGATTGCCGGGCCAACATTTCTCCCGGTCGCGTATGGCTTCGGGATCCTGCTGTCCTTCTGGGTCATCCTGTTGTGGATGTATCGTAGGAAGATTTTCCTGAGGATCTAATCTTTCTTGGTGTATTCAGTTCTTTCCGGAAGCATCCAAGGTGCTTTAATACCATCTTGCCGGGCTGTTTTGGGAGGGCCGATTGACTGAGAACAACCACGAACCACAGTCTGCTGTCGGCGTACAAGGCAGTTTGCATTTACGGGTGCTGGGCATTGTCTTGGCTGGGGGCAAAGGAACCCGGCTCTATCCGCTCACGCGCGAGCGCGCGAAGCCAGCCGTACCCTTCGGTGGAAAATACCGGATCATCGATTTCGTCCTCAGCAACTTCGTCAACTCCGGGATCCACTCGATCTACGTGCTGACCCAGTTTCGCAGCCAATCGCTATTGCAGCATTTGAGCGAGGGATGGCAATTCGGCGGTCTGCTGAAGAGCCACTTCATCACCAACGTCCCGGCCCAGATGCGTTCGGAAACGGAATCGTGGTACCAGGGAACAGCGGACGCGATCTTTCAGAACATTAATCTGGTAGAGCAATCCGACCCGCACCTGGTGGCGATCTTTGGCGGCGATCACATCTATCGCATGAATGTCGCCAGCATGATCGACTTCCATATGGCGAAGCAGGCAGAGGTCAGCGTCGCCGCCATTCCAGCGCCGCGACATCATGCTGTGGAGTTCGGAGTGATCGAGGCCGGCGCCGACGGACGCGTCATGGGGTTCCACGAGAAGAATCCGGACGCGCCCACCATGCCCGGCGATTCGACCCGGGTCTATGCCTCGATGGGCAACTACATATTCTCGACCCGCACTCTGCTGGATCTGATCAATGAGGATGCGAAGGACCCCAAGAGTCATCACGATTTTGGCAAAGACATTTTGCCAAAGCTTGCCGGGAAAGCTCCCATTTACGCCTACAACTTTGAGACCAACCGTATTCCGGGCGAGTCTGGGGATTCCATTCCCTATTGGCGCGACGTGGGAACCATCGACGCTTACTACGAAGCCAACATGGACTTGAATCACGTCAAGCCCGATCTAAACCTTTACAACCGCGAGTGGCCGGTGCGAAGCACGAGCTATCCCGATCCTCCCGCAAAGTTCGTGTTCGACGAAAATGGACGTCGCGGCGAGGCGCTCGACAGCATCGTATCGGGAGGATGCATTCTCTCCGGGGGCCTGGCGCGGAAGTCCGTTCTGGGCCGCGCCGTGCGTGTGCACACCGGCGCATCGGTCGAAGGCTGCGTGATTATGGATAACTGCGACATCGGACGCCACGCCAGGGTGCGGCACGCTATCCTCGACAAGAACGTTCGAATCCCGGCGAACACCGAAGTCGGTTACGATCTCGAGGCTGACAAGGCGCGCGGATGGCATGTGACCGACTCTGGGATCGTCGTCATTGGAAGAGAGCATAGTCCGGTACCGATGGCAGCCATGTTCGCCTGAGCCTCATCGTTTCTCGAGCGGGTGGCCCATTCAAGCCCGGTTTTGGCTTGAGTGGGGCAGTTGGCCGGATGGCCCACTGCCAAGACTGCGGAGGAGAGCTTGTAGTTTTTTCAGAGAAGAATCCCGAATCGCTTGCGAAGAATGGAATTCCACTCTTCTTCTGACGCAAGGCGTCGCTCTTCCCACTCGCCATTGCTCGTCGTGATCAGTTTCATCTCCGACAACGTGATCCGGCCGTCGGGAGTGGCGCGGCTACAGATGCGGTTCTGCGTAAAAGACGAATCGGGCGAGGTTTGATGGTAACGGCACATCGCGGCAAACTCTGCGAGACGCCGCGGTTCGAGAGAGAACGAGTACTGCGGCTTCCAGTTGCCGTCTGTCACGAACTTTTCCATTCGCAGCCGTTCGGCCTGCGCGTGGAGTCGATACGTTCCGGTCGGGTCTCGTTGATCTCTCCCTGCCTCAAGCCGAAGCGGCTCCAGAAATGACTCGCCGAATCCGACGTCCGCCAGCCAGGGTTCTTCCAGATCGACGCGGAGCGTTAGATGATCAAACTCCGGTCCCTCACCGCCATTCGCTCGTGCCACGCGAGCCGAGAGCAGCGTCACCCGGAACCCGAGAGCCCGCAATAGTGCGGCGAAGGCGCCGTTCAGTTCATAACAAAATCCGCCGCGGCGAAGGACTACAACTTTATTCAGAATTGCCGCTTCGTCAACCGTGATTTTTCGGCCAAGATGAATATCCAGATTCTCGAACGGTACTGCCACCAGATGCGCGCGGTGGAGGGCGCGCAACGTCTCAGCGTTTGCTTCCGTCGGACCGGCGTAATGGATACGAGCCAGATACGCGGGAGTGTCGACCATGGCTTGTACTCTGATGCATCCCGATCACGGGTCGCATCAATTGGACGGGCTCCAATGCGATTCGATCCTGGGCGGATGCAACAACGTTTGCATCACCACGCAGTATTGTTCCGTTTTCTCCTGCAGTGCGCGGAGCTGATCTGGAGTGGCATCTGGCGCATCGAGATCAAATTGTAGACGAATGGCTTCGAAGCCCACGGGTACATCCTTGGAGATCCCCAATGTTCCTTGCAGATCCATGTCGCCGCTCACAGTAACCTCAATGCTGCGGGTCGGCACGCCCATAGCCGTCGCCACTAATTGACAAGTCAGTTGAGCGCAGGCCGCCAGCGCGCCGATGAGAAGATCGCCCGAGCAAGCGGCTGTGCCTGTGCCACCGACTCCCTTGTGAGCCTCGGCCTGATAGATCGCTCGACCGATATCGACCGAGCACGACAACGGCGTCGCCGTCTCGCTTCCCTTCGCACTCAACGTGATTCGAGAGCTTGACGGCTCGCGGCGATACTGTTCTTTCAACGGCTTCTGTAGCGATCTGATATCCACGATTCCTCCCACTTTAAGTTTATTTGATCAATCCAACGAGACAAAGCGCTGACCGGACCCCGCTACTCAATCCTGTCGTGCTTCGCCAGGTTGTGCTTGGAACAAAGGATCTGAATGTTCAGATCGGAGACGATATCGCCTTGACTTAACATCAATGCGCGGAACCCTGTCTAGCGGGGGAGTAAGTCAGCTCAGGCCGATTCTGATTGCGAATGAACTCCTTACACCGGCAGTTGTTCCTGCATCCAGCCGGGAGTTTCCAATTTCGGCTCGCTAGTCAGATCGATCACCAACCGCTCCAGCACCATGCGTTTGCTCACTGGATTTGAGCGCAGAGCCAGATCTGCTCTCGCTACCAATCGGATCGCACGCGTAAGTTCCCGGCGATTCTTGTAGCGGCGCGCCTGTTTGATGATGTCGTCGGCGGCGAAGGGCGGAACCCGAAAGCCCTGCCACAACGCAGCCCACAACATCCGCTGATCGCGCACGTTGCGTTCGACAATCACGAGCATCTGGCGGAAGGTCTTCGCCAGCATGTAGATGTGTCCGATAGCGGCCTCTTCCCCTTCGCCGGAAAGCAGAATCGCATCGAGCACCTCCAGTGCCCGCACGCGATCTTTGCTCGAGATCGCATCGGTCAATTCATACAGTGAGCGCTGCTTGGCCGCGAGGACCATGGTCTCGACGTCGCCGAGCGTGACGCGTTTCTTCTCGCCAACGTAGAGAATCAGCTTCTCGAGTTCGTTCGAGATCATCATCATGTCGCCGCCGAGCGCGTCCACCAATTCGCGTGCCCCGTCGGCCTCGATCTTCACTCCGCGGCCGGTGCAGTAGTCCGTAATCCATCGCACCGCATCGCCTTCTTCCACTCGCGCCAGTTCCACGATGCCGCAGTACTGGCCGAGAGTGTCGCGGATGCGCTGGTAGCGTTCCTTGTCCTGCATCTCCATCTTGCGGACGTCAGCGGGAATGCTGATGTGGTCGGCGACGAAAACGACGAGCGCGTCGGGATTGGGATTCTTGCAGTACTCCTCGATCGCGGCCAGTTTTTCTTCGTTGGAGCCGCGGCCAAAAAGATTCTTCACGCCGCGCACGAAGAATACTTGAAACGGAGCCATCAGCGAAGGCGTGCGTGCGCGGTCGAGAACCTCGGCCAGATCCGTTTCCGCAAGATCGAATTCGAAGAAGCCGAAATCCCGCAGGTCGGCGGGAACCAGGTGTTCGAGAATGGCATCACGAAAACGCTTCCGGAAGAAAGCCTCGTCGCCCACGAACACATATGCCGGACGCATTTTGCGCGATTGAAGCTCGCTCACAAAACGATCGGCTTGGGCGAAAGCGCGCATTAGGATTCGGTTCCTGCCAGCCTGGTCAACTTACCCATCGCCTTCGACTTTAGCAAAGGGTAGCTTGTTCGCATAGTAGCGTGCTCGTACTCACCCTGGCTGTCGAGCTTCGCTCGACGGACAGCCGATGGCGGCTGTCCCCACGTAAACCTGCAGCAACCTACAGCTTGGCCAGAAACTGCATGACTTCCGGTGAGCCCCAGTTGATGGGTCCCACGACCTTCCGGCGCAGCACGCCCTGCCGGTCGATGATGTAGCTTTCCGGCCAACCGGACGTGCCGTACATGCCGGCGACTTTCTGCTCGGGATCGCGCACCGTCACAAAATTCACGCCGCGCTGTTTGAGGAAACGGTGATACGCGTCGTCATCGACATCGATACTGACACCAAGCACCACCACCCCACGCGATCGCAACTGGTTCTGCATTTCCATCATCGATGGCAGCTCTTGCATGCACGGCGGGCACCAGGTCGCCCAGAAATTCAGAACCACGACCTGGCCGCGGAACTGGTTCAGGCTTACCTGATGATCGGAATCCCGCACACTAAATTCTTTCGCTGCAGAGCCTACATGCTGCGGCCGCGACCCGGTATAACACCCTGCAGTCGCAAGGATCAGGAACGCGGCCAATAGATAGAGCCTCTTCACTCTAGAAACCCTCCAGGATGTTGGAGACCAGGGTACGGGCAAAATCCTGCGAGAGCCGCCGGAATGCCGGTGTGTCTTCCTCGAAAAAGCTGGAGAGGTCCTGGGAAACTTCGTACTGCTCGCGAAACAGATACGCCGCATTCTGGTAGAGCACTTTACCGTGGCGATCTGTCAGCTGGACTCGCATGCTCACGACCACCAGCACGCTGGCAGCCCGGCCCGTCGCCGTGTCGTATGTAAGTGGAGTGGCCGCCGTCGACAGAACCGTCCCCGTAAGTGTGGCGTCAGGGTCGTCAGCCGCATCATTCTGAATACGGTAATGTGTGCGGGTGTTGAATTCGCGCACGACCGACGAAGTCAGCATCTGCTCGATGTGGTAAGTGAGCGTCTCATTTTTGAACGCCGGAATCGCGATCGTCTTGACGCTCTGGGGAATCTGAACCGAGTGCCCGGCGGTGTGATATCCACATCCCAGGTTGCACAGGACCGTAAGCAGCGCGACGGCCCTCCACTTCATTGAATCTTCCCTGTCGGACGAGTCGCCATCATGCTCTCGGCACATTCCACGGCGGTAACAGCCGAAATGCGAAGATTGTCGCCCGCGGCCCAGAGCCACACGCCCTTTGGCTGCAAGGGATCAGGTTTCAACCACAACTGGATATCCGACTGTCCGGCGGAGCTCACGTTGCTGGGAGTATCCTCGTCGCTGCCTGTAACCACCACGTGGTCCCCAGCTAAAGCACGCGATAACTCAGCCACATCCACCGCAGCTTCCATATCCAAAAAGAGGGCGAGGGCATGCCCGTGAAAAACTGGCGCTTGCAGCAGCATCAGAGAAGGATGGGGAGCGTCGGCGCCGGCAATCAACCGGTAGTGACGAAGCACCCGACTTTCGACGGAATCGAGCGAGGGATGCGATTTTTGTCCATACCGCGCAACCAGGTTGAAAGCTACCTGGGCATCGAAGACTTCTTTGGGCAACGGCTGAAAAGAAAGCAGATTCACGGTCTGCTGGTGCAATTCATCCATTCCCCGCTGCCCGTGCTCCGAAGCAGGCTCGAACATGGTAGCCACCACCCGTCGGATCACACCCGCCTTCCGCGCGCGCAGCAACAGCAATGCCAGCACTACCGCAACGGGGTGCGCTGTCACGCAGGGTCCCGGCTGCAATTCCGGCGGCGCCACCTGGCCTCGCTCGCGTTCGATCCAGAGGGAGCGCACCGTCGCTCCCGGCTGGTCTTCCAACACCGCCGACAAGTCAATGATCGCGCTGCCGGCGTCGCGGGCATCTCTCCAACTGCGACGCGTGCTTTCCTGATCGGAAGCAAAGAAAGTGAAGTCCACGTGTTCGAACTGCTCGGCGCGGACACGCTGGATGAAGCTGATCTCGTCGCCCATCGCCTCAAGTTGACCAAGCGACTCGTCGTCGTCAAGCAGGCGAATATCGGCGGCCGGGAAGTTGCGCTCGTTCAGCAACTCGGCGAGTTCCTTGCCCTTCAATGAAGCCGCTCCAACAATCGCGGCACGGTACAGCTTGCCGCGCGAAGCTAACCCGGTCGATGCCGGACTTGGTTTGAGGAAATCGTTCATGAGGTTTGCGAAGCTTCCTTGTAAGAAGGAGGCGGCGGACCCGAGCGGCGGCGGAAAATCCACTGCAAGCGCCAGAAAACTCCTGAGATCATATAAAGTAGCGCGATTGCGAATAGCACTTTGCGTGAGAAGAAAAAGATCAAGGCAAACAAGGCTGCCAAAAGAACGATCAAACGAAACGGATGGCGCGAGCGGAAATCAATGTCTTTGAAGCTGTAGAAGCGCCACGTACTCACCATGAGATAACCCACCGTGGTGACCATTGCGGACCACGCGAGAGCTGTATACGAGGACACCAGCGGGTCACCGTCCGCGAAGTGGACGACAGCGGCAATCACGCCGGCACCAGCAGGAATCGGCATTCCTACGAAGTACTTCTTCCCCGGACGGCCGGGGTTTGACGGTTGCGGATTCGACGTAATGTTGAACCGCGCCAACCGGCTCGCTCCGGCAATAACGAAGAGAAAGCTTGCGATGGCACCCAGTTGCGTCAGCTTGATGTGCCACTGTCCTTGGGTTAGCAACACGGGTGGCATCAGGTGGAAACCCCAGGTCCAGGCCAGCAGCGCTGGCGCAACGCCGAATGTAATTGCATCCGCCAGAGAATCGAGTTCGCGACCAAAATCGCTGGTGGTTCCGGTCATACGCGCAATCCGCCCATCCAGTCCGTCGAACAATACCGCGAAGCCGATCGCTATCGCTGCGTTGTCGAGGTGCCAAAAGTCCGTGAGAGTAGCGTGCATCACCTCGAGAATGGCGTAATAGCCGAGCGCCATGTTGGCTGTGGTGAACAGCGACGGAATGATGTACATCCCCTTGCTCAACCTGCGCCTGCGCTGCGGGAGAACTGGATCCATCAGTGCGCCCTTTCAGCCGATGCGCTTCCCGCCGCCGTCAGAGTGGGCTGCT
>DATMOO010000117.1:0-10060 GCA_035568275.1 Candidatus Sulfotelmatobacter sp.
GTCGACGTCTGTCGAGACGCTAGCCTCTCGCCAGCGTTCGGCATCGGCATCACGCGTCGCCTGGGCTTGTGCCGCGTACTGAACGGCGTCACTGCCCAGCAGGAGATGCGCGGGCAGATGATCGGAGGAAGCCAGACGCAGAATGAGCTGAGCCACCTTGGCCGGATCGCTAATCTCGTTGCCCCAATAGGATTTCAGCGCCGCGACCACTGCGCCAACGGATGGTTCATAGTCCGGGAGCAGATCAGGTGTGTCTTGGTTCGCACGAGCACCCCAGTTCGTCCGCATTCCTCCGGGTTCGAGTGCACACACCTTGACGCCAAAAGAAGATACTTCCTGGGCGAGGGACTCGGTGAATCCTCCAACCGCCCATTTGGCGGCATGATAGCCCGTGCTGCCAGGACGGGTCAGGCGACCCCCAACGGACGATATCTGCAGTATGCAGCCGCTTCTTTGCTTGCGCATGAGCGGCAGTGCAGCGCGGGTCACGTTGACTACTCCGTAGAAGTTCGTGTCGATCAGCGCCTTGAATCGCTCCGAACTCAATTGTTCGAAAGGTGCAATATCACCATAGCCCGCGTTATTCACGACAACATCGAGGCGCCCGAACACGTCTATTGCCACTTGCACGGCGGCTCTGGCGGCGTCTTCGTCGGCCACGTCGAGAGGAGCACTGCGAATTTGATCGCCATATTTCTCGACTAGTTCGTCAAGGCGTCGAGGATTCCGCGCGGTAGCGACGAGTCGATCGCCTGATGCAAGTACAGCTTCTGCGATGTCGCGGCCCAGACCGCTTGCGCTTCCGGTTACAAACCAGACTTTCGACATGAGAATTCTCCGTTTTGCTCGTTTTCAGATCTATCTGGACGTGCGAACCATGCCAACGTAGGGATCGTGATCATTAGCGAAGCCGATCTTCGGAGTACTTCATCTGCGGATGCGCCTACTTAGAGACACCCTTGGAATGCATCGTTGTAGTCGACTTTATTTTAGCCCTTAGAGCCTCCCCGGGTGCGCGAAGGTTGTCATGCAAGCTCCTTTCGCTTCAAGCCGCGTCTTGCGCGTCGGTTCGAAAGTCGCGTGGCCTCAACAGATCGCCTAAGCCGATCCGGCGGAGAAGTTCAGCGCGAACGCGATCCGAAACCGCGTTGACCACCTCAGCCCCATCCTCGGTCGGATCAATGTGAACGCGGAACGTGCCCTTGCCAAAGGGAGTATCTACTAGTCTGACGATTGCGGCCGCAACCGCCGAGACATCCGCATCAGCCGGCACGATGGATGCAAAGCCCGTCCGCACTTGATCAGCAAACCCTGCGTACGGGCCGGCTTCGTATTCAGCGGCACGCGCCTCGTCTGCCGGCGGCCCAGCGTGAGCGAAATGATTCGTGCCGCCGGTAAAGGCGCCGGGGACAATAATCGAGGTCTCGATGCGCGGCCGTACCAAACGGACGATACGGCTGGGCCGCGTAACACCACACTGAGCGGCCCATAAATTTGGAGGGAACGCCGACGCCAAGTTGATCCACATGGCCACCGGACGGCGTCTCCTATCGTCCCCTGATGAGCCTAACAAAAAAGGTCAGAGCGGCGCTTTATTGCCCTTCGACAGCAACCGTGAGTTTCACACGCGTTCGCAAGACTTCGCCCATGAGAAACAAATCTGTCAGCAAAGCGCGCAAATGGATGGAAGCATTCAAATTGTCGACCAACTGAGAACTGAGCGCAGGTTGCGCGAGAACCAAGTCGATGCACGCTAGCGAATTCTGGACATCGCGCTCCAGCGTGGAACAAAATCCATCGTAGTGTGCGACGGGTTCGAATTGTTGTTCCATAACAACTCGCTTGCAACTCTCAACCAATCCGGATAACGCTTCGCGCGCGTGTCGCAGTCGAATTCGAACCTCACGGCCAGCTGCGCTGCCCTCATCAGTTGGCAAGCCTTGCGCCGCATAGCCAAGCAGGAACTCATAGCACTCTTCGATGACATCACTGCGCTCGAGATAGTCAATCGCCATCCGCAACGCGCCTCCGATCAGACAGGCCCTCGATAACCCAACGACTGGGGTCATGTTCCTTCAAGTAGAATTCGCGGCTCATAGAACCCACGATCATGGAGGCGGTGATTGGCAGTTTCTCAGGCCGCACGGCGAAATAGACGTGAACGATCGTTAAGGTAATCAGGCCTACGCCGGCTAAGCCATGCAGCGCGTACATCATTCCCCAAGTCATGTCGCTGAAGAGATATGGATTACGCGAAAAGAAAATCGTGCGCACACGAAACATCATGAACACGCCAGTGACGATTACGGCCAAGCCGCTGAACATGACGACGCCATGATAGAGCTTGTTTTCCAAGGGATACTTAGCGAACTTTCGGGGCAGCGCGGCAGACTTCCCCAAGAAGCGCTGAAAACGTCTCGCGGCATCTTCTAGATCAGACCGATCCGGCCAGATGGACCAGAAATCCAGATAGAAAGTCGCGTGAATGACGTGAAATAAAATGGAGACGGTCAGTACCGATCCGGCTATCCAGTGATAGGCCACCCAATTAAATTGAACTCCGACTTTGGGTAGGAATGCGGTGAACAGCAATACAAACATGGCCGCCGCCATGATCCAGTGAAACAATCGCGCAGCCAGGGAGTGCCGGGGAATGCGCGCGGGCAGATTGAGGCTTACTCCCGCTGCTGGATCCACTGCAAACTCTTTGTGCTTCGCGAAATAGCGAACGTAAATCGCATGGATGATCAGAAACAGCAGACCACCAATCAGCGCAACCCAAATCAGGAACCAGGCGATGTGAATCGGAACCCTTTGTCCCAACGGACTCGTTGCCCACTCTAGGATGCCCATGCCGCCTCCTCGACTCCTGTGATTGCGCGCTTCACAAGGTTTCGCATGAGCGGAATCTTGTAAGCATTGAACTGCAACGGAATGGCGTCTTGAACGGCCAGCTTTCCAGCCGCTTCAGCAGTTGGGGCATTGCGTTCCTTACCGCGTACCGAATCCTCGACCATCTTCAGCCGCAGAGGTCGGGCTGCCACGGCATTTACTGCGATCCGAATGTCCTGGATTGTCCTCCCCGAGACTCGCATGGCTGACGCAACGTTCATTAGCGGGAAATCCCATACATTCCGATCGCGAACCTTCTCGAAATAGAAATCTGACTTGGCCCAAGTCGAGGGAATACGAATTGCCGTCAGCAAATATCCGGGCCGCAGAATGTTCATGCGCGTGATGTCCAGATCCGGTCCGACAAAATAATCTTCAGCGGCGATCGCCTGCTGATTTTTCGGTGTCACCACAACGAACTTGGCATTGAGTGCGATGCAAGCTGGCGCCGTATCAGAGGGATTCACCGCCACGCAGCGTTCCGCATGCAGGATAGCGTGCTCCCGATTTCTGCCGACGGGGGTGTCGGCATAGCAGATGTTGCCTCCCGCGCGATAGCAAGGCCAGCCCGCACGGTAATACCAACATCGCGTGTCTTGGGAAAGATTGCCACCGATTGTGCCCTGATTGCGGATTTGCGGCGAAGCAACCAATTCAGCCGCCTGTGCCAGCAGGCCATACTTCTGCCGAATGACGGAGCTTTGTGCAACCTCAGTGAGCGTAGTCATAGCTCCGATTTCGACGCCGTCCGCGGTCTCGCGAATTCCCCTCAGTTCATTGATGCCACTTAAATCGACAACCGCTTTCGGTTTCCGGATACGGTCTTTCAGCCAATCCATGCTGTCGAGTCCGCCGGCCAGCACCAACGCATCGTCTCCGTTCTGTTCCAGAAGCTTTTGTGCGTCGGCGACGGAACTCGGCTGATATAGCTGAAATGCGGGCATCACATCTCGGATGACTGCCATAATGTCTCCATTCCAAACCGCTAAATGTGCGCAGTCAGCGGGTCCTGCATCGGCCTTCCGGCTTCGAGCGACGAAAGAATAGTGTCCAGGTTCACAGGCGCACGGCGGAAAATCTCGTCTCCCAACGCATCTGACAGCGCGTTTAAGATCGCCCCACAACCGCCGCCAACAGGCGGCTCTCCGATCCCGCGTGCGCCTACCGGCGTTTCGGGATCAGGAATATCCAGCGCGGCCCATTGCATATTTACGGGCACATCCAGAATCGTTGGCGGTTTTGTGTGGTAGAAGCGCAGCGAGACTGTATGCCCATAATGAGGATCGAAGACCCACTTCTGGCCAATGGCATGACCAATGCCGAGAATGGATCGGCCGATAATTTGGCCGGACAACGACTTGGGATGTAGCACAGTCCCGACGTCGGCCACGGCGAGAAAGTCAGTGATTAGGTATTTTCCGGTTTCGACGTCCACCTCGATTTCGGCGAAGCTGGCCACATAGGAGAATGTTTGGCCATCGCGCGGGTACTTGTCTTTCGCCGCTGCCACCAGACCCTGCCCAGCCAATGCCGCGATCGAAGCCTTTGTGAACTTGTTCACGTCTTCGGGTGGTTCGTGGCCATCGTATTTACCTCCTAGCTGAACCGCGTGCTGCGCGGCCTGTGCCAGAGTGATGCTTCTGCCGCCGTCCTTACGAAAAACACGCTCATTCGCGACTTCATACTGCTCCGGCTTGCCACCCAGCGTCTTGGCCGCGATCTCCTGAAGTTTCTGCTTGCCATCCATAGCGGCAGCGTGGGCCGCGCGGGTCATGGCATGGGTGGTCTGGCTTCCTCCTGAGACGCATGTCCAAGGCAGATTCTTCGACGTGTTGCCCCAGGTGACATCGCACTTTTCCCAGGGCACACCCAGGACCTCGGCGACGACACGGTGCACGTCGGTCAGAGACTCCGTGCCTAAGTTCCCGATGCCCGATTGAACCCCAATACGGCCATCCGGTCGAATTACAAAGAGGCCGTCGTACCCAATCGATCCACCGACAAAGCAACTCGAAGCAACCCCAACTCCACGAACCTTAGTTCCGCTTTTCTTGGGCCGCGCAATCCGCTCTTTCCATTGGAACTGCTCGGCGCCACGGTCAAACGCTTCTTTCAGGAATGCGCTCGTGCAGTGCCCCCGGGTTCCATTTCTAACCGGCCCCACTGGAGATTTACCCTCGGGGCTATTGATTTTCCGAATTTCGACCTGATCGAGCCCCAGCTTGCGCGCGGCTTTGGAAACGATCGTTTCCATGATGACAATTCCTTGCATTCCGCCGGGGGAACTCTGCGCTCCTCGTGGAGGTGTGTTGGTGAGGACAGTCGTGCCTCGCCAGCGCATGGCAAGAGGCTGGTAGAGCAGTGAAACGATGATTCCCGAAGTGTT
Source organism: Candidatus Sulfotelmatobacter sp. (assembly GCA_035568275.1). Taxonomy (GTDB): domain Bacteria; phylum Acidobacteriota; class Terriglobia; order Terriglobales; family Acidobacteriaceae; genus Sulfotelmatobacter. The sequence goes on from DATMOO010000117.1 coordinate 5,279, forward strand.
CGTATCGCCGACGGCGTCATATGGGCCGTTGTTGCAGATGACGAACATGTCGAGCGCGGTGATCCGCCCATCCTTCGCAAAACCAACTCTCATCCTGCCGTTGAAGCCAGGACGCGCTCGCCCGATGAAATGCTCCTCCTCTCGGCTGATGCGCATCATCACCGGTGCTCCCGCTTTCTTCGACAACAATGCGGGAATGATCGCGAAGATGTAGCCTGTGGCTTTGCTACCGAAACCACCGCCGGTGTACTCGCTGATCAGCACGATCTGGCTCTGATCCATGTTTAACCAGCGTGCCAAGCTTGCCAAGGTCTGCACTGTGCTCTGCGTTCCCATGTGAACGAATACTTTGCCGTTCTGCCAATACGCCAAGGTCGTGCGCGGCTCTAAGGTCTCGTGACTTGTATCGGGAGTTACGAATGTTTCGTCCAGAACCAATGCAGCGTTCTTGAATCCTGCATCCAGGTCGCCGACAACCCACTCGTCCTGCGCCTTGCCCATCGGCAAACGTCCATGTTTTGCTTCGGCGAAATCGGCGTCAGTCCACTTCAGCGGTTCGATATGCGGCGGTGGGGGGCTGGGCGGTTTCTCTCCGGGTTTCGGCTGCGGCATTGGCGGTCGGACCCAGATGTTTCCTTGGGTGCGCGGGTTTGGTCCACCCGGACGAAGCGTGTCCAGCGGATCGATGGCAAAAGGAAGAGGTTCAAAGTCGATGTCGATTGCCTCGATCGCCTCAGCTGCCGTGTACTCGTCAACGGCCGCCACCGCGAGCACCGGCTCGCCCTGATACAGCGGTTCATTTGTGAGAGCTTTTTCTCCCAATGGATTCGCCTTGATTGTGACGCCGAGGTCGGTCACGCTGTCGGCTGGCGCAGGAAGATCGTCCTGTGTGAGGATTGCTTTCACGCCGGGCATTGCCATAGCTTTGCTGACGTCCAAGTGCTTAACACGCCCGTGCGGCACAGGACTGAGCAGCAGCTTCGAGAACAACATGCCATCAACGCGGAAATCCTCGGCGTACTTCGCTTTTCCCGTCACCTTCGCGTACAAATCGGGTGTGGGATAGTCCTTGCCGATCAACTTGTACTGCGTGCCGAATTTTTGCTGATTAGGTTTCCACTCTGACCTAGACATGTTGAGCTTTCCTCATGTTTTCTGCGCCGCGCATCATTGCGGTGAGGATCTTGTCATAGTCCTGGCAGCGGCAAAGGTTTCCTGAGAGCCCCTGCGCCATTTCCAGCCGCGTGGGGTTCGGATTCGTCTTCAGGAACGCAACCGCCGACATGATGAATCCCGACATGCAAAACGCGCACTGAAACCCCTGTTCGTCTATGACGCCCTGTTGCACTGGATGCAGTGTTCCATCCGGTCTAGCCAGGCCTTCGATTGTCAGAATTTTTCTGCCGCGGACGGTGTGCGTCAGTACAGAGCAGGAGTAATGTGGCACGTCATCCAGCAACGCTGTGCACGCGCCGCATTCGGCACGGTCGCAACCTAGCTTGGTGCCCGTCAGCCCTAGCTTGTAGCGCAACGTCCAGGCCAGTGTCTCCTGCTTCGCGACGTCGACGCGACGCTGCTGGCCGTTCACGTTGAGAGTGAGGAGCCGTTCACCGAGGCCAGGGGGTTGTTGACCTAATAGCGAAGAAGCTCGAAACAAATATGTCGCCGAGGAGGCTGCGACACCTCCTGCGATGACTCCCTTGATGAAGTTGCGCCGCGAGACGCCCTTCATATCGTTGTCCAAGATGGTTTGCAGCTGATCGTTCATCCGGCTACCTCTCGAGTATTGATCCCAGCCCTATCTGCGCTGCATAGAAAATGTCGAGCGCAAACCCCGAAAGCGGCTCCCGAAGAGTTGAGTAGAATTTTACTCCCCTTCGGAGACAATCTCACATCAGCAGAGATATTCCTTATCGCTGACCTTCCCGATCCAATCGGAACTTTTACCGTCCAACTTCTCCACAATAATGGGGGCCATGGATGGAAGCATAGTAGTACCTTCATCAGGAGCGAGATCGAAACCAAACTTCCATAGCTCAACCCCATGCAACCAAAGCCAAGCGCCGATACCTCAAGATTGAGAAGTGTGCGCTTCTTGATGCAAATCTTCTAACTGTTACTGGCGCTACTTCACGCTGCTATAGTCTTTATCGCTCACGGGCTCTAACCAAATTGTTTTTCCTTTTCGAGTTGGTGTAACGGCGATGTAGACAAAGCCACTCTGCGGGGATGCGCCGTGCCAATGCTCCACGCCCGGCGCGCATTTGATTACATCTCCCTGGTGAACGATGCGCGCCGGCTTTCCTCGTTCCTGATAATAGCCCGTGCCTTCCGTGATCAATAGAACTTGACCACCCGGATGACTATGCCAATTCAGCTTTGCACCAGCATCATACGTTGCTAAAGCAATACTGGGATCGAACGTGCTGTCTCCGACGTTTAGCTCACTGAGCCAGATATTCCCCGTGTGATTCTTGGCGGTGGATAGTTCACCCTTCGGGAAACCCGCGTCAGCCGTCTGTGCTTGAGATTGGAGAATGATTAGAGAGGTCACCGCGAAAGCGATGGCTAGAAGTCTTGTTCTCATGTCTTAGGATGAGCCGATTACTTCCGGATGCCCGTATTTCGGGAGTAACAGCCGAATCGTGCGGGCGCATGATTGATAATTACGGATTTTGTCATTTGCCGTAGCGCGCCAATTTCGCCGCTCCGGCCCGCCGATAATCGATTCGCCATGATTCCTCGCTTCTGAATTCTCGTATCTCATCCATATCGAACGTGGCTAGAAGGATCTCCTCTCGCTCTCCGGCCTTAGCGATCAGCGTATCGACAGACTTCCCATCTCTCCAAGCAGCGCACGTATATGCTTGTGAATTGCCGTTGTTTACTGGCTCGGGATAGTTGACCATCGCGATGCCCACGAGATTTTCAAAGGCCCTGGTTTTTAGTCCAGCAGTTCGAATCTCATCCCACGTGCAGGCGTTGGGTACCATGATCAGTTCCGCGCCGGTCAGCAGGAGTTGCCCTGCGGCTTCCGGAAATTCTCGGTCAGCGCAGATCATGGCACCGATCTTCACTGCGCCTTGGGCACCAACAACCGTGCAGACGTCGAACACCTCGCCAGGGCTGCAATTCACATCACATCCGACGTCGTGAGAATTTGGGTTTGACTTTAAGAGCTCGCCTTTCCCAAAGTCACAGATGAAAAACTTGGAGTAGTTCAGCAACACCTCACCGTGCCGACTGATGACGGAAACCGTATTCCTTGGCATCGGCTGGTGCGCTTCCAAATAGGTGATCGCAATGTTCAGGTCCAATTCCCGAGCCAGTGCCGCGAAACTCTGGAAGAATGCACTCCACTGATCTATGGCCGAATTCATCCATAACTGCCGTCCCCCAGAATCAGTTGGGCTTGGGTTAAACCCGATATTCCACAACTCCGGAAACAGTGCTAAATCTGCGCCGCGTGCTTTCGCTTCCCGACAATAGTGCAGCCCTTTTGCCAAATTCCCGCTCTGATTATTTCCCAAGGGCGCGATTTGGAGGAGTGCGACTGTAAATTCCATGGTTTCGTTTTGCATTTTCGCATACATAAGTTCGATCCTATGCAAGCCCTGATTCGCGGGTTACCTTCGCGACGAACCCCCTGAGCGCTTCAGGATTTCGAAATACATGGAGGTCCGCATTGGCCGCATGTTTTGCGATCGCCTCCATGAGAATTGGACGCATTTGCCAGTGATACGTCAAGAGCCATTGCCAGAAGTCGCCGCGCTCGCGCGATCGCCGAATTGCTCGCCAGACGCAGCGGAGGAGCGAGAAGTCCAAAAAAAGAATCGTGTCCGCCGTACGAAGCCGGATCTCGACAACATCGTAGGGTCCCAGATCACCGTCCATGATCCATCTCTCTTCCGCGACCAGTCTCTCTTGAATTGCTGTCCAGTGATCGCGAGGTGTTGCGCTGAGTCCGGGCTGCCAGAAGATCTTGTCCAGCTGTATCACCGGTAGCCCCGTGATCTCGCCCAAGCGCACCGCGAGAGTCGATTTGCCTGATGCTCCACGACCTATAATGGCCACGCGCTCCATATCTCCAATGTACAGCCATCACCCTTCCCGGTATGTCGGCAAACCTTCCCTTGGGATTATTTGATGCTTGCGTGATCCAGACGGGATCATCTCCAGACCGAAGAGTTGTTCATAAAGAAGGCTGTCGGTTTCTTAGACTCATTCACCCACGCTAGAGGGCATTATCGTCCGGGAGAAGAGTGGCGTGATCTAAACTATGTCGTAACGGGATTGATCCGGGCCGCAACGCCCCATGTCTATTCGTCGACAGTGATCGACGAGACCCCGTACGACGTTGCTGCGCTTTCAGTTAACCAGTGGCTATGGCCAAGAGGCGGTAATTGTAGTGGAACCATTTCGAATTCACGTCGCGGATGAGGTGCTCAATGACTTGCGGGCACGGTTGCGCAATGCAAGGTGGCCCGACCAGATACCGGGTATAGGCTGGGAACAGGGCACCGAGTTGAACTGGATACGACGCCTTGTCTCCTATTGGGCCCACGAGTTCGACTGGCGTGGCTGGGAGCGAAAGCTCAACGCGTTCAACCACTTCACCTGGGAGGGCATCCACTTTGTGTACCAGCGTGCGGCATCGGGTAGGGGTGTGCCGCTCATTCTCACGCACGGCTGGCCCAGCAGTTTCCTCGATTACATGGATATGCTGCCGATGCTCGAGCACTTTGACGTGGTCGTACCCTCCCTGCCGGGGTATGGTTTCTC
>DATMOO010000118.1:0-6434 GCA_035568275.1 Candidatus Sulfotelmatobacter sp.
ACCAGCAAAGGTTCGCTTTGTGCGGAAACTCCGCTAAAGGTGGCGCCAATGTTGGTGGTGCCGAGGCCGATACCCGTTGCCAACCCTGTGCTGCTGATCGTAGCCACGGAAGTGCTTGACGAAGTCCACGTGGCGGTGCTGCTCGCGTCCTTCGTGGATCCGTCGCTGAAGAGAGCAGTGGCGGCATATTGCAGGGAGCCGCACGTTGCGGTCACAGGCGGGGGGATAGCCGCAGGGCGCCTTCCCGTGGTTCCACCAGGTTGTTGAAGAGCAGGGCTCGGGGCGTGACGTAGCGCGCCTTTGACTCCAGCTCCGCCGCCTCCGCTGACGTAAATCTCCCCGCTAATCGGGGCCACGGTGACAAATTGCAATCTGGGAGTGCTATCACTGCAGGCAACGAGGATTGCCGCACATACCAATGCTATCCCCGAAAGTGCCAGACGACTGGGCTTGCTTATCATGACGCCTCCTCAGCGTAGTTGCACGAATACAACAGGACACAAACACACCAGCGCATGGAGATCATTGAGTGAGCGACGGAGTCACTTCGGCGGGCGAGGCTCCCACTCCGTTCTATGTATTGGATCCCAAGACGCCTCTGAAGGGGGAACGATACTCGAATCCTCGCGGGTCGGCAAAGTATCAGCCCCGTTATAGGTAACGTTTCGATTAATCCTCTGACGGCACGAGAAATACTTGTCTTACCGGTGGCGTACCGAACAAACTCCCGATTGTCCTCCCCCGAAGCTTCTGCAATGATGTGACGATAGACTTCCGGATGTAACCAATCTGTCGAATTTGGTGGTAGCACAAATTTTAGAGTCAACTGGAATTTGCTTGACAATCAAGCAGATCAGTTTTCAGCTGGTTTTCAGCGCACGCCGGTTAAAGGCCAAAATGATACAGGGTTAACCAGCGGCATACACCGTCATGCAGGGCCAAAACGGCAAACCCACCCTGGGCGGAAATGTCAGGGTGGGGAGACCACTGGCATGACGGCAGGGTCTTTTGGATCTGGATTTTCATCTATAGGGGTAAATGCAAGGCTTGGAAAATTTGCCTCCGCAGGAGGAAGTCGTGATACCTATCTACACAGTTTCTATGAAGGCCTCCACAGGTGTGCAGCTTTCGCGAATATTATTTTCAATTTTGATTGGCTTCGCGGGCTTGAATTTCGTGATTCGAGGTTTTACCGCCAAGTATTTATTCAACGAGGCGGAGTGGCCTACCGTGGTGGAGGATTTGCCTAAATACGAGGCTCGTTTTGGGGACAGGGTCGTCGCAGTTGCATTCGGGCTTGGCCTGATAATTTTTGGTGTCTGGTTGTTCCCCAGAAGCTGAGTGCCGTCGGGTTACCCAAACTACTTGGCAAGTCTGGCTGCTGGCTCAGTTGACCTGCCCCAGTTCCGTAGGGTGGATCATACGACATTCGCCGCCTTGGTCGCTTCTCCCCTCATTTCACCTAGCTACGTGAGGGCGCGTCCGGAGAACGAACGCGGCTTGCCGCAATCTTCCGATTGGAGTCTTTTTCGGACGACTCTGCTGGCAAGAATTCTCTCCCGATTGTGATGGATGCGCGCAGCAAAGAGACAGGAGACGCCTACAAGGAGCAGCAACCCAGAGCGGGGTTCCGGAGTCGAAACTGCGTTTACGTTGCCCGTGAATGTGCCTGTTGCGTCAAGATTGTTGCAGGTCGTGCAGTGATACAATAGGAATTGTCCACCGATGAAGTCGAATGAGGTTAGGATCAGCGTCGGAGAACTCTCCAACCCCGAATAGAGGAGCGCCCCCGGCACCTTCCACTGATACTCTAAGCCAGTTGCGCAAGTCGGACCGTCGGCGCAAAAGTCAACAAACAGCCCCCCAGGTTGCAAACTGGAACTGAGCGAATAATAACTCAGGTAGACCAGTCCGCTCGACGTCCCTCCGTTGCTAGCTGAATAGGAATACTGGATCGGAGCGTCAACGTAGAAATCGTCCCCGAGGACAAAGTCAGTTGTGACTGGCTGCACCGGAAGCGTAAAACTCATTGTGAAATTGTCAGAGGGACCGCTTAGCTGAGAAGCGGAAGTGGTGGGGGAATAGTCCCCAGATATCGTGTAAGTTACTCCTGAATCCGCTGAGGCTGGTAAAGGGCTCAAAATCAGAATTGAGACGAAACAGAAGAGGACACAAATTGCTCGAAACATAGCCAACCTCCTTATCGCACTTTACGCTCTCCAAGTGGCCCAGCTAAGATTTCCGGCGTGTCCTGTTATTGGCCGGATGCCAAGAGCATTCCAGTGAGCAGGATTGCTCCCCTGGTTTCTCTCGCTAAGTAGCATGACCACAATACAGATACTATCTATTTACAAATGCCGACCAATCCGACTATCCCGATTTAGGATATGCGAGGATAAACGATGCGGGCCGACTAGTCTGTTCCGAATTGTACAGTTTGCATTGACCTGTTGAGCCCGCAGGTGTAAGGGGACAATTGCCGATCATTAGCCAGAAACGGGGTTGTGGGAAATAGCTTCCACCTTGTCGCGTGGCGGCGCTCGAGCCTTTTTGAACGGAACCCGGCCCTGCTTAGGAAAATGGATAACCACAAGCGCGCAATCGCCCTCAATCAGCGGCAAGGTTGCAGCTCGATGGACGGAGTTCCCCAGGCTGCTCCCCGTTCGAGGAGCGTGCGCGGGATCTGGGCCGCCAGACGAGCACAGCTTCAACCGGACGGCGGGGGCTGGCGTGGGCTGACAGCTTAGGGTCGCCCATATAGAAAACAAAAGTCGGCTGCCATGTGGGATCTGCGGTGATTTCGTTGAGCAGCGCGGCGCGAGAGGCCGGTCTGCCCAGCGCCCGCTCATGGTCCACCATTTCCACGGCCTCGTTACAGGGGCGTGCGGCAAGTCCATGGGCAGTCGCGAATAGATGCGCGCGCTGCCAGATTCGGCTTGCCTGCAAGCACTGTTCCTGGGCGTATCGGTCGCGCACAGCGATGAATCCGATCAACGGCGCGCTGAGCATCAGTTTCGAATAGCCATTCTCGGTACTGCGGGAAGAGGCCCAGCGGGGCATCCGCATAGACATCATCTTGGCAATCGCAGTAGCTACGTGAGGCCATCGCGGTATTTCTGGACCGAATTCCATTTCGTGCGGATCCAACGTTCGCTGCCATGCTGGACATCGGGATTGGAATAGATTTCCGCATTTGCGACGGAACTAATCTCGGATTGGAAGCGGCGGGTTTGCCAATTTCCGTTAAAACCAGAGTGGATTGCATGCGACGAGAAACTGGCAGCAAAGGCAGCTACGAGCGCACTTTCAATCGACTTCTTGACAAGAATATGGGAAGGGCGTCAAATGTTACGGGTGTGGGCGGTCTGCTGTTCATTCCTTCCACTAACCTGGAACCCAGAATGGACGCCTCTGCAAAAGGTGCGGATCGCCCTCACTTCGGGATTCGTCCTCCTCATACTTCTCACTCATCCATAGCGACCTGCAACCCGTGGACTCATTGGCAAATCTGCAGGCAGTAAGGACCGAAGCACCAATCCGGAATGTGCGATCTCTCTGCTCGCTTTCGGTAATAGTCGAAGCAATGTTGAAGATCAAATGAGAGTTCTGGGAGCGCCAAACACTTAATCGAGGCGGACTCGTGCGTACCGGCGGCGTTCCCTTTCCTCGAGTGAGGCTTTTAGCTCAACTCTTTGCTGCCGGTTGAGGTGGTTCAAGGAGGATGGAGATTGTCTGGTGGAGTTCATCGTCGCTCACATTGTTAAATCCTGGGGACGGCCCCCCGCTTACCTGCACCTTCTGGCTAATGTATGCCCCCATCAACCTAGCCCAGATTTCCAGGGCGTGGATGCGGGTGTCGAGTGCGGGAACTTCTCGGGTATCGAGTACAATCCCTGCTTTCGTGAAGAATTTTGTCTCTTTCGAGTCCAGGAGCGGGCGTAGAAAATTGTTGACCACGTACTCGATGCTCGCCCCCACGCTTTCCAGGACCTCTGGCGCCCTCTCTGGAATGCCCTTGAGTGCTGGACTGGCAGCTGTTTCTTGAGATAGGGCTGAGTTGGTTTCCAGTCGCTAATAGAGTCAGCATCAATCAGATTGTTCTCATACGCATATCTTCTGATTAGCCAAGCGATGGTATGTGCTGCTTGCAATGGAAGAACCTTCTCGTCGTCCCGGGACGTAGCGTTTCATTGGACTATCAGCGCAACACATAGAATTGAGCTATCGCTTTCCCACCCGTTCAGAACAGCAGTCACTTTGTAGCAGTAACTATTGCCTGGGATGATTGTGGAATCCGTGTATGTAAGCGGCACGACGCCACCGGCCAGCAACTCATAACTGCAGTTTGGCGCAGTTCCGCGATAGACGTTGTACATGGCTCCCAGCGCACTACTAGCCTCCCACGTCAGAATGGCAGAATGCCCCGATGTCTGCCCCGATGTCTGCATTCCAGTTGGCATGAAGCTGTAAGTAATCTGGCTCCAGAAGGAAGGCACAGAGTAAGTAACAGCGCTCGCTACAGGCGCAGCAGTTGCTTGCACCATGTCTTCGATGAACTCGTCCGCGTTCGCCCGGAGCGTCCAGCCAGTTCCAGCGGTGATTTGCGGTGTGTTTGTCGTACTGTTTGAGCCAATGCCGATAATCAATTCGCCGCTCTGTGTCGGCATGATGGATGCTGTCCAGCCAGTTGCGCTGTTCACGCCATAGACTTCTGGCGATTGCTGGTCCAAAACCCATGAACCAGCATACTCGCTGGCTGTGAATTGCGACCAGCACAAACTGGGACAAGTGACTTTGATTGTGTCCGGGCCACTCGAACAGGTCTTGCTGTACCAAAGCTGCGTATAGCCAGTACTCAGTTGGATAAAAGAATTGCCTTGTGTGTCGCTCACTACTTGACCAGGCTGGCGTACAGACACCAGCAGCGTACACGGCGACACAAGCGGTTGCGCGAAGGTGTAAGTGTAGATTGGCCCTCCCTCGGCCCAACTCCCGGTAACGGAATAAATCGTATCGGGAGAGGCGTTGACCGAGCCGCCTTGGACGTAGGGACTTTGGGCAAAGAGCGTAAAAGGAAACAAAAGAGCGAGCAGCGTTCTGACTTTCATGCTCCCTCCTAGTTGCTCAAAATCGGTGAAATGTTGTAGCTGCCCCAGAAATTCGTTGGCGGTGTGGCACAGACAGAGAGAGCGCTAGCGTCATACTTGACCGTAATCGTGGTGTTGGGCTTGAAAATGGTTGTGCCAACCTTGTCGTGCTGCCTCTTGGATTTAAAGTCTCTTCATCTTCGGGCGCAGGTCTAACGCCATCTGTCATTGGTCAGAGAAACGCTTCCACTGGTTAGTGTCAGCGACATAGCCAGCGAGAAGGAAAACGGGCCCACTGCCATCGGTGCCGCTATCGTCTATGTGCGCTACAAGCATTGCGAAAAGCCTATTTCTGCGCTCCTGCACTGGCAAACCACAAGTGAGCATGTCAAGAAAATCACGGGTATAGTTCTGCTTTCGCCTTACAAAAGGACATTCTACAGCCTTCCTACTTGGTTGGCCACGTATATTATTGCCCTCCCGAGCCACCAGACGTAGGCAACGTTTTCGAAACTGAACGCTATATCAGCAAATTAATTCAGTGGGGCCTGGAAGCCTCGAACCGCGAACGAAGCCGGCCGCACTTGGTCGAGAAGGATGAAGACGGAGAAACCGTGCGGAATGAGGCCATCGGAAAACCGATTTCCTGCACCGATCCCGGATATCTCTCTGTTCCCGCTACCAGATTGGAAGAGTTGGACGCGCAGCACGCAGTAGATGCCACGATAAGGGAACCACAGGGTTGGACACCGTATCAGAAGTATTGCACCAATTCTTAAGAACTCTCATGAAGTACGCCAACGACAAAATCAGCCAAAAGATCAAATAAGAGTTCTGGGAGCGCCAAACACTTCATCGAGGCGAACTCGTGCCTACCGGCGGCGTTCCGTTTCCTCGAGGGAGGCTTTTAGCTCAACTCTTTGCTGCCGGTTGAGGTGGTTCAAGGAGGTTGGAGATTGTCTGGTGGAGTTCATCGCCGCTCACAGGACCCTTCCCTGTACCCGCCGTTTGCGCCGGGCATCGGCAGTTACTTCTCTTGGACTGACAAATCAGGCCGGTCAGTCTTCGTTTGCAGCGTCAGGTCTGCTCTACGTTGCATAGTCGCCGATAAAGCTGTGCATGCAATTTTATCATTTTGCTCCTTGGGTACCATTCAGAGATGCGCCCTCGAGCGCGGCCACTCAACTCAGACGCGAGGGCCGAATCATCAAGAAGTCGCGCAATCTGGCGGGCGAGTTCCATTGCATCTCCTACACCAAATGTAAGACCAGCATCACCCAGAACTTCGGCGAAGGAGCCAACATTTGACGCAACAACCGGAAGCCCTCGCGCCATATTTTCAGCTAG
>DATMOO010000119.1:0-42077 GCA_035568275.1 Candidatus Sulfotelmatobacter sp.
TGCTTCGAGTCGTCAGAAGCATAGACTTCTGCGATTGCGCGGAGCTGGGAGTTCGAACCGAAGAGGAGATCGACGCGCGTGCCGGTCCACTTAAGTTTGTCCGTGGCCCGATCGCGCCCCTCAAATACGCCTTCGGTAGAAGAGGGCTCCCACTTCGTGTTCATGTCGAGCAGGTTGACGAAGAAATCATTCGTCAGCGTCTCGGGCCGGCTGGTGAAGACGCCGTGCTTGGCCTGCCCGAAGGTCGCATTCAGCGCGCGCATGCCGCCAACGAGAACCGTCATCTCGGGAGCAGTCAGGGTCAGCAACTGCGCCCGATCCACGAGAAACTCCTCCGCCGACAGGATCTGCCCGCTGCGGAGATAGTTGCGGAACCCGTCCGCGACCGGTTCCATGACGGCGAATGAGTGCACGTCGGTCTGCTTCTGCGACGCATCCGTGCGCCCCGGCGAGAAGGGAATCTTCACTTTGTGCCCGGCCCTTTTCGCGGCTTCCTCGACGGCTGCGCAGCCGCCCAGCACGATCAGGTCAGCCAGCGAGACCTTCTTCCCTCTGTTCCCGTTGGACTGCGAACTGTTGAACTCCTTTTGGATCGCCTCCAGCTTCTTGAGAACCTTCGCCAGTGCGGCGGGCTGGTTCACTTCCCAATCCTTTTGCGGCGTGAGACGAATGCGTGCCCCGTTCGCGCCACCGCGCTTGTCGGAGCCGCGGAACGAAGCCGCCGCCGCCCAGGCAGTCGTGACCAGTTGGGAGATTGACAGTCCGGATGCGAGGATCTTGGCTTTCAGAGCAGCAATGTCCTTCTCCCCGATCAATTTGTGATCAACGGCAGGAACAGGGTCTTGCCACACCAAGGGCTCCTTCGGAACAAGCGGGCCAAGGTACCGCGAGATCGGCCCCATGTCGCGGTGCGTCAGCTTGAACCAGGCCCGCGCGAACGCGTCCGCGAACTGATCCGGATGCTCGTAGAAACGCCGTGAAATCTTTTCGTAAGCAGGGTCGACCCGCAATGAGAGGTCCGTGGTCAGCATGGATGGGGCATGATGCTTTGCGGAATCATGGGCATCCGGCACCGTACCATGGCCTGCGCCATTTTTCGGTGTCCACTGATACGCGCCGGCCGGACTCTTCGTCAGCTCCCATTCGTAGCTGAACAGGTTGGTGAAGTAGTTGTTGCTCCACTTCGTCGGCGTCGTGGTCCAAATAACTTCCAGGCCGCTGCCGATGGTGTCGCCACCAAAACCTTTGCCAAATTTATTCTTCCATCCTAAGCCTTGATCCTCAATGGCAGCACCTTCTGGTTCCGCGCCGACATATTGAGCAGGAACGGCGGCGCCGTGGGTTTTGCCGAAGGTGTGACCGCCGGCGATGAGCGCAACGGTCTCCTCGTCATCCATCGCCATGCGGGCGAAAGTCTCGCGGATATCCCGTGCCGCAGCGATGGGATCCGGCTTTCCATTCGGCCCTTCCGGATTCACATAGATCAGACCCATTTGCACGGCAGCCAGCGGATTCTGAAGATCACGGTCGCCGCTGTAGCGCTCGTCGGCCAGCCACTTGCCCTCAGGTCCCCAGAAAATGTCCTCTTCGGGCTCCCAGACATCCTCGCGCCCGCCGCCAAAACCAAACGTCTTGAAGCCCATCGATTCGAGGGCGACGTTGCCGGCGAGAATCATGAGATCGGCCCAGGAAATTTTCCGTCCATACCTCTGTTTGATCGGCCATAGCAGCCGGCGCGCTTTGTCGAGGTTCACGTTGTCGGGCCAGCTATTGAGCGGCGCGAAGCGCTGCTGACCGGCTCCGGCCCCGCCCCGGCCGTCACCGATTCGGTACGTACCCGCGCTGTGCCACGCCATACGAATGAAGAGCGGCCCATAGTGGCCGAAGTCGGCCGGCCACCATGCCTGCGAGTCCGTCATCAAGGCATTCAGGTCTTTGATCACGGCCTTCAGGTCGAGGCTCTTGAACTCTTCCGCGTAATTGAACTCCTTGCCCATCGGATCCGACAGTGGGGAATGCTGGTGTAGGACCTGCAGGTTCAGCTGATTCGGCCACCAATCAACATTCGCGTAGGATTGGCGAGCGCCGTGCGCTACTGGGCACTTTGATTCGGTTGCAGTGTTTTTTTCCTTAGCTTCGGGGACAACACTCCCCGATGAAATCGCGAGTGTATTTTCCATATGTTTTTTTCCTTCGATTATTGATTGCGTACTGCATGAAAAACTATTTCTTGGCACTGCAGCTGCGACAGAGGCCAAAGACCTCGATCAAGGGCTGCGACAGATCAAAGCCGCCCGGCAGTTGCCGGGATAGCCGCTTCAAATCGATGAAGTCTCCTTCGATATCTTGCACCGATTTGCAGCGGGAGCAGACCAGGTGATGATGCGGTCCGAGATTGCCGTCCACCCGTAACGTGGACGCATGAGGAGTAACCTCTCGCAGCAATCCGCACTTGATGAAAAGCCGCAGATTGTTGTAGACGGTGGCGAGAGAAATGGATGGAATGCGACGCCGGACCGCAGCATAAATGTCTTCTGGGGAATGGTGTCCATGGGAAGCGATGACGGCCTCATAGACCACTTGACGCTGGTGAGTCACCGGCAAACCATGTTTCGCCGCCAGCTCACGAAACTGCTCATGGGTGAGACGCATAATTATTGAACGATAATTATTATAAAACGAGGGGGAGCCGTGTCAATGGAAAACTTTCCTGTGAGCTCGAATAGGACGCGGGCCGCAATACCACTCCGTGGCTTGGCTACCTCACTTCTGGTAAACGGTCGAGCCACCTGTGACGGTGCGGACAATCTCGATGTCTTTGATTTTTTCCTTGCTCACGGTATGGGGATCATCGGCCAGCACGACGAAGTCCGCCAACTTGCCAGGGGTGATCGATCCTTTGATCACTTCCTCGTGGGAGTTGTACGCGCCGTTCATGGTGTTCACTTGTAAGGCTTCGTCTACGCTGATTCGCTGGTTGGCTCCCCAGGTCTCTCCATTCCAACCGGTACGCGTCACCATGCCTTGAATGCCCATCAGAGCGGCGAACGGGCCCGGGCTGAAATCTGATCCCGCGGCCGCTCGAATTCCGTTGTCGAAGAAGGAGTGGTAGGCCATGCACCGGTTCATGCGCTCCTCGCCATAGAAATGAAACTTGTCGGTGTTGTAATAGGCGTAGGTGGTGAACGGAGCGGGAACAACGCCGAGCGCTTTCATCCGCCGCAGCAGATCGTCGTTGATCAGGGTGCAATGAGTGATTTTGGGGCGCACATCGGGCCGTGGTGCTGCCTGCTGCGCCCGCTCGTATGCGGTGAGCACCATATCGATAGCCACATCCCCATTCGCGTGGCAGTTGGGCTGAATGCCTGCGCGCTGCACGCGCTCCGCCCAGGCGTTGAGATCTTTCTGCGTCTCGGTGATATTGCCTTTGTAAGGCGGGTTCGTACCCTCGTAGGGCTGGCTCATCGCCATGGTGCGCTCGGAGAAAGATCCATCGACGGTGTACTCCGAGGTGGCGCCGAAACGAATCCACTCATCTCCGAAGCCGCTGCTGATGCCGTTTTTTATCATGGCATCCAGAAGGTTCCCGCCGGTCTCAAAGCTCACGCGGTGCAACAGTTCGCCGCGTGCCCGCACTTGCTGGAGCGCAAATAGATCGCCGCCTTCGTGGTGAACACTGGTCAGGCCGTAGCGGACGAATTGTTTCGAGATGTAGGCCAGTCCATCGCGACCGCGCTGTTCCTTCTGCTCTGGGGTGAAGGTCTCCCGTTTCCCAACGTTGTTGAATACATCACGCGCTCGATCGGTGACTCGTCCGTTGAGTTCGCCGTTCTCGTCGTGGTCGTAAGTCCCATCCATGCGGCTGGGAGTGTCTTTGGTCACTCCGGCCAGTTCCAGCGCCTTGCTGTTGTAAAACGACGTGTGGCCGCCGCGATGATGGACCACTACCGGGTGCTCCTTTGAGACCTGGTCGAGATCGCGCAGGTTGAGCTGGCGGTTGTCCTTTACCTTGGTGTCGTCGAAGAAGTAGCCATCGATCCAGAAGCCCGCGGGAGTCTTCTGAGCTTTGGCGCGGAGTTTATCGATGATGCTGGCGATGGTGACAAACTCGACCTCGTAAGGATTGCCAACGAGGACTTTATAGAGAAGGATGTCGCCGCCCGCGTGATTGTGACAATCGATGAAACCGGGCACAATCGTCATTTGCATTCCGTCAAACGTCTGCGTCCCCTTGCCGATGAACGCCTTGGCTTCTGTTGCACTCCCGACGTAGATGAACCGTCCACCTTTGACGGCAAACGCCTCAGCCTTCGGCGTCCGGGAATCGACGGTGTAGACCTTGGCATTGAAGACCACCAGATCGGCGTGGCGAGGATCAGCGTCTGCGCTGTGCGTTTCGCCAAATACAGTTGTGCCTGGAAGACTACCGCTTGCGAATCCGGCTACAGCCATTCCGGTCATGCCCAGGAATTCTCTTCGACTGTGACGATGTTTGTTCATCGATCCCCTCCCGCAGTAATCTCACGAACGGCGCGGTAACCCTGGTCGATCGCGATATTGGTGTAGGCGTGGCCATCGGCATCAGAATTTGCAATGTGAATGCGTCCGAAAGGCTGCCGGCCGATCACGCAGGGGCGCTCAGAATCCGGGCGGTCCAGCGGCTCGAAGAGCGGATTGTATTCATAGGCATAACCATGCGGCCATCGGTTGACGGTGATGCCCTGAACGTCGCGAGCAGAATCGAATCCTCCTCCGGCAAGCATGCGTCCAAGCTGATCGCGAATATTGCGTTCGAAGACTTCGAAGGGTGTGGTCATCAGCTCGTAGCGTCCAGATCGATATTGCTCCTTCGCGGGTAAGCCGGGCTTGCATGGGGTGCGCACAAGATGCAACAGGCATGGCTCCTGTGGTGTGCTGGGGAAGTGATACTCGCCGATGGAAACCGGGAAATCCAGAGACGCTCCATTGAAGTAAGCGCCCGGTGCGTAGATCGAGTTCACGCCTAATTTCCGGAAAGATTCCCAATTGCTGATCTGCACGTTGGTGTACACGAGTGGAAGCTTTACGCAGTAGCGCAGTGCGTCCTTTTGCTTCTCCGACATCTCAGGACAGAGATAAGGAATCACCATGTTGTAGCAGGCGAGAACGCAGTGTGCCGCCTGCACCTTGTGCGCCTTGCCGCCGCGAACATAGGTGACTTCGACTTGATTCACGTCTTGCGGATCGCCCACATGCTTTGCCCGGACCGCTGTGCTGCTCAGCCGGATTCGAACTGCGGACTCTGAGTCATCGAGACGGGCGTAATTCGTCCGCGCCGTGACTACATCCTCCATCGTGGTGCCGGGCATCGCGCCGGGGATCAATGAGCGAACAAGCAGCCGGGCTACGGACGCATTGCCGTCGGGGAAGTGAAAGATGTATGGCTCGGCCTGCTCTGGCGAGTCTTCGTGACTTTCCAGTTTAATTCCCTTGAAGCCTGGATAGTCCATCTCCACACAGTCGAGCGCCGAGACGGCGTCAATGCCAACTGCATACAGCCCGTGAGGCGCTGTTTGAAAAATCTTCACCACCTCTGGATCGACCTTCACGTACTGGAGCAGGAAATCCTTGTAGCTGATCTTCGTCAACTTGCGACGTTTTTCTTGGGCAGAAAGGCCAGGCAGATAGTCGACTTTTGTCTCTTGCAGGCGCGCCAGGTCCTTGCGCGCCGCTTCAGAAACGGGAATCTGCGCCAGGATCTCGGGCGGATAGGTCAAGCCAAGGTAGTGCGTGCCAAAGCCGGGCAAGAGGCGGTCGACACCGAACGTTTCTTTATCGAAAAAGGTGGCACGCTTTAAGCCCATGCCCTTATACAGGTTCTGATCAAAGTATTTGTGAAAGCGATCCACCTCGATTCCGAGTTCCTGCAGAAGACCAAAGGCTTCTTTGCTGTAGTGATGAGGTGCCTCAAGCGACTGAGTTCCGCCATAGCCGATCAGCAGCCGCTGACCCGTTTTGAACTCATTGCGTTTTGCGTGCCCGCCGAAATCGTCGTGGTTGTCGAGAACCAGAACCTTCGAGTTGGATCCGACGAACTTGCGAAAGAAGTATGCGGCGGCCAGGCCGCTGATGCCACCACCCACCACGATCAGGTCGTAGGATTCCTGGTCCGGAGTTGCATCCGGCCAGGTCTGCCCATCACGCATGCCATGCGCGACTTCCCATGAACCGTCGTGGCTTCCTCGCATGCCAGTTTTGGCTGGAGGGTAGTAGCTCGGGTCCTTCTCGGGGACGGTGTCGGCGGAAGCCATCATCTCCAGCCAGGCCGGGCTACCTGCTGTGAGTGAAGCCCCAACAGTGAGGGCGCAGCCATTCAGGAAATCACGCCGCGTGATGCTGCGGTGCATTCCCCTTACACGGTCTCGGTCGTTGCTCATTCAGCCCCCGGTGAAACCAACTTTGTGTCCTCACAACGAGATTCGGCTCCCTCAAAAATACCCGCATCCATTGCTGGCGCGCAGTATTGTTGAATCCAACATCTTCGATGAGTAGCAAATACGTGCCAGCTACGGTTTAGAAGGTCAGCTTCAAAGCCAACTGCAGAATTCTGGGATCGTAGGTCTGTGTAACCTGCCCAAGCAGCGACGAGCTGACTCTAACCACTGAGCCGCCACCCGGATTGATGAACTGCGTGTGGTTAAAGATGTTGAAGGCTTCGGCCCGGAATGACAGCTTCGTACGCTCGGTAATACTAGTTGATTTTTCCAGGGATAAATCGAGGTTAACTCGCCGTGGACCGGTCAAGGAATTGCGGCGGAAGGTCCCGTAGAAGCCGACCGGGCAAGTGCTGGTGCCGGACGGATTCCAACATGGGTCTTTTCCGAAATCAGCGGGATTGAAATAGAAATTACCGGTTTGCTGGTTGCCGAAGCTGTCCGTCAGGGTTCTCACGTGGCGTGGGTCGAAGAATTGAACCGAGGGCACGAGCTGATCGGCCCGTACCACCTGCGGATCGCCGTATCCCGACGGGCCCGGGTTGTACTCGCTCGCACCACCATAACCGCCGTAGATGTCGATCGGAACTCCAGACTGGGCCACAAAGATCGGGAACAGACTCCAGCCCTGCGTAAGGCGCTTGGGTGCGTTCGGCCAGTATTCCGCGAATGGCATTTCCCAGCCCCCGCTGAATACCAGCCGCTGGCGCATGTCGAAATCGGAGTTCCCATACAAAGTGTGCCGGTCGTAGTAGGGGATCAACGAGCTGCGCTGGTTGAAACCTGAACCGTTGTCCAGGTTATGAGACCACGTGTAAGACAGCGTGTAAAACACCGAGCCTACATGCGCGACCTGCCCGGATTGCTTGGTCAGGCTGGCCAGCAAACCGTTGTAGTTCGCATTGTTGAGTCCGTCAAAAGTCGTAAGCGGCGCATAAACACCGGTCAAGCCTTCTTTTTGATTGATCAACCGATTTGGATTCCCCGCGGAGTCGAGCGCTCCCGGCACGATTGGATTCTCGTCCAGCCACGTCAGCAATTTGTGAGAAGAGCTGCCCACATAGCCGAGCTCAAGCAGCAACCCATTGCTTAATTGCCGTTGCACGCTGAGGTTGTACTGATAGATGTACGGGGTTTTCAGATTCGGGTTTACGAAAAGGTCGCCGAATCCGTATGGATAGAATTGTGAGAAATCCAGGTTCGATGGCGGCGGGACCGACGGAAAGGGATCAGACGCGCCGGCAGTCTGATACGGAAGAGACATGTTCGTGCTGACGGCGTTGGTCGGACTGGGGCCGAAGAATAAGTCAGTGGAAGGCCACCAGGGCAATACACCATTGTTCCAGTCAGCCATCCAGCCGTTGAGCGTATCGAAGAAAATCCCGGCGCCGCCGCGGACGCTGGTGCGCCCGTTCCCGAAGGGATCCCAGGCGAAGCCGAATCGGGGCGCGAAATTCTTGTGATCGGGGAAGTACCAGCCGTTGGGCGAGCCCGGATCGCCGGGCACAACCAGTCCCGGCGGTGCGTTCACGAAGCGCTTCGATTGCATCCCCTGAATATACGAGAAAGACCGACCGTGAATGTCTGTTTCCGGGCTGGTGTACTCATAGCGCAGTCCGAATGTCAAAGCCAGGCGAGGCGAAATCTTCCACTCATCCTGCACAAACGCCGACCATTGTTTCTGGTGCTCGTTGTTGTTGCCGGATGGATACTGCTGATATTCATCGGGCGCGCCGAAAAGAAAGTCTGCCAGGTCGCTCCCCGAACCGACCGAAGTCGCTCCTCCATAAAAGAAGAACCAGCCGTTGGTGGCATAGCTGTAGACGGAGTTCTCCTGCAGAATCGCGAGCTTTCCTCCCGCCTTTAGAGCGTGTTTGCCTTTGATCCAGGTCAACGCGTCGGAAACCGCGTAGGTGTTGTCAGCCTTCTTGCGAGGTACGTTTTCGTTGAAGCCGAGGTTCAGGCCGCTGTCGAACAGGTTGATGATGGGTGGACCAGTCTGGAGATCGGAGTTGATGTTCACACCCAGCGCGGTTGGGCCGGGAAGAGTGGTCCCGGGCACATCATGATTAAAGTATCGCTCCGCCGTGAGGTGAAGTTCGTTGAGCAGGGACTGCGTGACGGACTTTGTGTAACCGATATTCAGGAATTCATTCGTAGTTGGATTGATCGACGGAAAGCCCGGCACACTCGCGTCTCCGCCATTCGTGGAAAACGGTGATGTCGCCGACATCTTGCTGTAGCCGACCGTTGCGGAAATCCGGTCACTCTGGTTGAGGTAGAAGTCTCCTTTCCCCGTGTACTCGTTTCGGTTGTCGGTGGCGCTGCCCACCGGGGTGAGGGTTCCCGTTGCCGATGTCGGCACAAGTCCAGCCTTAATGTAGGCCTGCGCGACCGGGTCGATCTTCGTCGAATCGATAATTCCCTGGGCAGCCAGCGCTGGATTCGCCTGGAAGTAGGGATGCCCTTGAAGATATGCCGCGACTAACCCCGCATTCGGAGAGGCCGAAAAATCGCCTTGCAACTCCGCCGCCGTGTACGTTCCAACTCCGATTCCGTGGAGGGCGGCCGACTGCCGCTGTCCCTGATAACCGAAGAAGAAAAACACCTTGTCTTTCACCACCCGGCCACCGATGGTTCCTCCAAACTGGTTGCGCTTGAGCACATCCCTCGGTATCCCGTTCTCATTATTAAGAAAAGTATTCGCGTTGAACGCGTCGTTGCGCAGGTAGTCGAACAGACTTCCGTGGAAATCGTTGGTTCCTGATTTGGTTACGACGCTGACTGTGCCGCCTCCATTGCGGCCATACTCCGCGGTGTAGTTATTGCTGAGAATACGGAATTCGGCGATCGTGTCCGGATTGGGATTGAATACCACGCTGTTGCCCGTAACCGAGTTGTTCGTGCCGCCGTCCAGGATATAGCTGACCGCGTCAGCCCGGCCACCCGCGATCGTGAAGTTGCCGCCCCCGTAGCCTCCGGCAGGCGCAGGCGCAACGCCCGGTTGAGTAAGGGCCAGATCTAAAACGTCCCGCCCATTCAATGGCAGATTTTCAACGGGCGCGCCGCTCACCGTAGCGCCGACGGTAGGGTTCAGTGTCTCGACCTGCGCGACTTGCGACTGGACTTCTACCTTCTCCATCGCCGAGCCGACCCGCATGCGGACATCGATCCGGAGTGATTGATTGATGTCTAGCGATGTAGCGGCCATCACCGCCTTAGCAAATCCTGCGTGCTCGACCGTCACGGTGTACGATCCGACCGGAAGTTGCAGCACCTGGTAGTAACCATCATTGTTGGTGACGGCATTGGAAACCACGTTGGTGCCGACATTTGTAATGGTGATTTTCGCACCTGCAATGGTTGCTCCCTGCGAGTCGGTAACGGTGCCAATGATGCGCCCGTTCGCTTCCTGAGCAGACGCGTGAACAGCGAAGGCCAAAACGGCCAAAGACATTGCAAATGCCGCCCGCTGTACGAGGGGTAAGCAAGAGAGACGCTTGCAGGATCGAAGTGCCATACCAAGCCCTCCGGCAAGAGTCAGATTTTTTGTAACCGTCCAGATCGGAAAGAACCAGGTCCAGGAGCGCGAACACGAACAACGGCCACGACCCGGGGCGGGCTGATCGAGGGGCAGGACAGTATCAGCACAAAAGACTGCGCACGTCATAGAGGATAACCTCGGCTGCTTGCGCGCCTTTGAATCCGATGATTCTTGGTAGTTCGCCGAACCTTGCGAGAATTGTGGAAGGTTAGAAAAAGCAGCGGTGCAGTGTCAAGCAGAAAATTCCTATCGGGGGGAAGAGTTTTTTCAATCATCATTGCAACCGGGGGGCGGGCCGCGGTTCGTCTCCGAGAGAGGTGTAGTTTCGTCATTCTGTTCGTCATTCTGTTCTTGACAGGGCCCGACGCTTTTTTTAACCTTACGGACTTATAGTAACGTGTGTTGAGGATACCGTAGGTAGCAGAATCTGCTCTGCAATTCCGGGGACCTCCATGCGCCGTTTGATGTTACCGTTCGTGTTCTGCTGCGTTTTGTTGAGGCCCGCCGTCGCTCAAGACCGCGACTACGGTCGGTCGATGGTCGTGACTGACCGCGGGATCGTCGCCACCAGTCATGTCCTGGCTTCACAGGCAGGTGCACAGATTCTCTCGCAAGGCGGTTCCGCCATCGATGCAGCGATTGCCGCCAATGCTGTGTTGGGAGTAACGGAGCCCATGATGAACGGGATCGGTGGCGACCTATTCCTTCTCTATTGGGACGCGAAGACCGGAAAGCTGTATGGGCTAAACGCTAGTGGGTGGGCCCCGCAAGGCCTGACAATCGATTTCCTGAAGAAGCAGGCCATGACGTCCATGCCGGAAGATGGAATCCACAGCGTAACTGTGCCGGGAGCGGTGGATGGTTGGGCGAAGGCTCATGACCGTTTTGGAAAAATACCTTGGAAGGTCTTGTTTACACCCGCGATTTTATACGCTGAGAACGGTTATTCCGTGCCTGAAATCATTCACGACTTCTGGGGCATCGGCCGGCAGCGATTGAAGCAGACGGAGGAAGCGCAGCGCGTTTTTCTTCTCAAGGGCAAGCCGCCTGCCGTGGGTGAAAAGTTCTCCAATCCGGATCTCGCGAAGACCTTGCGATTGTTGGCGGAAAAAGGACCTCGGGAGTTTTATGTAGGCGAAATTGCAAAAGCAATCCTCCGGACATCGAACTCTCTAGGCGGGACCATGGCGGCCGGCGACCTGGCGGAGTTTTCTTCGGAGTGGGTTGAACCCATCTCGATTGATTATCGCGGGTGGAAGGTGTACGAGCTTCCTCCCAATGGACAAGGGATGGCTGCGTTGGAAATGCTGAATATCATGGCCAGGTCGCAGCCCGACAAACTGGGCCCGCAGGGAGCGGTCGAACTGCATAAGAAGATCGAGGCGACGAAACTCGCTTACACCGATTTGGATCGCTACAACGGTGATCCCCGTTTCGCGAGCATCCCGTTGCAGGGCCTGCTTTCCAAAGAGTACGCAGAAAAACGTGCCGCGTTGATTGATCCTCAGAAAGCAAATTGTGCCGTCGTGAGCGGGACGCCGGCAAAGAGCGATACTACCTACCTGGCGGTGGTCGACAAGGATGGCAACATTGCTTCGATGATCCAGAGCGTGTACGACTACTTCGGCTCTGGGGTTGCGGTAACCGGAATGGGCTTTCTGCTTCAGGATCGAGGAGGGCTCTTCGTGCTCGACCCCAACTCTCCAAATGCGCTCGCGCCGCGTAAACGTCCGTTTCACACCATTATTCCTGCGTTCATGGAAAGGGACGACCAACACATTGGATTCGGCATTATGGGCGGTTCGAATCAGCCGCTTGCGCACGCGCAGTTCGTTTCCAACGTCGTGGATTACGGCTGGAACATCCAGGCGGCGCTTTCTGCTCCACGCTTTACGATCCGCGACACGGGAGAGGCGATCAAATGCAGCATCCTTCTGGAGTCGCGAGTTTCGCCGGAGGTGCAGGCTCAGTTGCGCCAGAAAGGCCATGAATTAGTTCTGCGGAAGGACTATTCCGCATTGATGGGACGCGGCCAGGCAGTGCTTCACAACTCCGCGACCGGAACCAACTTTGCTGCTTCTGATCCGCGGGCCGACGGCTCCGCCGAGCCGGAACCGATGCCGGCGCGTTAGCGATATGGTGTTCCGAATACTGAAATGCTTCGTTATGAATCCATGAGCGAAGGGAATCGCGACCGGCAGTTGGGCATGCGACGCCGCATCACGCGGCGTGATTTTCTGAACGGCGTTGCCGTAGGCCTCGGAGCGCTAGGGTGGGTCAGCCTGCCCGACTTGGCTTCGGGCAGGCGCGCACTCGCTGCTGGAGCCGATTCTCCCAAAGACTATCCGCCTGCTTTGATCGATCTGAGAGGCAGCGCCGCGGGTTCTTTCGATGTTGCGCACGCGCTGCGCGACGGGACCTTCTGGGACACCGCCGGCAGTGCGGCCGACACGCACGAGACTTATGACCTAGTCGTCGTCGGTGGCGGCATCAGCGGGCTTGCTGCCGCCTACTTCTACCGAAAACATGCCGGCAAGGATGCGCGCATTCTGATCCTTGATAACAATGACGATTTCGGCGGGCACGCCCGGCGCAACGAGTTTCGCGTTGGAGGACGACTGTTGCTGAGTAATGGAGGCACTCAGTCGATTGAGAGCCCGGCGGAGTACAGCGAGGTTGCCAAAGACGTCCTCAAAGACCTGGGCGTCACAACCCCGACCTTTTATAAGGCCTACGATCAAAAGTTGTATGGCCACCTCAATACCGCCTGCTTCTTTGACAAAGAGGCGTTTGGCGAAGATCGCCTGGTGTCCGGAATGGGTTCGACACCGTGGCCCGAATTTCTAAAAAAGAGCCCGTTGCCCGCGAGACAACAACAGGAGATCGCGCGCCTCTACGACGAGAAGAGAGACTACCTTTCCGGTCTTTCGAAAGAAGACAAACAATCGCGTCTGGCCAAGATCAGCTACGCGGATTTCCTTACTCAAATATGTAAGGCCGATCCCGCCGTTTTGCCCTTCTTCCAAACCTATTCGCACGATCTGTTTGCAGTGGGGATTGATGCCGTCTCGGCTCTTGCCTGTTATAGAAATCCCGACGACTACGGGGCGTACCGCTACGCAGGGTTTGATGGGATGCAGTTAGGCGGGGATGAGAAAAAAGAAGAGCCGTACATTTTTCACTTTCCCGATGGGAATGCGTCCATTGCCCGCTTGCTGGTGCGGAGTCTCATTCCTGAAGCCGTTCCCGGGCACACGATGGAGGATGTTGTGACTGCACGCGCCGACTACGGCAAACTTGACCAGTCATCGTCTTCAATTCGAATTCGCCTGAACTCAACCGCAGTTCGCGCACAACACTCCGGACATCCAGAGTCGGCGAAAGAAGTGGAAGTCGCGTACGTCCAGGAAGGGAAGCTCAAGAAGGTGACCGGGAAGTGCTGTGTCCTCGCCTGTTACAACAGCATGGTTCCCTATCTTTGTCCCGAGGTGCCCGATAAGCAGAAGGAAGCGTTGCACTATTGCGTGAAGGAACCGTTCATCTACACCCATGTTGCCCTTCGCAATTGGAGGGCATTCCACAAGCTGGGAATACGCCAGATCGTCTCGCCGGGAAGTTACCACAGCTTCACCATGCTTGATTTTCCGGTGAGCCTGGGCGCGTATGAGTTCCCGAGCAAGCCGGAAGACCCCATGGTGCTTTTCATGTTGCGAACTCCCTGCCAGCCGGGCTTGCCACGACGCGATCAGTACAGGATGGGCAGGTTCGAACTCATCAGCACTCCATTTTCTGAATTCGAGCGAAATATCCGCGAACAGCTGAATCGCATGCTCGCCCCGGCGGGATTTGATTCCGCCCGCGATATCGCTGCGATAACGGTGAACCGGTGGGCGCACGGATACGCCTACGAATACGATTCCTTGTTTGATCCGCACTGGGCGCCGGAAGAGCGCCCTTGCGTCGTCGGACGGAAACAATTTGGACGAATCTCAATCGCAAATTCCGATGCCGCTGCCAGTGCGTATACGAATGCGGCAATCGATCAGGCCTACCGGGCTGTTCAAGAACAACTGAAAGGGGTGTAGAAGAAATGCCTGACTTCGTACATGAAGGCCGTCATCGATCTCGCGATTGCGAACTCGGCATGTACCGCAACATCACGCGCCGCGATTTCTTGAACGGCATGGCGATGGGAGTGGGTGGAGCCCTTGCCAGCCCGTGGCTGGGGGGAGTGCTCGCGGCGCAAGCGTCTACAACTTCCGCGCAAGATCGGCCCGGCTACTATCCTCCAACGCTCAACGGAATGCGGGGAAGTCATCCCGGGGCGTTCGAAGTCGCACACGCACTGCGCGACGGAACCTTCTGGGATGAAGCCGGCAAGCCTCTCGACACCGGCGAGGAATACGATCTGATCGTGGTCGGTGGCGGCATCAGTGGTCTGGCGGCGGCCTATTTCTATCGCAAGCAAGCCGGCCGTTCCGCGCGCATCCTCATTCTTGACAATCACGATGATTTTGGCGGCCACGCCAAGAGAAATGAGTTTCATTTAGCCGGGCGGATGCTGCTGACGAATGGCGGAACGGTATCGATCGAGTCGCCATTTCCGTACAGCAAGGAAGCACGCGGACTGCTTGCCGAGCTTGCCATCGATCCGCCCGCACTCCAAAAGAAGTATGCGGATGCTGACGCTGACGCGTACAGCGGTCTTGGATTCGGATATTTCTTCGACCAGGAAACTTTCGGAAGCGAGCGACTGGTCACGAACGCGCCCGGTGGCGGCCGGCAGGGCATGTCAAGCAATTGGGCAGACTTCCTCGCGCGGACGCCGCTGTCGGCGAAGGCACAACAGGACATCATCCGGATTCAAGAGGCCAAAGTTGACTACATGGAAGGAGTGTCTCAGGAGCAGAAGAAGGCCCGGCTCTCCAAAATGAGCTACAAGGATTTCCTGCTCAAAGTGGTGAAGGCGCACGCGGATGTCATTCCCTTTTACCAGAGTCGTACTCACGGGCTCTACGGCATCGGCATCGACGCGGTGCCGGCATTGGATTGCTGGGCAATCCACTTTCCCGGTTTCCAAGGCATGGGGCTTGATCGTGTGCCGTCGAAAGGCTTGACCTTTACGGCGTTAGGAGAGGTGACCCCGCAAGAGGAGTTCCATTTTCACTTTCCCGACGGAAACGCGTCGATCGCGCGCATGCTGGTGCGGTCGTTAGTCCCCGGCTCCGCTTCCGGGAACACGGCCGAGGACATCGTGACCGCCAAAATGGACTACGGCCGCCTCGATCCTAAAGATTCTCCGATCCGCATACGCTTGAACAGCACAGCCGTGCTTGCGAGACATATAGGAGACTCCGCTTCCGCCAAGCAAGTGGAGGTTGTCTATGGCCGCGGGCAAAAAGCCTACAGCGTACATGCCAAAGCTGCGGTACTGGCGTGCTGGAATATGGTCATTCCGTACCTTTGTCCGGACTTGCCCGCTGAGCAGAAAGAGGCTCTGCACTATGGGGTGAAGGTGCCGCTGGTTTATTCAGTCGTGGGTCTCCGCAACTGGACGGCGTTTCACAAGCTAGGAATACGGGGCATCTCCTGTCCGGGGATGTATCACACTTCGATGAATCTCGATCAGGCGGTAAATATCGGTGAGTACAAATCACCAGGATCTCCGGATGAGCCGATCCTGGTGCACATGCTTCGCACTCCGTGCCAACCGGGTCTGTCGGCGCGGGAGCAGCAGCGTGCGGGTCATTATGAGTTGTTGGCTACACCCTTTGAGGCTTTTGAACGAAACATCCGCGAACAGTTTGTCCGCGTGTTGGATGGCGGCGGTTTCGACCCTGCCCGCGACATCGAGGCTATTACCATCAATCGCTGGCCGCATGGATATGCGTATGAGTACAACCCGCTCTGGGATCCGGATTGGCCTGAAGGGAAAAGACCGTGCGATATTGCGCGCCGGCGTTTCGGCCGCATCACCATTGCAAATTCCGATGCCGCCGCCGCTGCCTACACTGATCAGGCTATAGATCAGGGTTATCGGGCTGTGCAGGAGTTGTTCTCGAACCTAGCTTCGCTAATTTTGTCTTGACAGGCCAGAGATCGTTTCTCTAGGCTTGCATAACTATAGTAAGGTTCGCGGCAAATCTTGGTAGCGATCCTCTTCTCCTCTTTCGATTCCTCTTGTGGGGGTGCGGTGTAGTTTTCAGGCCCTGAGCAATCTTTCAAAATTTGTGCAGGAGACTCTTCATGACTCACCGGAAATGGCTGGGACTCTGGCTGCTGTTCGGCTTTCCAATTCTTGTGTGGTCGCAGACGGGCATGACATCACTGCGTGGCACTGTGACCGATCCCTCAGGCGCTCTCCTTGCAGGTGCGGAGGTCACTCTGGAGGAATCGGCAACCGGCCTCCACATGACCCGGAACACCGATCAGAGCGGTGCCTACGAGTTTCCCCAGATACCGCCCGGCAGGTACACAATTACCACGACCAAAGCCGGATTCGGAAAGCAAGCGAAAACGGCGGAACTTCTTGTCAGCCAACCTGCGACGATCAACTTTGCTCTCTCCGTGCAAGCTATCAACGAGACGATCGAGGTCAGTGATATCGCCCAAACCATCAACACCAGCGACGCAACGATCGGCAATGCGGTGAGCAATTCGACGATTCAGGCGCTCCCCATCGAAGGTCGCAATGTACCGGATCTGCTCAGCCTGCAACCGGGCGTGGTGTATTTGAACTCGCGAGCGACTAATCCCGATCAGGATAGCCGAAGCGGCGCCGTTTCGGGTGCCCGTTCGGACCAGAGCAACGTCACACTGGATGGCGTTGATGACAACGACCAGAGGCAGGGCTACGCTTTCACCGGGGTGTTGAGATCAACCCTTGATTCCGTGGAAGAATTTCGCGTGTCCACGACCAACTCCAATGCCGACAGCGGCCGGTCCTCGGGTGCTCAGGTCACGCTCGTCACCAAAAGCGGAACCAACAAGTTTCATGGCAGCCTTTACGAGTACAACCGAAACAACGTCGGGGAAGCGAATGATTGGTTCAACAAGGCGGCCGAGATCTCTTCGGGTCTTCCCAATAAACCGGGCCAGTTGATCCGCAATACGTTCGGAGGAACATTCGGGGGCCCAATCAAAAAGGACAAGGTGTTCTTCTTTCTAAACTATGAAGGTCAGAAGACGCAGGAGAACCAGCAGCAGAATCTAACGGTACCCACAGCTTCATTCAAGGCAGGCAACGTCAGTTACACGTGCACGGGTGACCCGAAGTGCCCGGCCAGCGGTGTACAGACGCTCACGCCGCCAGACGTTGCCTCGATGGACCCGAATTGCACTACAACCTGTCCGTGGGGCCCTGGCGAAGACCCGAATTCTCTGACTACACTCAATGCCTACCCCAATCCAAATACTTCAGGAGGCGACGGCCTCAACACGAGTGGCTTTACCTGGTCAGCTCCGGATCCGGCCAGGCTCAACACCTACATCGCCAAGCTCGATTACCAGTTAACCGCTGGTCAGCGATTTTTTGTGCGCGGTAACCTGCAAGGAGATCGAAGTTCTCTCGCGCCCCAGTTTCCGGGAAATCCACCCAGTGCCTCCCTGGTCAGTACTTCTAAAGGAGTTGCGCTGGGTCACACCTTTACCATCAGCCGCGCGCTCATCAACAACTTCCGCTACGGCTACATAAGACAGGCTTTGAATAACGTGGGCACCGGAAACAATTCCTTCTCGGATTTTGTCGGCATCAGCCCGCTGACCGCGGAAAACACCACCACATTACTGAATGTTCCGGTGCACAATTTCGTCGACGATTTCACCTGGGTAAAGGGTAGACATACCCTGCAGTTCGGGGCGAACTACCGCCTCATCCACAACAACGCTGCCTCCAATGCTGTCTCCTTCAATTCTGCCGGCAGCGGGGATGCCAACATCAGTCAGGCACAGATCGCGGGAACCGGTCAGAGCTTCGATCCCGGTCAATTTGGCTTCCCCGCCGTTGACAACATCACCGCCTACGACAACGCAATCACGGCCATGTCCGGCGTGTTGAGCACAATCAATGTTCACAATAACTATCGGGTGGCGAGCACAACCAGCGCCAGTCTGCTATCGACCGGATCGACCATCGCCCGCGACTTCAAGGCGAATGAGTTGGAGTGGTACGTGCAGGATTCCTGGCGCGTGAAACCGAATCTCACGGTGACGATCGGCATGCGGCACACGCTGCTGCAGACTCCGTACGAGGTCAACGGCCAGCAGGTGGCGCCGAACATCGACCTGCACGAATGGTTCATAGACCGCGCCATCGCTGCAGCACAAGCTACCGGCAACCAGCCCGAATTCGCGTTTGCACCCTCGGGCCAAGCCCGCGGCGGAAAACCATTCTGGCCGATGAACAAGCTGAATTTCGCGCCGCGCCTTGCTATCGCTTACTCGCCAGACTCGAAAACCTCGATTCGCGCCGGAGCTGGACTCTATTACGACCATTTCGGAGAGGGTATTGTCGATGGCTTCAGCCAGTTCGGATCATTCGGTCTGACCAGCACGCAGGCGGCGCCGTCGAACATTTACACGCCGGATGACGCTCCTCGCTATACCGGCCGAAATGACGTCCCGCCTCTGCAGGTGCCCGCGCAGACGGTTACATATCCGGCTTTACCTCCAGACGACCCCAACACGACTGGATTCACGTTCAACTCGAATGGAATCGACGGGCGTATCAAGACGCCTTATTCGATTGCAATGGACCTCTCTGTCCAGCGACAAATAGGGAAAGGATGGACGTTCGAAGCGGCGTATGTGGGTCGTTTTGGACGACATCTGTTGCAGCAGCTCGATTTGGCTGGAGCGACCGATTTGGTGGACCCCAAGTCAGGCATGGACTACTACACGGCAGCCCGTTTGATGTCACAATTCGCGCTGGCCAATGGGGAAAAATCGTCGGCCATCATCGCCACAATTCCGTACTTCGAGGACCTGTTCCCGACCGCAGTCGCGGGAGGAGCCAGTGCCACGCAGAACATTTACACTGGCGATCTGGGCTGCGCCGAAAATTCCTGTTTCAGCTGGGCTACTCGCCCGGGACGTGAAGTGGGTGCGCCCTACCGTCTGGGCTTGCTCTGCACAGGCGTAGCCAACGGCGGGTTTACCCCTGCTTGCAACGGGTCGGCCTCTGCTGTGCCGTTCTGGGACCCTCAGTTCTCGTCCTTGTTCGCCTGGTCATCGCTCGGAATCAGCAGTTATAACGCAGGGCAATTCATCGTACGTCATCCGATGAACCATGGTCTGCAAATGGACTTCAGCTACACGTACTCGAGGTCGATCGACCTGGGATCGGACACTGAGCGAGTCAACACGCAAGGGACAACCTCGACCACTTCGCCGATCCCGCTCGGCTCAAGTACGGTGCTCAGCTACATTGCGAATCCGTGGAATCCCCGACTGAATCGGGCGCCCTCAGACTTTGACCTGCGTCACGTAATCACATTCGACTGGGTCTACGAACTGCCATTCGGGCGCGGCAAAACCTTTGCCGGTGGTGCCGGCGGCTTGTTAGACGCATTGATCGGCGGCTGGCAGCTCTCGGGGCTGAATCGCTGGAGCAGCGGCTTTCCGTTTAGCGTGATCGATAACCACGGATTTACCCAGAATTTCCTCTTCAATAGCAACCTCGTCCAAACTGCCCCGATCAAATCAGGACTTTTCATGGCGAGGGGAAGTCCCTACGCGTTCGCCGGCGGCGGAACCCTCAATACAAACCCGGTCGTGACCGGAGTGCTGCCGCCCAGTTCGGGAATTCCCGCGACGCTTACTCCCATGCGTTTCGCTTATCCCGGTGAGGCAGGCAGTCGAAACAATTTCCGAGGTCAAGGTTATTTCGGAATTGATATGGGGCTGGCGAAAAGCTGGAAGATCCGCGAAGACATGAGCCTGAAGTTTGCTTGGGAGGTCTTCAATGTAACCAACTCGGTCCGCTTCGACACAAATACGAACACATCGCTTGACAATGGGTCCGATGACGGCGGCTTGGCCTTCGGCCTCTATCGGAGGACTCTAACCGTCCCTCGGGTCCAACAATTCTCTCTGAGATTCAGTTTCTGAAGCAGGAAAGAACCGTGGGAACTCAGAACGTCGGCGGGGTGTTCACCCATAGAACAGCGGCCCGCTTGTTGGTCGGGTTGAACCAGCGATGGCCGCGGTTGCTCTCGAACCAGAAACTGTCGCCTTGCTCCAGAATGTGACATTCGACTTCATCCAGCCAGACTTCCAGTGTGCCTTCGAGCATATAAAGGAAGTCTTCGCCCTGATGCATGTACGTGCCGTCGCTCCCGGTTCCGGGCGGAACCCGAATCAGCATGGATTCGAGCATCTTGGTGCCGGTCGAGAGCAGTTCCATGCGGACGCCCGACTTCGTTTCCAGGCTCTTGCGATTGCGTGGCCGAATCACACGATTGGATTGCGCAGGCAAGTCGTAGAGTTCCAAAACTGTGGTGCCATAGGCCGCCGCCAATCGGTAAATTGTGGCCACGGAAGGGTTTGCCCGAGAGAGTTCGATGGCACTGAGGAAGCCGGCGGAAATGTGGGTCTGCTGCGCCGCGTCCGTTACAGTGAGTCCTCTTTTCTTTCGAAGCCGGCGAAGCTTGTCACCCAGGTCCGGAGTGGGATTGACCGTATGCGTCGACTGGTTAAGAGGTGGATCTGCCCCGAGAGCTTCTTTTATTCCGGGGACATTCAATTTCTTGACGTCGCGCAGGTACTTGATTCGTTTCAGGACATCGAGCAGTTCAGGAGTATAGAGACGGTAACTTCCCGCACTTCGTGCCGGAGTTACAAGGCCCACGCTTTCCCAAAGGCGCAATGTGGAGGAACTGATTCCCAGAATTCGCGCGGTCTGTCCCACAGTGAGAAAACGCACACTCTTTGGCCTGGCAATGCGCTTCGGATTGGATTTTTTTTTGAGTCGCAAGCAAGTAATAGTAGCGCGTAATCTTATGCCATGTGAAATCCGGGCAGCACACTTCCTGGAAGGGGACAAGAAATAATGAGATCTGGGCTGACGAATGGAAAAGGCAAAGTATCGCGCCGCAAATTCCTGGCGAGTTCAACCGCGCTGGCGACGGCGGTAGGCGCTCTCTCCGGTGTCGGGGCGGCTCAGCAAGCACAGGAGACTGCTCGCAAGGTGAGCGACAAAAGCCAGAGCGATCCCGGCCCGACGAACGCGCCCCTTGATGCGCAGAACCCTAGTTCCGTCGTGCCGCCCGTCACCGACGCGGGATCGGTGCCGGTGTTTAAGTATCCCTTCTCGCTCTCGCACAAGCGCCTTCACCAGGGAGGATGGTCTCGTGAGGTGACGGTCCGTGAGTTGCCAGTCTCGAAAGCGATAGCTGGGGTCGACATGCGGCTCACAGCCGGCGGTATTCGGGAATTGCACTGGCATGCCGCTGCCGAGTGGGCCTTCATGCTTTATGGAAGCGCGCGCATCACCGCGATTGACGCGAATGGCAAGAGCTTTGTAGCGGACGTGAACGAAGGCGACCTCTGGTACTTTCCCACGGGCATACCACACTCCATTCAGGGGCTGGCCCCGGATGGCGCCGAGTTCTTGCTGGTATTCGATGACGGGAATTTTTCGGAATATACCACCGTGCTGCTTTCCGAGTGGATGGCGCACACGCCCAGGGAAGTACTGGCCAAAAACTTCGGAGTCGCCGCGCAGGCTCTGAACAAGTTGCGGACCGAGGAGCTGTTCATCTTCC
The DNA here is from genome assembly GCA_035568275.1 of Candidatus Sulfotelmatobacter sp. GTDB lineage: Bacteria > Acidobacteriota > Terriglobia > Terriglobales > Acidobacteriaceae > Sulfotelmatobacter. Next base: position 21,780 of record DATMOO010000119.1, read on the forward strand.
AGTCGGAAGTGCCACCACCGTTGGCCGCCGATCAGAGTGCGGCCGCGGGCGCAATGGGTCCGTCCGCGACGGACTTTGCTTTTCACCTCACACAACAGCCGGTTACGCAGCGCACCCAAGGAGGAGAAGTGCGCATCATCGATTCCAGCCGCTTTAAAGCGTCGACCACGATCGCGGCGGCGATCGTGACCGTGCACCCGGGAGGTATGCGTGAACTTCACTGGCATCCCAACGCCGACGAGTGGCAATACTACATCCGCGGCAAGGGACGAATGACGGTGTTCGCCACCGGATCGCGTGCTCGGACGGCGGATTTCGAAGCCGGCGACGTGGGTTACGTGCAGCAGACCCTGCCTCATTACATCGAGAACACGGGCGATACCGATTTGCGGTTTCTGGAGATGTTCAAGAGTAGCTTCTATCAGGATCTGTCGCTTTCAGAGTGGTTATCGCACACCCCCCCTGAACTTGTGATAGCTCACCTTAATATCGACAAGGCGACGCTTGACGCGCTTCCAAAAGAGAAGTTGGTGATCGTGCCCGCCGCCAATGTTCGATAAGAGTAGTGCCACGCCGCGAATAAATCGTTCGTAGAGTAACGGCTTTCTTACCGAGGTATTGGAATTTTCAAGTCTGTGTTTGAGGCTGGGCCGATGGATCGACGGTTTGGCGCGTGCTTGCGGATCTGCGCACCAGCCACATTCTGCGGGGTGTGCAGCGCATGCGAAATCGATTCCGGAAACGAGTTTGGCCCCTTCTGAGTAACCAATCGACGACTTTCATATGTCGCATCGAAACATTGGCTTTGACAATCCCGAAACACATCGTAGAGGATGCAACACACTAGTGTGAGTGCTGTCGTCCGTGTATAAGCTTCCGGAACCACGCTGTTCCGGGCGTGAGCGTCCCTAAAAGGTCTGAGTGAGTTTTGGCGGCGAAAGCTGCGAGGGGCGGAGTGTCTTCAGGCGGGGCAGCACCGGACGGGCGTGAGTTTTGAGTCAAGGAGGACCTGCAAAATGAGTTGCATGAGGAAGGTCATGAGACTTGGGGTAGCCTGCCGGAGTTGGTTGATGGCAATTGTGTGTGTGTGCGTTGCCAACGTGGCGTTGGCGCAAACCGCCACCACCTCGCTGCGAGGAGAGGTTTCTGATCCAACGGGGGCGCTGGTTCCGAGTGTGGACGTGACGATCGCTGAAGCTTCAATTGGGTTCTCGCAAACTCACCAGACGGATGCCAAGGGGGCGTACAGCTTCCAGCAGATTCCGCCGGGGGTTTATCTGATCAAGATTCGTGGGCAAGGATTTAACGAGCAGACGGAGAGGGCAGTGTTGCTGGTGAATCAGCCGGCAACGATCAATATCGCGCTTAAGGTTGGAAGCAGCACGACGATGGTGGATGTCACGTCGGACACGTCGGCGCTGAATGCGATCGACGCGACGATTGGAACGCCGTTCAATCAGACGCAAATTCAGACTCTGCCCTTTCAGGGGAACAATGTGTTCTCTTTGCTGTCGTTGCAGGCGGGAGTGTTGTCGCTGGGAGATCAAGCAACCATAACGATGGACTCTGACAGCCGCGCGGGCGCTGTAAACGGCGCACGGTCGGATCAAAGCAACCTGACGCTCGACGGCATTGACAACAACACGCAGACTCGGGGATATGCGTTCACGGGAGTTCTGCGTCCGACGCGCGATTCGGTGGACGAATTCCGCGTGGTGACGAGCAGTTCGAACGCGGATTCGGGACGCTCGTCTGGTGCACAGGTTGCGGTAGTGACGCGGAGCGGGAGCAACAGCATGCACGGGAGCGCGTATGAGTATTACCGGCCGACCAATACCGTGGCGAATGACTGGTTCAACAAACAGGCAGAACTGCAAACCGGTGAGCCGAACGTACCGGGGAAATATCTGCGGAATACGTTTGGGGCTTCGATTGGCGGTCCGATCAAGAAGGACAAACTGTTTTACTTTGCCAGTTACGAAGCCGACAAAATTGCGCAGAACCAGCAGGTGGTGAATGAAGTTCCTTCAGGGACAGCTTCGAGTCCGGGATTACGGCAGGGGTATCTTACTTACGCCAATGTCAATGGAGGGACGACCACGCTGACTCCTTCGATCATTTCGCAAATGGATCCGCATTGTTCGGGGGAGGGTACTTGTCCACTGGGAGCCGGCGTCGATCCTGCGGCACTGCAATACTTCTCAACTCTACCGGAAGCGAACGGGAATCTTTTAGGGGACGGATACAACTTTGGGTCGTACACGTTCTCCTCGCCAATGCCGCAATCGAACATCACTAATCTCGTGAAGCTTGACTACAACGCTACCGCCAAGCAGAGGATATTCGGCCGCGGGAATCTGGAGAGTGACAACCTGACAGGAGCTGTGACTTATCCAGGCGCTAGTCCAAGCAGCAAGTCCTACAGCAATAACAAGGGATTTGCTGTGGGTCATACGTGGATGCTGACCAATAACCTGGTCAATAATCTGCGCTATGGATATATCCGGGAGGGATTTTCGAACCGGGGCGCGTTAACCGGGGACTATGTCGACTTCGCGAATATCAATCCGCTGACGGCAATCACGCCGTCCCTGGTGGTCAACATTCCGTTGCACAACATTGTGGACGATGTGAGTTGGACGAAGAGGAATCACACGATTCAGGGCGGCTTCAACTTGCGCCTGATCCACAATAACTTTCAGAGCAACTCGACCGCGTTCAACAATGCGCAGGTACAGTACTACAGCCTGGGAATGGGTTCGCTCGCGAATACCGGACAAGACCTGGACGCGTCAGCTTTTCCGCAACTCGGGATTCCCGCGATTGACGGGGGGTTCGACACTGCTTACAGCAACGCGATGGCAGCGGCCGCGGGCATCATCCCGGTGGCGACGGAGTATTTCAACTACAAGTCGGCGGGCAACAGCCTCACGTCGATCGGACACGGCTTGCCTCTCACGCGTAGCTACAAATCGAATGAGTTCGAAATCTACCTGCAGGACAGCTGGAAGGCGACGCGCAGTCTGACGGTTACGTACGGGCTGCGCTACACCTACCTGCAAACGCCATACGAAGTAAATGGACAGGAAGTCGCGCCGGTGAACGGCCTGGACGAGTGGTTCCACAATCGGGCGAGTGGCATGGCTCAGGGCATCACGAATCAGCCGGAGATTGCTTTTGCGGGTGCCGGCCGTGCGAATCACGCTCCGGGAATGTGGGCGGCCGACAAAAAGGATTTCGCGCCGCGGTTCGCGATTGCTTACGCGCCCTCTCACATGCCGGGGTTGTTAGGCACACTGTTTGGCGAAGGGATGACATCGATTCGCGCCGGCTATGGGATCTACTACGATCATTTTGGCGAAGGAATCATCAACACCTTCGACGCGAATGGTGCGTACGGTTTGTCTTCGCGCGTGAACAGCCCGATTGATTTGACGACCGATCAGGCGCCACGATTCGCGTCTCCAAGTTCGGTTCCAACGCAGATTATTCCAACCGTCGCGCCGGAGACGACATTTCCTGTCACTCCAGCCCATATCGAGGCGTTGTCGTGGGGAGTGGATAACCGGGTAAAGACGCCCTATGCGCAAGTGATGGACTTCTCAATCCAGCGCCAGATCTCGAACGCGTGGACGATTGAAGCGGCGTATGTTGGACGGCTGGGAAAGCGGATGCTGCAGAATCTTGACGTGGCCACGGCGCTGGACCTGGTGGATCCGAAAAGTGGTATGGACTATTTCAAGGCTGCCCAGTTGATGTCGTCGGCAGCGTTGGCGAACGTGCCGACTTCCTCGATGCCGACCATTCCTTACTGGGAGAATATGTTTCCGAACCTGGTCGGGAACGGGATGACGGCGACGCAGAATATCTACGGGAGCCTGTGGGGGCAGAGTATCGTCGGCAACGAGACCTTCCCGCTTTACAGTCTGGATACAGGATCTTTTTACCCTGGATCCGGATTCACGCCCGGGCCGTTGCACCGGTACTTCGATCCGCAGTATTCATCGCTGTATGCGTGGGCGTCGGTGGGTACGAGCAGCTACCATTCGATGCAGCTTTCCTTGCGTCACTCGATGGTGCACGGGTTGCAGTTCCAGATGAACTACGTGTTCAGCAAGTCGATCGATTTGGGGTCGGACTCCGAGCGCACCGATTACAACAAGAACCAAACTTTCAGCAGCATCGTGAATGCCTGGAATATCAAAGGAAACCGCGGCGTCTCGGATTTCGACACACGGCACGCCATCACCGGCAGCTTCAATTACCTGCTACCGTTTGGGAAGGGAGCGAAGTTCATATCGACGTCGAATGGCATCTTGAACGCATTTGTCGGCGGGTGGGACGTTGCAGGGTTAGTGCACTGGACGAGTGGGTTACCATTCTCGGGGGTGGACGGAATGGGATGGGGGACAGACTGGGCCACGCAGAGCTTTGCGCTGGTGACGGGAAGCGTTGCCTCGGGGGGCCATCACATCATCAACGGCGCACCGAATGCATTTTCGGATCCGTCTGCGGCTTATGCGGCGAGCAGCACACCTCCATTCGCCGGGGTTTCAGGACAGAGGAATACATTCCGTGGCGATGGGTACTTCTCCATCGATGGCAGTGTCACGAAGGAGTTTCGAATCGTTGAGGGGCAGACCTTGAAGTTTCAGTGGGATGTTTTCAATACCACCAACGCGGTGCGGTTCGATCCGCACAGCGTGCAGAATAATCCGTTTGGTGGGGCGAGTTCGTTTGGTATCTACAGCAAACAGCTGGTGGAAGCCAGGAGAATGCAGTTGGGGTTGCGGTATAGCTTTTAACATCTGTTCACCACAGAGGACACAGGGGGGCCCAGAGGGGGGCGAACAAAGTCAAAAACCCCACCCTCTGGTAAAAGGCGCGAGAAGGGTGGGGACCCTGGTCTGGCGAATTCAATCTACGGTTGGGGTCACTTAATGCATAGAGTGTGGCTGGTTTGGGGGAGCTTGTGTGTTTTTACATGCTGTCTATGGGGACAGTTGCCGCAGCCTGATGGGGGATTGATTGAGCGCGGTGCGCTGCCGGCGCGGTGGTTCTCGCAGGGGGCGAAATGCATGGAGATTCCGGAGTGGCAGGTGCATGAGTACAATCCGAATCTCTATATCCTGAGGCAGTCACCGTGCACCGACTTCGAGAAGCCTTTCATCTTTCTATTCTTTGGAAAGGACAAAGCTCTGCTGATGGATACTGGTTCGAGGAATGGGAATCTTGCTCCCAGCCTTCGCATGACGGTGAAGAACTGGTTGGCGCGCAACGGGCGGACGAGCCTTCCGCTGATCGTCGTGCACTCGCATCCGCATGACGATCACATGGCCGGAGATGCGGAGGTGCAGGCGATGCATGATCCGGCGATGCCTGTGGAGTTCGTGCCGGCGAATTTGGAGGCGACGAAGCGATTCTGGGGAATCGAGCATTGGCCGACCGATATTGGGCACGTGGATCTGGGTGGACGGGTGATCGATCTGATTCCGATTCCAGGCCACAGCGATGTGAGCGTGGCGCTGTACGATCGAAACACGGCGATACTGCTGGCTGGCGACAGCCTGTATCCTGGGCGATTGTATGTACACGACTTCGCTGCCTTTCAGGCGAGCACGGAGCGAATGGTGCGGTTTACGGCGGACAAGCCGGTCTCACACATTTTGGGCAATCACATTGAGCAGTCGAGCACGCCATTTCTCGATTATCCGGTGGGGACGATGTATCAACCGAACGAGCACGAGTTGGCGTTGTCGCGCGGGTCGCTGCTGGAGCTGGAAGAGGCGTTGGTGTTGATGCACGGCACGGGGCGGCGGATGGCGATGCGGGATTTCACGGTGTGGCCGGTTGGGGACGAGTTCATGCCTCCGGAGGCGATGAAGAAATTTGAGCAGCGGCAGAAGGAAGAGAAAGCTAAAATGTGGGATCATTCGCAGCAGTGAATTGCGATGGGGACAACCTCTTGGAAACTGAGATCAATTCCTTTGGGTGTCTTATTCCGAGACAGCGCTTTTCGGTTTGTCGCACATCCACATCTTGCGAAAGTCAAAATCCCCACGCTGTCGCACAAAGCTCGACAAGGGTGGGGCACCCTGATGGTTCAAGACTGTGATTAGGTCGCGTCTTCTATTGGTTGCGTATTGTTTTTCGCTCGGCGTTGGGAGCTTGTTTGCTGCCGAGAAGCCGGCGAAGACTGTTTACGACTACGCGCTGGTGGATCTGAACGGGAAGGAAGTTTCACTGTCTGCGTATAAAGGAAAGGTGCTCGTGATTGTCAATCTGGCCAGACAGTCGATTTTTAACGCGCAGAACGCGATGCTCGATGAAATCCAGAAGAACTACAAGGATCAGGGACTGGTGGTCGTGGGGGTTCCGTCGAATGATTTTGGCGCACAGGAGCCTGGAACGGATGCGGACGTACAGAAGGTGTACACCAAGGATCTGCAGCTAGGCTTTCCGGTGTTTGCACGGGTGTCGGTGCGCGGGAAGGACCAGGCGGCCCTTTATGCGTTCCTGACGGGGGACAAGAAGGCATCGACCGGGGGGGACGTTCATTGGAGCTACACGAAATTTGTGGTCGATCGCACGGGGAAAGTTGTCGCGCGATTTGAGCCGCATATTCTGCCGAATGCTCCGCAAGTGCGAGTAACCCTGGAAGATGTGCTGGCGGGGAAGTTCAAGCCTCCGGCTCCGAAAGAAGATGATAAGAAGGATGGGGGCGGGGAAGAGAACATGGCCCGCTGAGCAGTGCCCCGTACCCCTTTCAAATCAAGCTCGCCAGCATTCTTCAGCAGTCTGCTAGCTATTGCAGTTTCGGATCAAGTCTCCAGACCTTGCCGTGAGCAATATCCGTCAGCCAGATAGACCCGTGGCCGACGCGGATGCTGTCGCCCCCAATTCCGGTCCATTGCTGCACCACTGCGTTGGTCGCGGGATCAATTCGTGACAGCGGAATCTGGAAAACCGTAGCCCAGACCGATCCTTCTCCAAATGCGATTTCTCCGCCCGTGCCGGGAATACCGACCTCGATGGTGGCGACTAGTTTGTTAGTTTTCGTGTCTACGCGGGAGATCGTGCCGTCGCCTTGATTGAGTGTCCAGACCGAGCCAGCGCCGGTGGTTAGAAATCGAGGCCGCGGGCCGATGGGGATTGAGGTTACGACCTGGTTCGATTGCGGGTCGACGTGAGTGAGCAGGTTGTGCTCGGTCGAGGTGATCCAGACGGCGTCGTCTGCGAAGGCGGGAGCGAACGAGCCGGAGGGGATGGTGATTTCGGCAGCGATTTTATTTGTCTGCGGATCGATGCGCGCGAGCACGCCTTTCTTGTCGCTGGCCATCCAGACACTGCCCGCGCCGATGGTAATTCCACCCTCTGAGTCCGGGGGGCCGACGAGGATTTCCGCTTGAATCCTGCCAGTATGAGGATCAAAGCGAACCAGGCTGTGGGCGCCGCAACTCGGGACCCAGATGCTGCCGAAACCCGCGGCGAGGCCGGAGCAGGGCTTGCGAATGGTGACAATAGTGGTGGGGCGGTTCGTCTTTGCGTCGAGACGTACGACATGGTTCACGTTTGAGCTGGTGACCCAGACGGCGTCGTCGGTGACGACCATCCAATCGGGTTGTCCGTCAACATTGAAGGTTGCCTGTGGGTGGACGTCGGTCATGGATCGGCGAACGCCGGAAGTGCTTACGCCGGGGCGAGGGGGATTTGAAGGTGCTTGCGCTTGTATAGTACCGGCGAGTAGAGCGAGGTAAAACGCGAAAATGCAATAGCGAGGGAATGGATGCATGGCCATGGTTGGTGTTGTGAACGTCGCGGGATTGTTAAGTTGGCGTTGAGACCCCGGATCGCGCATCCAGATTGATATCACAGGCGCAGTGGCGTGGAATTGATTATTACGATCCATCATTGCGATTCGTCTTAGAAATGAAACAGCATTTGCTTCTTTAATTCGAAAGATGAAGTAAAATTGATTGCCTTCCCCCCTGGTATACGTCAGTATTGGGACCATTCAGTTGGCCGCTATCGGAGTGAGACGCTGAGACGCGGAGACGCGTGGGTCTGTCGTAATTAAAATTGCCGGTCTTTCATCCCCGGACTGACATGATGAAATCCATTCTTCTGACGGCCGGAACGCTGGTGTTGGGGTGCGTGTTGCCCACGCTGAGTGGGACGCTGCTCGCTGCGGACGAGACTCCGCTCAATGAAGGGCAGCGGTTTTACGTCGAGAAGATCAGGCCCATTCTTAGTCAAAAGTGTTACAAGTGCCACACTGATATGCCCAACAGCCACTTCCGCGTGGATTCGCGAGAGGCGATCCTCGAGGGGGGCAAACGAGGGTCGGCGATTGTGCCGGGCGATCCCGATAACAGTCTGCTTATTCAGGCGGTGCGCCAGACCGGCGAACTGAAGATGCCGAAGGACAGCAGGCTCGAGGATCAGGAGATCGCGGACCTGATTGCATGGGTGAAGATGGGCGCGCCGTGGGATCCGCAGGACCATGCCAAGCCGGTGATTCCGGCGGTGAGCGCGTCCGCAGCGGCTTCTTCGGTGGGTGAGGATTTCTTCGAGACCAAGATCCGTCCGATCTTCGCGAATATTTGTTCCCAATGTCATGGGGACACCGCTACATCGGGCTTGCGCGTGTTTTCACGGGAGACGCTGCTGCAGGGTGGGCACAGAGGGCCGGCCATTGTTCCGAACGATCCGGAGAAGAGCCTGTTGATTCAGGCGGTGCGGCAAACGGGCGACTTGAAGATGCCGAAAGGCGGGAGGCTTCCTGCAGAGGATGTGCAGAACCTGGCAGAGTGGGTGAGGATGGGGGCTCCGTGGCCGCAGTCAAAGCCGGTTATTGCGTTGGGAACGCCCTTCAAGATCACACCGGAGCAGCGAGCGTTCTGGTCATTCCAACCGATCAAGGTGCCGGCGACACCGCTGGTAAAAAATGCGCGTTGGTCGAAAACGGTTATCGACCGATTTGTATTGGCAAAAATGGAGATACAGGGAATCGCGCCATCGCCAGAGGCCGACCGGCGCACATTGATCCGGCGCGCTACATTCGATCTCACGGGGCTGCCACCGACTCCGGAGGAGATTGAAGCATTTGAGAAGGACAAGTCGCCGAATGCATTCGCGAAAGTGGTGGACCGGCTCCTGGCTTCGCCTCGTTACGGCGAGCGCTGGGGACGGCACTGGCTCGATGTGGCGCGGTACGCGGAAGACGATGTGCGCGGGCTGGATCCGAAAGGGCGCGGATACATGCCGTTCAACGGCGCGTACGTGTATCGCGATTGGGTCATCCAGGCATTCAACAACGATCTCCCCTATAACAAGTTCGTGCGCTATCAGTTAGCGGGAGATTTGAGCGGGGAGAAGAGTTTGAATGATGTGTTGCCTGGAACCGCGTTTCTCGGCGGCGGACCTTGGCTGTGGGATCAGGCGGAACCGGTGCAGGGGCGGGCGGATGAGCGGAACGAAAGGATTGACGCGGTTTCGCGCGGGTTGCTCGGTCTAACTGTGGCGTGCGCGCGTTGTCACAATCATAAGTACGATCCGATTTCACAGAAGGACTATTATGCGCTGGCTGGGGTGTTTGCCAGTTCGACTTACAAAGAGTATCCGCTGGCATCGGACGCACAGGTGGCAGCGTGGAAAGAGAGGGAGCAGAAGTACCTCGATCTGGAAGAAGAGCTGGACGAATTCACGAAGGCCGAGAAGGACCAACTCGCCGACATCCTTGCCAGCCAGACATCGCAGTACATGGTGGCGGCGTGGCGGGTGACGGGGAAGCCGAAAGCCACAATCGATGAGGCTGCGGAACAAGATCATGTCGATCCGGAGATGCTGGGACGCTGGGTGAAGTTCCTGGCGCAGCCGCCGAAGTTTTATCCGTACCTGAAGGACTGGCAGGCGATGATTGCGGCTGGCGGGAAAGAGGAGGATGAGGCGAAGGCGCTCGCCGATGCCTTCCAGGATCTGGTGTTACGCGTGGAAACGGCGCAGCGGGGGATCAAAGAACAGAACGACGTCATCAAGGCGAAAAACGATGTGAAAAAGCGGTCCCGGCGAGACGCACTTCCCAACGAATTTGAGACCGACGATCAGTTCTGCCCAGGCTGCAGTCTTGAACTGAAGACCCTGCCGACTGAACAGGCAAGCCTGTGGGTGGATCTGTTCATGTTTTCACTTAACTCCGATGATGAGAAATTTACTCCGGGCCTGTTTGTGTTTTATGAGTGGGGGCTGAAGAGAAGGCTCAATGCGGAGTGGCGGGACTACATCGCAAGCATGGAGAAGGAACTCGAGGTGCTGAAGAAGTCTCTCGAGCCTCGTTATCCGTTCGTCCACGGGCTGAGCGACAAGCCCAAGCCAGTGAACATAGCGGTGAACCAGCGGGGCAATCCTCACAATCTGGGAGAAGAAGTGCCGCGGCGGTTCCTGGCGGTGTTGAGTCCGGAACAGTCTTTGCCGTTTATGGAGGGCAGCGGGCGGTTGCAGTTAGCGAATGACATTATCGAAAGTCCGCTGGCGAGCCGGGTATTCGTCAATCGGGTCTGGAAGTGGCACTTCGGGACGGGCATCGTAAATACTCCTGACAATTTTGGCGTTGCGGGAGAGAGGCCTACGAATCCAGAGCTGCTGGAATATCTGGCTGCCCGATTTCGAGCGAACGGATTCTCGCTGAAGAAATTGCAGCGCGAGATCATGTTGTCGGCAGCTTACCAGACGAGCGCGGATGAATCGAAAGAGGCGCACGAGAAGGATGGGAACAACCGGTACTATTCGCACTTCAACCGGCAGCGCTTGGACGCGGAATCGATTCGCGATTCGATGCTCTTTGTGTCGGGCGATCTCGATCTGAAGGAGGTAGGTGGGCCGTCGAAGGATTTTGGTCCTGAAAACAAGCGCCGCACGGTCTACAGCAAAGTGAGCCGTTTTCGGCTGAACAATTATCTGCAGGTATTTGATTTTCCGAACCCGAGTTTCACCGCAGAGCAGCGCTTCTCAACCAACGTACCGGTACAGCGGCTGTACTTCATGAACAACGATTTTGTTTACGAACAGGCGGGGAAACTGGCGGAGCGAGTGTTTGCGAAAGGAAGCGATGAAGCGCGGATCGCGGAGGTGTACCGACTGCTGTATGGAAGGGCGCCGTCGAAGCTCGAGGTGGAGATCGGGTTGCGCTTCCTGAGCACGACGCCGGAAGAGCCGGGGAACACCGTGAATGGCGAACCGGTGACGGCGTGGAAAGAATATACGCGCGCGTTGCTGAGCGCGAACGAATTCGAATTTGTCGATTGAGTTGTGAAGTGAAGGGATTTCGAACTGAGGAGGACTCATGATCCACATTCCGACTCCTAGGCCAGTTACTCGTCGCGAAGCGCTCTGCAAAATGGGAGCAGGGTTCGGCATGCTGAGCTTTGCGTCGCTGATTGCGGATACGTTTGCGCACGCGGCGGAGAGTCCTGCGCCGAGTCCGTGGATGATTCAGGATCCAAAATTTAAGCCGAAGGCGAAGCACGTGATTTTTCTGTTCATGAATGGCGGACTTTCGCAGGTCGACAGCTTCGATCCCAAACCGATGCTTGAGAAATATCACGGGCAGACAATGCCGGGGGAGACACCGCAACACGAGCGCAAGACGGGCGGGCTGATGAAGTCGCCATTCAACTTCAAGAAATACGGCAAGAGCGGTACCGAGGTCAGCGAACTCTTTCCGTACATAGGCGAGTGCATTGATGACATCTGCGTGGTGCGGTCGGTTTACACGGAGATCCCGAATCACGAGCCGGCCCTGATCATGATGAATAGCGGGGCAAATGTCGCGGGGCGGCCGTCGATGGGATCGTGGATCACGTACGGTCTGGGGACACAGAACAAGAACCTGCCGAGCTTTGTGGTGTTGTGCCCGGATGTACCGACGACAGTGGGGCCTCCGCTGTGGAATTCGGCGTTCTTGCCGCCGATGTACCAGGGCACCTACGTGACCGATGATGCGCACGCGAAGGAGTTCGATCCGCAAAAGCTGATTCCGAACATTCACAACGAGATGTTCGATCTGAACCAGCAGAAGAAAGAGTTGGATCTGATTACCCAGCTGGACCAGTTGACCATGAGTGCGACGAAGGCTCATGATCCGCAACTGGAGGCGACGATCTCGGCGCTCGAGACGGCGTACCGGATGCAGACAGAGGCTCCCGATGTCTTCGACGTCCGCAAGGAAACCGATGCGGTGCAGAAACTCTATGGAGAAGGCAGCACGGCTCGCGGATGTTTGACGGCGGCGCGACTGGTGGAACGCGGGGTGCGCATGGTGCAGGTGTATTACGCGAAGGGTGATCCGTGGGATCATCACTTCGATATCCAGCTGCATCGCAAGACAGCGCACGATTCGGATCAGCCGTTTGCGGCACTGATCAAGGACTTGAAGTCACGCGGACTGTTTGACGAGACACTGCTTGTTTGCGGCTCAGAGTTCGGGCGCACTCCAGTGGTGGAGATGGGCAGCGGCTTTATGGGCGGGCAGACGCACAACGGCCGCGATCACAATCCACATGGATTCACGATGTGGCTGGCGGGTGGCGGCATCAAGGGCGGCATGACCTACGGGGCGACGGATGATTTCGGCTGGAAGGCCGTGGAGAAGCCGGTACACGTGCACGATATCCATGCCACGATTCTGTACCTGCTGGGTATCGATCACACCAAGCTGACGTATCGCTACAGCGGGCGCGATTTCCGGCTGACTGACGTTTCAGGGGAAGTGATTCACGACATCATCGCTTAGGGCTCAAGGGAGAAAGGGCACATGAGAGTTGGTTCGGTCAAGTGGAGTCTATATGCAGGTGGGATTGTTTTGGCTGCGGCGCTCGCCGCATCTTCGGCATTTGGCGCGAAGCTTCAAACCTACACCGGCATCGTTGGGGATGCGGTGTGCGGCGTGAAACACACGATGGATGGCGATGATGTTTCCTGTCTTCGCACCTGCATCCAGAGGGGATCGAAGTATGACCTGGTGGTCGGCGAGAAGGTGTTCGTATTGAATTTCAAAGATCAATCGCTGGCCGAGACTCTCGATAAACTTGCCAGTCAGCAGGCGCGCGCACAAGTGAAGGGCGAGGAGAACGGCGGCGTGATTGAGGTTCAGTCGGTGGCTGCGGCGAAGTGAAGGCTGCGATGGCCAACCTTAATGGAAGCCTCGACCCAAGCCTGGGGGGCTAAAGCCCGTGTCCCTATTGGATCTGACGCGGCGCTGAAGCACCGCTCTTCCACTTAAACCTTCTTGGCGTGTCCAAAGCCGCGCCCCTCCCGGGATATTGCAACCATCGAACTGCCTAGACGGCTCTTGGAACTGGCGGCTCGCCAATATCCGCAGAGGGAGGCTTAGGCCGGGATGAGATTCCGATAGATTGCCATGCCTACTACCGCATCGACCCCGATGGCGTCGAGGGCATCAACTTCTTCTTGGCTGCGAATGCCTCCGGCGGCGATCAGGCGGCGCGAGGTGGCTTGACGCAGCTCTCGAACAATGTCGAGTGGGATTCCCTGGAGTAGTCCTTCGGTGTCGATATTGGTATAGAGAAAAGCGGTGCAGAAAGGATCGAGAGCGCGGATCATGTCGGCGGCCTTAAGGAGAGTAGATTCCTGCCAGCCTTTGATGGAGACGTAGCCGCCGCGGGAATCGACAGCGAAGACGAGTTTCTCGGGGCCGAGTCGGGCAGAGAGGTCGCGGGCGAAGGCAACGTTGATTGCTCCTTGCGAGATGAGAGACGAGCCGAGAATCACGCGATGGGCTCCGAGATCCAGTGTGGCGCGGGCAGAATCGATTGACCGAATGCCACCGCCGACCTGGCAGGGGATCTGACGGGCAATCGTGCGGACCAGATTCTGATTGTCGCCGCGGCCCATGGCGGCATCGAGGTCGATGACCTGGACGAGAGGATATTTCGAGAAGCGGTCGATCCAGGGTTGAAGGTCGTCGAACTCCAGGACCTTGCGGCTGCCCTGGACCAATTGGACGACCTTGCCTTCCATCAAGTCAATCGAGGGGATCAGCACGGCCACCTCACGGGAATGTTCTGGGCGAGAAGATGCTGTTTGAGATCACCGATTGAGCTGATGCCGTAGTGGAAGATGGAAGCGGCGAGTGCGGCGTCGGCGTGACCTTCGCGGAAGATTTCGAAGAAGTGCGCGGCGCCGCCGGCGCCTCCGGAGGCGATGACCGGAATGTGAAGGCGATCGGCGATGGCGCGAGTCAAATCACAATCGAAGCCACAGGCGGTGCCGTCGCGGTCCATCGAGGTTAGGAGGATTTCTCCGGCGCCGCGGGATTCGGCTTCCAGAGCCCATTCCACGGCATCGCGATTCGCGGAAACGCGGCCTCCGTGGGTGAAAGCGTGCCATGAGCCGTTGTGGCGTTTGGCATCGATGGCAACGACGACCGCTTGCGAGCCGAAACGTTCGGCAATTTGCGTGATCAGGGTGGGATCGGCGAGGGCGGAGGAGTTGATGCTGATCTTATCGGCGCCCGCTGAGAAAACGGAGGCGGCTTCCTGCAAAGTTCGAATGCCACCACCCACGGTGAAGGGGATGAATAGCTGTTTGGCGGTCCGGCGAACGGTGTCTAGCAGGGTGGCGCGGCGCTGGTGGGCGGCGGAGATGTCGAGGAGAACGATCTCATCGGCGCCGGAATCGCTGTGACGCTTCGCGAGTTCGGCGGGGTCACCGGCATCGCGCAGATTCACGAACTGAACGCCTTTGACGACGCGGCCGTCATCGACGTCGAGGCAGGCGATGATGCGTTTGGTCAACATGTCAGATCGCGCAAAAGTTGGCGAGGAGTTTAAGTCCGGTCTCGCCGGATTTTTCAGGGTGAAACTGAACGCCGAATAGAAGATCGCGCTCGATCGCTGCCGAGAACTTTCCTCCGTATTCGCAACTTGCAACCGTGGTGCCGTTGAGAGGCGCGTGATAGGAGTGCGTGAAGTAGACGAAGGGAGATGGCGGCAATCCACGGAACAGACGAGAGGTTGCGGCGATTTCGAGTTGGTTCCAGCCAACGTGGGGAGACTTCACGGTCTGGGGGAAACGAACGCAAGTGCCCGGAAACAGGTCCAGGCCGCGGGTTTCGGGCGATTCCTCGCTGCCGGAAAACATCCATTGCATGCCGACGCAGATGCCGAGGAAGGGAACTTGTCGGGTGATGGCTTCGGAGATGACGGCTTGCAGGCCTGACTTTGCCAGCGAGGCGGTCGAGCCGAAATGACCGACGCCCGGAAGGACGATTTTGCGGGCGCGGCGAACCTCGGCGGGATCGGAGGTGACAGCGCAATCCTGTCCGAGCCAGTCGAGCGCTTTTTTAACGGATACGAGATTGCCGGCTCCGTAGTCAACGACGGCGATCATCAGAGAACTCCTTTGGTGCTGGGAAGCAGGCGGACCATCTGAGGATCGCGCCAGCAGGCGGCGCGCAGAGCGCGGGCGAAGGCTTTAAACAGGGATTCGATCTTGTGATGGCTGGAGCGGCCGTAGAGCACGCGGGCGTGAACGTTGGCGCGCGCGCCGCGGGCGAAGCCCTCGAAAAAGTCGTCGACCAACTCGGATTGGAGATCTCCGACCAGGCGCGTGCGGACCTTCGTGTCGATTACGGCGGCGGTGCGTCCGCAGAAATCGACGGCGGCCATTCCCATGGTTTCGTCCATGGGCATGAGGAAATATCCGGCACGCAGGATGCCGCGCTTGGTGCCGAGGGCCTTGTCAAAGGCCTGGCCGAGGACGATGCCTACGTCTTCGACAGTGTGATGCTGATCGACGTCCAGGTCGCCTTTAGCTTTGAGCTTGAGATCGAAGCCCCCGTGATGGGCGAAGAGTTCGAGCATGTGATCGAAGAATCGGATGCCAGTGGAGACGTCGTAGCGGCCGCGACCTTCGATGGTGAGCGAGGCCTGAATCTGTGTCTCTCTGCTGCTGCGGTTGATGCTGCCTTTTCTCATGAGCGCCACGCTCCCTGGGGGATGGAAAGTTCTTCGAGGACTTCATCGAGGGCAGCCAACAAGCGGTTGGTGTGCTCCGCGGTTCCGAGTGTGAAGCGAACGCAGCCTTCGCAGGCGTGGTCGGACGAACGATCGCGGACGAGGATGCCGCGCCGACGAATCTGCTCCACGAAAGTCTGTGAGTCGGATTTGGTGGACCCTACGCGTGCGAGGACGAAATTTGCCTGGCTGGGCCAGAAGGTTATTCCGCGTGTGGCGAGAACGCTTTCGAGACGGGCGCGTGACTGCAAAGTTTCGGTCACATAGCGCTCGATGTAATTCTGGTCGGCGAGTGCTTCTGGCAAACAGGCCAGCGCGACGGCGTTGACGTTGTAGGGGGAACAGACACGGCGGAGTGAGGGCATCTGGTCGGCGTCGCCGATGAGGACGCCGATGCGCAGACCGGCCAAGCCGTAGGCTTTCGAAAAGGTGCGCGTGATGAAGACGTTGGGACACTCGCGGCGCTGAGGCAGGAAGGTCTCCCCGCAGAATTCGAAGTAGGCTTCGTCGACTAATATCGCCGCGGATGCGGCGGAGCGAGCGATGTCACGGAGTTGTTCGGTAGGAGTGAAAGTTCCGGTTGGGTTGTTAGGGTTGGCGATGGCTATCAGCCGGGTGCGGTCCGTGATGCTGGCGCGGACGGTGTCGAGAGGAAATCCGAATTCTGGGCCTGCAGGAATGGTGATGACCTGGGCTCCGGCTGCGCTCATGTAAATGCGGTACATCGAATACGTGGGTACGACAATGAGGGCTTCATCGCCGGGAGCAAGATAGGTTTGGCAGAGGAGATGGATTGCTTCATCGACTCCGTTGGTCAGCAAAAGCTCCGAGTCGGACACGCCAAGAAACTTGGCGACCGTTGCTTCGATTGGCTGGCGCTCGGGGTAACGGGCGAGGTCGTCGGGGCCAAGGCTGCGAAGACGGTCGAGGACGCAGGGAGAACATCCGACGGTGTTTTCATTGAAGTCGAGGCGCAGCCCTTCGCGTCCGGCCAGTGGCGGATGGTAGGTTGGAATGGCGCTTACTGCGTTGCGTGGTTTAAGCATGAGCGCACCTCACGCTGATCGATGTGGCATGGGCCCGGAGACCCTCGATCTGGGCAAGGGTTTCCACGGTTTTTCCTATTTGGTCCAGGCCGTCGCGGGTAAGTTCCTGAACCGTTATGAGTTTTACGAAATCGAGAACGCTGAGTCCGCCGCGGAAGCGCGCCTGGCCGGAAGTGGGTAGAACGTGGTTGGGACCGGAGGCGTAGTCGCCCGCGGCTTGTGGAGAATAGTCTCCAACGAAGACGGAGCCGGCATTTCGAATGTAGGGGAGGTCTTCACGAGCGATGGTGATGTGCTCGGGGGCGAGAGTGTTTGACCATTCGCGAGCTTGCTCGCGAGATGCGGCGAGCAGGATTGCTCCCTGACGATGCAGGGATTTTCTGGCGATTGGGTTGTCGCGGGCAAGTTCTTCGATGCTGAGTGCCACGGCTTGGGCCAGCGTCGACTGTGTCGTGATGAAAATGGACAACGCGTCGGGATCGTGCTCAGATTGCGATACAAGATCGGCGGCGATGAATCTGGGATTGCCGGATTCGCTGAGCACGATGGCTTCTGTGGGGCCTGCCAGAAAGTCGATCGAGCAGTCGAAAGAGACTAGCTTCTTGGCGGTGGTGACGTAGGCATTTCCGGGACCGACAATTTTATCAACTCGCGGGATCGTCTTCGTGCCGTAGGTGAGGGCGGCGATTGCCTGCGCACCGCCTACACGATAGAACTCGCGGATGCCGAGCATTCCTGCTGCGGCCAGGACTTCAAGTGACGGCTTGGGCGAGACTACGCGGATCTTCGGGACTCCGGCGACTTGAGCGGGAATCACGGTCATCAGCAAAGTTGAGACTAACGGGTAGCGGCCGCCCGGGACGTAGCAGCCCACGGAATCGAGGGGGATGGCTAACTGACCTAGCGAGATTCCTCGGCGGGTACGCGTCCATGTGCGCGGTTTTTGCCATTCGCAGAAGTGGCGGATATTTTGAGCTGCCTGCCGCAACGATTTGCTAGCATCTGATGGAAGTGCTTGCAGTGCGGCGGCCATTTCGGCTTCGGAGATCTGCAGAGAGTTATTCCTGGCGAGACCATCCCACTGCTCTGCGTAGCGGCGGAGGGCCTGGTCGCCGTGGCGGCGCACATTATTAATGATGGTGCGGACGCGGGGTTCCAGAGCGGTGAGACTGGTAGCGCGGGAAGCAAGACGCTCGACCATCCTGACCGCTTTCTGGCCGGAGAGGATTCGCATCAGAGCACCACCTTGTTCAGGGGATACTCGACGATGCCGTGGGCTTGCGCTTCTTTGAGGCGGGGAATCACGTCCCATGCGGCGGATTCGTCAATCACGGTGTTGACTGCGAGCCAGTCCTCATCGCTCAAGTGGGAGATGGTTGGTTTTTGCAGAGCGGGAAGGACGCCGAGGACAGCGGCGAGGTTTTCTTTTCGCACGTTCAGCATCAGGCCAACGCGCTCTTGCGCTTCCATAGCGCCTTGCAGCATGAGGGCGAGGTTGTCGATCTTGCGGCGCTTCTCGCGGTCGGCGTAGGAGCGCTTGTTGGCGATTAGTTGCGTGTTGGATTCAAGGACAGTTTCGAGAATGCGGAGACGGTTCGCACGGAGGGAACTTCCGGTCTCTGTAACTTCGACAATGGCGTCGGCGAGCATGGGAGCTTTCACTTCGGTGGCTCCCCAGGAAAATTCGACGCGGACATTGACGCCTCTCTTGCTGAAGTAATTGCGGGTGACGTTGACTAGTTCCGTCGCGATGATGCGATTGGAGAGATCTTCGGCACGCTGGAAGGGGGAATCTTCAGGGGCGGCGAGGACCCACCGGACTTTGCCGCGGCTGCGTTTGGCATAGATCAGATCGCTGACGGTTTCGACTTCCAGTCCGCTCTCGACGATCCAATCGAGGCCGGTGAGGCCGGCGTCAACGGCACCGTGCTCAACGTACCGCGCCATTTCTTGCGCGCGGATCAGGAGACAATCGATCTCGGGATCGGCGGTGGTGGCGAAATAAGAGCGGCCATTGGTATAGGCCGGGAGTCCGGCGCGTGCGAAGAGTTGCAGAGTCGCTTCCTGCAGACTGCCTTTAGGGATGCCGATGCGGAGTTTCATAGGGTCTCCTTGGCGGCAGCCGGTTGGGAGGGGATCCAAGACAAGTCTTCGGTGAAGCAGGAGCGGGTGCCACGATGACAGACCAGACCGGCGCCCTCAACCTCGACGCGCACCAGTAAGGTGTCGCGGTCGCAGTCTGTGGCGGCTGAGACCACTCGGAGGCGATTGCCGGAGGTTTCACCCTTGGTCCAGAGCTTCTGGCGGGTGCGGCTGAAGAAGGTGACGTAGCCGCCGACGAGGGTGCGATCGAGGGCCTCTGGATTCATGAATCCGACCATGAGAACTTCGCCGTCGGAAGCGTTTTGCACTACGGCGGGGATTAGTCCGCCCAGTTTGTCGAAATCGAGTTCGGCGTTCATACGTTTCTCCGGGAAAACAAAAAGCCCGCTGAGCTTGGCTGGCGTCAGCGGGCTGAACTTGCTATGAGTGCTGGTTAGATCAAATGCACCCCCGCCGACACGCTATGCGCGTGATGATGATGGCGGTGGTGGAGATGAGACGACATTGCAGTTACAGGATAGGACGGGGGGATTTCTGGGTCAATACCATTTAGGCCTCGGGGGTCAACTGTTTTTTCGATTTGTTGTATTTGTAATTTGGATGAATACGGGAGGATCGCTTGAATAGGCGGCTTGCAGCAACGGTGAGAATTACGGCCGCAGTGGTGGCCTACGCTGTTTTACGGTCGCTTCGCGACTGGGACGGACGAGGCGTCCGTCCCTACACGAGCGGATGCTAATCTGGGCGGGAGGACTTTTAACTTGTCTGATTTGCGAGTTATCGAGGGGCGCTATTTGCAAGATCTCTTGGGTCAACCTCAGGCCTTGCAAGATACGTATGAGGGGCTGGAGAGGCCTCCGCAACTTGTGGATCTGGCCGGGCGGTTGGGGGAGTTTCAGGGGATCGTGCTCACGGGAATGGGGGTCCTCTTTTCATGCGCTCCATCCGTTAAATCTTCAACTCATCGATCATGGAATCGGTTCGACGATGGTGGAGACGTCGGAACTGGTGCATTACCAAACTCGCGTCTTGAATCCGAAGACATTGGTGATTGCGGTTTCGCAATCGGGGGAGAGCGCGGAGATGGTGCGGCTGGCGAAAGTCAACAACGGGGC
>DATMOO010000120.1:0-42996 GCA_035568275.1 Candidatus Sulfotelmatobacter sp.
TGCCAGGTCACAGGCGACATCGATGCGATTCATTTCGTAGGGCATGCCGCTCCAATTCCGTTGCTGCTTCAGTTCGCCAATATTGAGCAATACTTCGACAAGACCTCCATGGATCACTATGTCGCGGCTGCAAACGATCCCAAGAAGGTTCTCTATTACGACACCGGCCACGACCTGAACGATCCGAAGGCCCTGGAGGACCGGTACGATTGGTTGGCTAAATATATTGATCTGAAGCGGGAGCCCATTGTTCCCGATTCACGCTAGGCGTGACAACAATTCGGAAACTTTTGGGGGCATCTGCCAGTCACTAACGCTTTTGGATTTCGCACAGCACTGGCTTGATGTCGACGACAGGAGTGCCATCGATCGCTTCGATGGGACCGACTCGCAGACGCTTCTTGCTTATTTTGCGCACCGTGACTTGATGAATGCCGATCGGATTGGGCCGATCGGGAGAGCGTGTCGCAAACACTCCTGTGAGGCGGCGACTGGGGTCTGATCGCGGACGGACTTTCAGAGTGTCTCGGTGTGCCCGGTGTAACCAGGTCAAGAGGATGAGTTCGTCGCCTACCACCACTCCATCCAAGGCTGGCGTGGCGAATGGATGAACCTCGAGCCAAACGTCAGGAGCGCCTTCTGAGCCCTGCTTGGGTGCCTTGCTGCGCTCCTTGATTTTCGAGCGGATCACCCCGATCGGGCGAAGCTCAAGGGAATTCTTTTTCTCTGCCTTCATGCTGCTCGTTTAAGCCAACTCTCCATGGTGGCTGCATCTACCAGGCCTGCCTGCTGGAACTCAAGCCGACCTTCGGAAAAAACCGCGAAATTGGGAATGCTGCGCACGTTGTATTGTGCTGCAAGTTGTGGAAACCGTTCAGTATCCACCTTCAGCACGACTGCGCGTCCGGCGAGGTCCCGCGCCGTTTGCGCCACGTGAGGCGCGGCCATGCGGCACGGTCCGCACCAGGACGCCCAGAAATCGGTCAGAACCGGGACCTTGCTCTCGCGAACGATCTCATGGAATTCCTCTTCGTTGACTTCCATGGGCTCGCCAACCGCGGGTAACTCTGCCTTGCAGGCTCCGCATTTGCCGACATCGGCAAGGTGCCTCGCGGGTATGCGGTTGGACCTCCCACAGGAAGGACAGTTTCGAATCAGAGGCATGGGTCTATTCTAGGCCATCCGTTGCGCGGAGGGTCCTCCGGTAGAACAACGGACGCAATTGGTTTACGCTACGCCATGGCAGCGCAGGCATTAACTGCCTCCATCAGACCCTGGCAGCGGCGGCGATATGGTGCGACCCGGCATCCTCGGGAAAGAGGCTAGACCACAGAACAGGGCTGGCGTGGTTTTCTCAATTCTCATACCTCTCCTCGCTGCAATTCTTCTTTTCGTTGTGATCCAAGCGAAGCTTCGGGCGTGCAATTGCCTGACTTCGTGATCCTCATCGAAGCTCTGGGCTTTGTCGTGGGTCATATCGGCCGGGACCTGGTTCCTGATTCGAGGTGTGCGGGAGCACCGGGAGAGCGAAGAACGCTACCGCCAGATGGCCAGCCACATCCAGGAGATTTTCTGGATGCTCGACGCTGAGTCGAAGCACGTGCTAGAGGTAAATGAGGCGTACGAGACGATTACCGGAGGAACGCGCAGGAGCCTTTTGGACAATCCAACCTCTTATGAGGAGATTATTCATCCCGAAGACC
Organism: Candidatus Sulfotelmatobacter sp.; assembly: GCA_035568275.1. Classification (GTDB taxonomy): domain Bacteria; phylum Acidobacteriota; class Terriglobia; order Terriglobales; family Acidobacteriaceae; genus Sulfotelmatobacter. Next base: position 1,704 of record DATMOO010000120.1, read on the forward strand.
GTGTGCAGGTGCTCGCCAGATTGGACGATGCCACCCCCACGGGAAAATTTGACCAGCGTTTCCGGATTACCCTTCCGAACGGGGAAGTTCGCTGGGTGAGGGTTCACGGATTTCCGATGCGCAATGCCGCCGGCAAAATCTCCCGGCTCGTCGGCACCGCCCAGGACATTACCGAACAGAAACAGGCAGAAGATCAAGTTGTTAAGAACTTAGAGATCGCCGAGTCCGCGCGGGCCGAAGCCGACGCATTGCGCAAGGCAACACTTTCTCTAACGCAAGATCTCCACATGGATTCGGTCATGGAGGCATTGCTGCGCTCTTTGGAAGAATTAGTCCCCGACACCTTGGCCCGCGTAATCGTCCCTGAAGCTGGCCCTCACTTGCTGGCACTGGGGAGAGAGAAATCCCGGAGCGACAGAAAGTCTCACCGAAATATCACCCGGGACATCCGTTGACCCTCATTGCCGATGAATGCCCATTTTTGAAGAGGGTCGTGGAAGAACAAAAGAGTGTCTTTGTTCCTGACACAAGCAAGGAAAAAGACTGGCAAACCTTCAACGGCCATGCGCACCTGCGTTCGTGGCTCTCGGTTCCGCTCAAAGCATCCGATGAATATCTGGGATTTCTCTCGATCGGGCACACGGATACAAACCGCTATACACCAGGCCACCTCAGACGAGCGGAACTGCTGTCAATTCCTGCCGCGGCGGCGATTCAAAACGCCCGTCTCTACTCAACCGCTGATATGTATGCATCCGAACTGCAAAAACGCTTGGTCGATCTTCAGGAGGCGGAAACGGCACTGGCCGAAGCACAGGGCGACCGTCCGGAATCGGGGGATAAGTTCGAGAAGGTCTTCCGCTCCCGCCCCAGCCCGTTCACGATTACACCTTAAGAGAGGGCAGGTTTGTCGATGGCAACGCGGCCTTTGAGCGTCGCTATGGCTACTCGCGGACAGAAGGGCTGGGCCGCACCGTCCACGAACTGCACATGTGGTTCGACCCGGCAGATCGGATGTTCATGACCGAGCAATTGCGGCAAGGAGTGGCTGTGCGCAATAAGATTACCTGGCTTCGAACGAAATCGGGCGAGATCAAACTTACCGTCTACTCGGCTGACAGAATCCACTTCGATGGCCAACCTTGTGTTCTCGCGGTCTCAGAAGATCTCCCAGAATTCGATAAGCGCAGGGCGAATTGATACGCGCATCGAATTCTCGCGAGTCACATCTATCCGCTACCCATTTGCCGTTTCGACAAGGGCGCTCAGCGCTGCTGCGTGGGCGGTGCGGTTGATCAACTCGAGGAGTTGCTCGTTCTCGAGGCGGTATACGACGCGGAAAAGTCCCTCGGGCGCGCTCGCCAGCGCAAGGGACCTAGAACGATCGTCAGTTGTCAGACGCGTTGTGAAGGATTCCCAGGCGGTTGAGGCGGGCTCCCGATCCCAACCAAGGAGCCGACCGGCGAAGAAACGGATGTTCAGGAGCGTGCGCACGACCGGCGAGCGTATAAGCAGACTTCCTTTTCCACCACGATCATTTTCGCAACAATCGCAGTTCACTTGCGATCGCGCGCTTGCCGTCCGCAAGAACTCGTCCAGGGTGATGCCGGCGCGAGTGCCCGGTAGATCGATGGCCCATACGTCATGAAGCGGCACGCCGAAAAGAAAGTTGTGAACCCGCAGTGGCAGCCGTTCGAACTCGTGGGCCGAGATCTGTGGCATCGAGCCTCCTTCGTGGTCAAAGAATTCTATTGCGACGTTACGCTAACAACCTCAACTTCCGAATTGCCTGGCCACCGCGATAGACGCATCAGGCTTGCACAAGACAGTTTTCAAGAATTCCTTGGTACCAGCGGGGCCAGTCACGCGGACGACAATGGGCCCCATACTCGGTTGGGCGACGAACTCGAACGTTAAGAAGGGGCAACACTCCCTTTCTGCCACGATCATTTCCGCAGTAATCGCGACCCACTTGCAATCGCCGGGAAGGCGGAAAGCATAACCATCCGAGAGTTCCTCAGTCTCGATCACAGCAGACCTAAATTGGGCAAGGAGCGTTACCTCACGTTCGCGCAGTTCTGCGCTCGTCAAACAGCAAGCTATCCGCACGTCATCGGAGCCCTGCTTCATGGGCGGCTCGCGGGCGGAACAACGCCGTTCATGCGCAGATACTCGACCATTTGTCCGTAGTGGTCAAAGGCATGCACCAGGGACTCCACCGCTAATGCCAGGCGAGTCGCCTCCGTGCTTTTCAGGGGCGAGATCGGCGAAGATTTAACGGGCGCAGTCTTCTGGCCGATTGCTTCGATTGCTTTGTCCAGATAGGCAAATGAGCCTTTCAGGTAATTGAGAATTTCTGCCTTAGTTCTCACTGCTTCAGGCCCAAGTTCGTCACCGGCATCTGCTGGTGGCTCCTCTCCCAAGGCAGCAGCGGCCAGAATGTAGTTGGTTGCGGACAGGTGTTTCACCATTTGACCGAAGGTACGCACGCCCTTGAATTCACCGTCCGTTGGCGCAAAGCCAAACTTGTCGGCGGGCATGGCATCCGCGGCAGACACGATCACTTTCTCGGTGAGCTTCGCCAAGACCTGCAGCGCGTGCTTTTCCCGTTCCGCATCGAGGATGGCGGTTTCCTTGGTGTCAACGCGCTGCTGGCCGACTTGGGCAAACATGCTGCCTGAAGTCAACCACAGCACCAGCATCAATGTCGGTTTCATTTTCTGCAAGAAAACCTCTGCTCCTGGCGGCAAAGCTCCATATGCTCTCCCGCTCCATTTACTACGCTACAACTTAAAGTCGACTTTAAGGCAAGGGGTGTTTTACAAAAAATGTGTCAGCGTTCGGATGTTGATCGGGAAGAGGTGATCTAGAATGTCCTTATGCCAGAACTGACGATCTCCGAGGTGGCGCGACAAGTTGGACTCCAAGCATCGGCGATTCGTTATTACGAGAGAATTGGATTGCTTCCCCGGGCTCCGCGAATGAGCGGGCAGAGACGATACGACGCCACAGCGCTTTACCGGCTGGCAATCATTCAGCGGGCGCGTCAACTCGGTTTTACGTTGACTGAAATTCGACACTTGTTCTTTGGTTTCCGCGATATCACTCGGCCATCGGAACGCTGGCGAACGCTCTCCCAGAGAAAGCTTGCGGAGTTGGATGATCTGATGAATGGAATAAAAGCCGTGCGAGGTGTGCTCAAGAAATTGATGACGAAGTGCCAATGCAACACCTTGGATCAATGTGGCAAGGGCATATTTCAGAGTATGAACAGAGATTTACTAGCCAGAACCCCTCCCTGCAAGTCATCGACATCGAGGAAAATATTCGACGAGCTTGCAAACCTGATGCAGTAGACGCTCTCGCCCAGATGGTCCGATATTCAAGCACTGAAGGTCTAATGGCCTACATCACAATTCCCGCCGAGCGGTAAATTTGCGTGATGTAGCGCATGTCGCGCAGGCCTTCTTCGCCCGGCGATTGCGGCTCCAGCCCGTTCTGGACGCAGTGGGAGAAGTGCTCGGCTTCGGCGAGGAAGTGCGAGGGGTCGCGGGCCGGGTTGAGTTCGTCCAGTTGCGCGCCGACATAATCAGCGCGCAGCCGCAGGCCCTCGTACACGAACGCCGAATCGACTTCGAGCCAGCCCTTAGATCCGTGAACGCGATAGAAGCCTTCCATGTTGGCGCCGTAGGTAGTGTTGCAACTGGCGACGATGCCGGAGGGAAACTTCATGGTCCAGGAGACATTCTCCTCCACCTCCTTGAAGCGGCCATCCTGATCGATGACCGAGGCTGTGGCCGCGATGTGCTCCGGTTCCTCGCCAGTCAGGTAGCGGCATGCGTTGAGTGAGTAGATACCCACATCGAAGAGCGGCCCACCGCCGGCGAGCTTTTTGTTGAGCCGCCATTCGCCGGGCGCGATGTTGAAGCCGAAGGTGCTCTCGATGGCCTGGACCCGGCCTAGGGCGCCCTCGCGAATGAGTCGGATCGCTTTCAGGTTTGTGGGCTCGTAGTGGCAGCGATAGGCGATCATCAGCTTCACGCGGGCGGCCTTGCAAGCCGCGATCATCGCCTCGGCGTCGGCCACGCTGGTCGACATCGGCTTCTCGCAAAGCACGTGTTTGCCGGCTTTGGCGGCGCGGATCGTGTACTCGGCGTGCATCGAGTTGGGCAGTGCCACATAGACCGCATCGATGGCCGGGTTGTGCGCGATCTCGTCGAAGGTCTCGTAGTTGTAGGTGGAACTTGCCGGAACGCCGTACTCGGCCGCCATCCGCTCGGCCTTGTCACGATGGCCGCTTACGAGCCCTGTGATCTGCGAGGTAGCGGTGCTGCGCACGGCAGGCATGAAGTGACCCGCGATACGGCCGAGGCCGATGACGCAGTAGCCGGTCTTCCGCGGGGCGGAGGCTCCGGCATGGAGATTCGGAACAAACCGGGCTGCCAGGCTGAGCGCGCTAAGCTTGGCGAAATCTCTACGTGTCAGATTCATGGCGATCGGTTCTGGGTTTGAGTGGTTCGGGCCCAACCGAATCACTATACTCAACTGCCTTCTTCAGGACATAGTCGAAAAACCTTTGGGGGCGGCCCAGGCGCCACGGGCCGCCTGCAGTTTCCTGAGTGCTGGGCGCGGGCGGATTGAATTCCGAAAGAAGCCTCAGGCATGGCTGGAAGATTGTGGCCCGCACGGTGTTCAGCCTTTACGCCAACGCGGGCCATCTTAGTACCAGCGCAAATGTCGAATCCAAAACGCCGGCGCCGGCTTGATCAAGACGCGTTCCAGTCTGAGCCGAGCGACTCTCGCCTGAACTAATTCTGCGCCAGAGGAAATTGGATTTCGAGCACTTGACCAAGATTGAGTTCGCGTTTTGGCCCAGCGAGGCGATACCCCCTCACGCTCATCCACTTGCGAATGGCAGCATAGGCCTGCTCGGCGCTTTCATCGTCGAGCCCTGAGTAGGCGCAGGCCAGAGTTGCTTCAGGAAGCTGTTTCAACTCGCAGGGAACCTGTGCCGGCACCCGCTTTTTCAGCGCAATGAAAGGCTCTGCCTCGAGTGACCCCGAGTCGGCACAACGATGCCACAGAACTCCACGCAAGTTTCCAACGCACTCGGGCGGCAACGCATTCGACAGTTCCTGCTCGAATCGTGGAGCTTCTGCATAGCTCTTCAGCTCGACTCGAAGAGAAGCAATGGGAATAGCCGGTCGCCGCTTTACGATTACAGAAATCGGAGATCGGCTTTGGCCTAGATCGTCTAAGGCAGCGTTGATCCAGTTCAGAGACTGGGTGGCCCCTTGGATTGACTCCTCTATTGTTCGCTTCAACTCGTTGAGTATGGCCCTGCGGTCGACCGCAGAGCCTCTCTTGGCGGTCAGGTCCCGAACCTGCGCAAGCGACACTCCCAGGTTCTTGAGAGCGAGGATCGAAGCCAAGTCCTCGAGTTGTTGAGGTAGGTAACGGCGGTATCCGGTGCGCGGATCCACGCTGGCTGGCCGCAATACTCGAATCTCATCGTAAAAACGAAGCGTTTTGGCTGAGACTCCGCCCAATTCGGCGAACTCGCCTATCTGATAGTGAGTGCTCATGCGAACCCCACGAAACATTGTCTTGGGTCACGATAACATCACCCTGCCCTTGGCGGCTTCAATTCTTGGCTTGCACCTTCCCCTCCACTGGAATGCTTTACTCATAGCTGGGGATTGCCTGATCCCCGGAAGGGACAATCACCACTATGGCAGAACTGCGGTCGCGCAACCTGTTCACGATGACTATGAAACTCCCTCCCACTCTAGAGCTGGGAGACACTCCTGCCGGCAACCGTCGCGTATTCACTGTGTCCGGTGGACGGTTTGCCGGCGATCGCTTGCGCGGTGAGGTCTTGCCTGAGGGGAGTTCCGACCTGCTCTTAGTCCGTAGGGACGGCTCTTCCCAGCAAGACGTGCGATTGATCCTCCGAACCGATGACAGTGCGCTCATTCTCATGACCTACCGTGGTGTACGCCACGCTTCGCCTGAGGTTGGCGCGCGGATCGCTCAGGGCGAGCAAGTTGTTCCGTCTGACTACTACCTTCGGACGGCGCCCTTTTTCGAGACCTCGTCATCGAAGTACGCCTGGTTAAACAAGATCGTGAGCATCGGAGTCGGAGAACGGGAAGTGGATGTAGTGAAGTACGAGATCTTTGAAATTCTTTAGACCGTCTTCACTCTGCTTTCGAACGGCAAACCATGAACATACAATGGAGAAGGAACATGCTTTTCTCGGTGTTACTACTAGCAATTCTTTTGGTTGCGGGCACAGCTGCGGCCCAAGATAGTCCAAGAGACGCTATCGAGCTATATTTCCAGGCCCATGCTTCTGGTAACGGCGACTTCATTAGACAAGCCTTCACGCCTGACGCCAGGGTCACATTTGTCGAGAATAGCAACTTGAGGCAATGGACGCGCGAGGAGTTTGCTGCCAGGTTTCGCGGCCCGGCAAATGACGAATACCGACGAGTCCGTCGTGTCGAGCATCTGGATATTACCGGCACGGCGGCGAGCGCCGTCCTGACACTTGACTACCCGCAAGTCTTGTTCACCGACCACCTCTCTCTGTTGAGGATTGAGAATCAGTGGAAAGTCGTGAACAAGGTATTTTCGGCGGACCACAGGGATGCAGGGCCGGAAGCAATCAAAGAGACGCTTCAGAACTGGTCCCAGTCCTTTGAACCGCGAAGAATCGTAGGAAACATCTATTATGTCGGCACCAATTTGATCAGTTCATTTCTGATTGTCACCCCGAAGGGCCACATTCTTCTGGACACGGGCCACATTCAGATGCTGGCACAAGTCGAAGCCAATATCGAGAAGCTTGGTTTCAAGCCGAAGGATGTGAAGATATTGTTGAACAGTCACGCCCATTTCGACCATTGCGGTGGGTTCGCTGAATTCAAGCGCCAAACCAGTGCGACGATTGTCGCCAGCAAACTTGACGGAGATCTGATGATGCAGGGGGGCAAAGGAGACTTTTATTCGGGTGACGATCTGGCATACGAGCCGGTAACGCCCGATCGTTACGTTGCCGACGGTGAGCGCGTAGAACTGGGAGGTATCAGCTTGGTGGGCCATTTAACGCCTGGACACACCAAGGGATGCACGACTTGGTCGATGCGAGTCAATGAAGCCGGCAAAGAGTTAGATGTACTTTTCCTATGCGGCCTCACGGTTTCGACTTACAAGCTAACCAACAATGAGAGGTATCCGAACGTCGTCGGTGATGCTCGCAACACATTCACACGCCTTAGAGGTATGCGCGCCGATGTCATGCTCGCCCCGCATGGATTTTATTTCGATTTGGAGGGCAAAGCGGCTCGCCAGACCGAAGGGAGTGCTAATCCCTTTATCGATGCAGGCGAACTGGGGCGCCACCTTGCAGAGATGGAAAAGGACTTTGAGCAAGCCCTGCAGTCGCAGGAGCGACAACGGTGATCGTACGAAGGAAAAAGGTTGAATTGAGGAGCTGCAAATGAGCTTAGCCCCGAACAGACTTCTCTTTATTCTAGCGCTGGGAGTGTGCGCGCTGCCGCAAGTAGGCGCCAGGACTGTCCCAAAAGAGATAGTAGATGTCACGCTCTTCTTCTCGAAGCCAATAAAGGTGATGCATCCAGCAACAGCTGCGCAATGGATTCATCGACCAGCTTCTTGAGAATTTCGCCCGGCTTATCTGAGCTGCTGGGAACGTGGGCGCGGCGCCACCTGAGCGTGAAGAGTGCGACCGCCAGGTAGACCACAAATCCAATCGGGATGCTGCTGACCCATACGTTTCTCAGGTCATCGACGCCATAGCTCAGAAGGTAGTTGATTCCTGTAACCCAATGGTAGAAGTAGGCGAATAAGCCGGAAAAGCTTACGGCGAGAATCCAAAAGCCCGGTGACGTGACGGCCATGTCTGGCAATTTCGAGTGGTCCCTAAGGCTGAGGAGGTTGAAGCTCAGCAAAAACAGAAAAGCGAACACCATCAAACAGCCGGGTAGGACCAAAAAGGACGGGACGCTCAGCGCCTTGAGCAGTTCTGACTCGAAGAACACACCGAGGGTGGCAGACTTGCTCAGGACAAAATGACGCTCTTCGGTCCGACCGGCCCACACCCACTTGACGTTCGAGTCAATCACGATTGGATACGCCCCCGGTGTGACACGAGAGGCTGCGAGTACGTCAATCTTGGTGGCCGAACTGGAGTGTGGAAGAACATTGAAGGGGCTGACGGAAGGAACAATAATGGCAGGCAGCGGAACCTGTGAAGAGACATTTACTTCCGCGGGCACGTCCATGTTATTGGTGAGCAACAGGTACATGGAGCCAGGTCGTTGCACGGAAATCGCTTCGAGGTTGCCTTCGAGAGAAGCCTCCGCGACCTTTTGTGCGCCGTCGGTTTGAAGGGACAGCGGGACATAGACGTGCTCTACGCCGGACGATGTGACATACTTTGCGTCGAAGATAATTGAGCCGGGGAAGTGGGCTTGCCCGGGTCCGCTCACTTTCACGGGCCAGACGATGGCGTGCTTCGGGGCAGCAACGGTAGCGGTCGGTTTTCCGACCTCCGCTTTCATTCCGTCATTGCTGAACTGGGTGAGCGAGACGCAACGGAGTGCTTCGGCGCTATGGTTCTTGAGAATGACGCGGGCTTCGGCGGTGAAGGTGGACGAGGAGGCGGGTAAGGAACTTGGCTGAACTTCAAGATTAACGTTCTGTGAGAAGCCGAACAAGGACAGCAATCCGCCCAATGAGCTGAGTGCTGCGACTCGCCAGCAGATTGTCATATGGAACTCCGTCCACCCCAGGGAAGGTTCGGGGGACAGTTTGGGCGTTGCGAGCCTGTAGTACGTGCCAGGGAACCCAATTTCTGCTACATACTTACCAGAAAGCGCGACGAAAAGATACCCGAGAGAGATGCGCGTTTCTGACGGGCACAAACTTGACTTGAGTCCAGGCGCGGAGATCAGCAGCCCGACAACGCCACCGATTCAGGCTATTGCTCCGGCGAGCAGGCAGTGCCCCTCCGGCAAGAATTTTACCCTTGCCGTTGCAATCCAGAGGTCACCAACGTTGACCTCTTTCCCCCGTCTAGCTTTTCCGCACTAAGAGACCTCGAAACGCTAGTGCTGTATCGGATGCGCCCCGTATTGGAGTCGGACGTAGGTTCTGGAGGCGGGCGGGGCGCGTCCGATACAGCTGTTTGAAGGGGCCCCTGACTCAACCGGCAGAAGTACCTGATGTAGTCACAGCCACAAAAACAGCCACAGTGGTCAAGAGGGATGGATGGCGACCAAGCGCAAGTTGTTGATAGAGATGGTGAGCGCGGAAGGAATCGAACCTTCAACCTACTGATTAAGAGTCAGTTGCTCTGCCAATTGAGCTACGCGCCCGATGTTTTATTTTGAACGACTTGCAGATAATCGCTGGACCGCTTTGCCGTAACTGTCACTAGTGTGTCACTTGAGAGTTCCAGTCGCCGCATCGCGTTCGTCAGGTCGGTGGCCGAGACGATGTTGTAGCGTCGAAAAACTTCCGCCGTCCTGTGCCCCGGAGATTTTCATAATGGCGCTCTCGTCGACGCCAGCAATTCTCGAGTTACTCACAGCGCTGCGACGCAGATTGTGCAGCAGCAGTCCTTTATATTTGTACCACACGTAGCCGTTCGAAAGATCTGGCTGCCTGATGACGTTGACTTGCAGGCTGTCGATTGGGACGAGCTGCCGACTTCGCAAAGTGAACCTAGGCAGAGCCGAGCTTTGACAGAGGCGGCGTCAGAAAACCTACGGTCGAGATTGCAGGACGCAAATTATTCGTCACGAACATGGGAATGGAGCGCAATTGAGCCAGGCGCAGACGATAATCCGGAAAGCAGGTTTAGTGGGGCTTCGCTATCAACTGTACCGGAGTAAGGCGATGTTCTTTCTGTTCCAGCAATTCGTTCAATTGGGCCACCAGCTTCCTGAATGTGTGAGGGTCCCTTTCCACTTGGATTTGTTGGCACAGTAACGTCATCCGCTCGCGTTCATCTGGTGTCGCCGCAATAACCGCCAAGCACATAAAATCTCGGCCCGTGCTATTTGCGATACACCGGCAAAGTCTACCAGGTGGCAATTTTAGACCCAAAATTCGGTCCGTGTCGCAAGTTTTTCGCCCCCAAAGGCTTGCCAGTGGCGGGTCTGCGCCTTCAAAACTGTTGCTGGTAAAGTTTTCACCTCCTGCTGCCCCTTCTAAAGCTAGACCTGTGGTGCCATGCCCATCAGGATATTCCTGTATGGCTGTCTGACACTCAACAATGCTCAACTACTTCCGCTCACTTCCATGTCAGACGATGAATTTCGCGATGTTGCGCGCCAACTCGAAGAAACGGGTTGTTCAGTGCATTCATAATTCACTCGCTACAGCCCAGGAGTGGAGACGCAAAGGAGTTACTCAAATGTGGAAGAACCAGGTCGATGCGGCAAGCATGCCCCGTGAGTTTGGCTCAAAGCAGATGTCGGAGGGGCCCTCAAAAATGGAAGGCGAGGCGGTTTATCTCGATAACCTGTCGGAACAAGTCGGTCCGCAGAGGGCTGTTACCGAAGCCCAACCATCGACGCCAGTAAGCATGGCGGCATACACGGAAGCGGTAACCGAGTTTACCCGGAACGCCACCGCTTTCATTGAACACGTTCCCCTTCTTACCAAAGCTCGGGATGAGTATGACAATGCGATGAAGGCCAGCGCGGAAGTGCGCAAGGTCCTGGACAAGGGCGAGGATGACCTTCGAGCACTCATGCACCACTTGATACAAGTGCTCAACAGCAACGTGGCAATGGTCGCTCCCGACAAGAAGAGACTAGAGCCGACGCAACTCGAAACCATAAGAGGGGCCGACAAAGGCACCAGTGGTCTGAAAGCAATTCTATGAAAAGGTCTTGACTAGCTGTCGCGAACAGCGTTAGCTTGATGCGTCCAACACACTTTCCTCTTCGGTAGAGTGCACCGCCTCGAAAGCCTCACAACCGCTACTCCCGCGTCAACCGCCGAATAATCTCCCGATGCTGCGGAAACTCCGCCACCAAGTCCTCCCGCTTTCCCATCTCGAAATCTTCAAAATTGAATCCCGGCGCTACGGTGCATCCCACCAGCGCGTACGACTTCCAATCCCAAACATGGGAGGCAAACCAGCACCCCGCGCTCAGCACTGCCTGATGTGTCTGCCCCACATCCGGCGCTCTTCCCAGAAAAATCGTCGAGTGCTTCCCACTGAGATCGATCACATGCACCAGAAGTGGCGACCCCTCATAGAAGTGCCACACCTCATCCGACCGCAGCCGGTGAAACGCCGAAAAGTTCTTCCCCTCGAGCAGAAAGTAAATCGCCGTCGAAACTGCTCGCGCCCCGCCAAAACCTGCGGGCAGCGCCTCACGCGCGATCGTAATCTCCGACCGATAGGTCTGCCGGAAATATCCGCCTTCCGGATGCGGCTCCAGCCGCAGTCGCTTCACCCAATACCCCGCATCTTTCTTCTCCAATATCTCTCCTCGCTCAGACAGCCGCCAGGGAGCAGTCCGCGCTCCCCCCCGATTTTGCAGAATTCGAGAAACGTTTTCGCCCTCTCCCGCACTATCTCGATATTAAGGGGTATTCCTCATGTCGGTCCGGCCAACTGATCCCGCTCACGAACTCGATGCTGCCTGGATTATCGCTCTCTGGTTAGCCCTCCACGGAGGCGACCCGAGGCCCGAAGTCATGGCGGCTCAAGCCGTGGCTGCCACGGCTCACTATGTCAACGGAACGGGACGTCCGTTTTTCGGCTTCGAACAACTGAAGGCGCAGTTCGGAGAACTCGGAGTCACCGTGACAGAACGTGCCAAGCACGAGGTTTCCTCCACCAAACCTAAGCCCCAGCAAGTCGATGATGGCGAAGCGCGCGAGTTCCACATTCAACAATATTGTTTCAAGTTCGAAGGATCGACCACCTGCACTAAAATACCCGTCCTTACCCACTTGCGAACTGCGGCCTGAAGCGCCAGTGGGATCCCACCTGCAGGACTCCTGTCTTACGCGGAGCGCCCCCACCCTTGCATCTTCGGCAAGGGTGGGATTCGATTCTTCTGCCCCGCCTCCATCTCGCAATTTCTTCGTGAACAATTCCTGCCATAGCAGTAACATCGTCACTCCAAAGACCACGTCCAGATTCCAATCCAATCAGTGCCCCCGGCAGGGGCCATGAGTGTTACTCCCCGCGTACGGCCTTTCAGTTAGAATGTTGCCGCACAGAGAAATCCAAATAGGGTCATGTCAGGAAGGATGCCATGAAAACGGGGAGCCTTGCCCACACGCAGTGCGCAGCCAATGAGAGCGACCTGTCACGGAGACTGCAGAGCGAAAACCATTCCAGCTGCATCCGTTCCATGGGGATTGCCGCAATTCTGATTGTGCTGGCATTGCTGGCGGCTTGCTCGTCGGACTCCAATAAGCCCAAGGAAGAAGCTAAGCCCGAGGTCAAGGGTCCGGAGTTGTTGACGGCACGTTCGGGGTTTCAAAAGTTGTACATAGCGGCGCGCGGCTGGAATCCGGATGCCCGGCCATACCGGATCGAATCGGTGGTGACCAGCGATGGTAACGGGCGTGACGGCAAATGGGCTGTGTGGCGGGGCGGCTTCGCTTCGGCGACGCAACGCTCGGCCAAGGGTTACACCTGGTCCGGAAGCGCGGCAGAAGGTGCGCCGGCGCGCGGGATCAATCCTGGAAATGAAGACAGCTATAGTCCCACCAATGCGTCCATGCAAACGTGGGACATACAGTTCCTGAAGATCGATTCCGACCAGGCGTTGGCCACCGCCATGAAACACGGCGGCGACAAAGTTCTAGAGAAAGCCCCGGACACGCCTGTGACCTATGTATGTGACTGGAACCACAACACAAATCAACTGATATGGCACGTCATCTTTGGCGCCGGCCGGGAAGGCTCAAAGCTGACAGTGTCCGTCGACGCATCCACGGGCGAATTCATCCGGGTCGAGAAATAGAACTTTATCCAGCGCGGAGGGCCGCAAATTGTCTATCGGCCGGAGTCTTCAGAGTGTTTGAGCTGGGCCTCAATCAAAGTGAAGAACCGGTAGAGTGCGTGCGAGGACGTGATCGCCTTTTTCAAGGTACTGCGCTCGCCAAAGGCGACAATGTCTTCTGGTGAATATCGGAGGCGAACGCGATCGGCGGCACATTGAGCGCTGAGGATTTCGACTCCCACGGCGGCTACATCGGCTTTGAGGCGGGCAACGTCAATCTTTTTTCCACTTCCGGACTGCATTCTGCAACAGCTCCTTTTTGTTTCGTAATTTTGGGGAGGGCACGCAGGTGGATTCCGGGATTCCTATGGGAGGACTGCCGTTCGGGAATCCAGCGGAACCCACGCTGCGACATCGCTTATTCGGTAATTGGTATTAAGTATACATTGTTACTAATACATTGTGGAAGTAATAAGTTACCAAAGTTTTGCTGGAGGCAACGTGCCGCGTCATCCCGATCCGGACCTGGAGAAACGAATTCTGACAGCGGCGTCGCGGCTGTGGGCCCGTGGCGGAGAAAAAAAGTTAACCATGCGGGCCATCGCGAGCGCTGCGGAGACAACCACGCCCACGGTGTACGAGCGCTATCGCGACCGGGCCGACATTCTGCGCGCATTGCGCTTGAAAACGCGGCGCGAACTCTTTGCCGCCTTAAGTCAGACGCGCACGCTGGCGGAGGCAGTCCATGCATACCTGGACTTCGCGCTGAACAACTCACACGAATATGAAGTTTTGTTCGATGGCGTGGGCCGGCCTCCATCGCTATATGAACCGTGGCCGTCGTTCAACCTCATGCGCCAGCGACTGGCGGAACAACTTGGGGGCACGCCTCGGCAACACAACCGCCTGATGCTGGCGATCTGGTCTCTGATGCACGGAACGGCGATGCTGATCATCCGCGGTGGGTTCGAAGGGGCTCTGCGCACACAAGCGATCCACGCCTGCAATGACACGATCCAGGCGATTCTTCGCGGGGCAACCCGGCAGAAGTCCTTCGCGCATTCTGGTCCGAAGTGGCCGGCGAATCTGGTCCTGGGTGAAGCGGAGCGCAGCTCGGTAGGCAACGGCGATCAAAAAGACAAGAGAGGTCGAGCCGGAAAGCGCGGGCGATGACATGGATTCTACCTGCGAGTTGCGCAGGAGCCTGGTGTCCGGACACTCAACTCAACTCAACTCAGCTCTTAATCCTGAGACTCACATGCTAGTTTGATTTCACACTGGCGGCCGGACTCTTAAGGCGCTCGATGGCCTTCTTTGCTTCCCCGGCTTCGGGGCCGTACGGAAGAATCTTCAGGTAGCCTTCGTATTCGGAAATGGCCTCGTCGGAACGATTCATCTTCTCCAGGCAGACTGCAAGTTTATAGATGGCAACCGCGTCGTTCTCCTTATAGACAAGGGCCTCGCGGTAACGGCTCTCGGCGCCGATGTAGTTTTTGCGCTTGAAGTAGTAATCGCCTACTTCAATGTCTTTCGCCGCTTTATGCGGGTCCCAAAGATGGAACTCGGTGGTATCGCCGCCGCCGGATGCGCTTTCGTCTCTGAGCATGTCGGAACTATTAGGATGGTCCTTCGCGTCGTTCGGGGGCGGGCTCAAATCGATTTGTGTGTCCTTGCTGGAACTGTCGCCGCGATCGTCCCCGAGAGAGGCGGCGTCGACGCTGTCGGAACGCGGAGGCGCAAGGTTCGGATTGTGCGCCGACGACTTGTCCGGCGCGGACGGGGTGGAGTTGGTCTTCTGCGATTTCGCGGGGACAGACGGAGACGAGTTCTGCGCGACGGCAAAACCCACACCGAGAAGCAACACCATCAGGAAACTGCGCATAGGTCTATGTTAACTTCCTTCGTGCGTCCTGCGGAAGGCTTCGAGGCAGCGGCGCGCGGTTTCTAATTCCCCATACCGGCTTCCTTCCTGCTCAATGAGGTAGTATTCGATTCCTCCCACACTCTCGGCCGCCTGAAAGATCCCTTTCCAATCCGCTTTCCCTTCCCCAAACAACGTCTTGTACCCGATGCTGGGGTCGGGAGACCAGTCTTTACAATGGATGGAGCGAATGCGTCCCGGGTTGGCTCGGATCCATGCGACGGGATCGGCGCCTGCTTCGAGGCAGGTCCCCACATCGAGTTGCAACATCACGTCCGGTTTGGTATTCGCAGCCAGAATCTCGATGGGGCGCTTCCCTTCCACCGGTTTCCACTCGGCGTCGTGATTGTGATACCCGACTTTGAGTCCACCCGCCGCCAGTTTGGCGGAGGCGTCATTCAGTTTCTCGGCGAGTCCCTTCCATCCTTCGAGAGTGGGCTTGGGATCGCTCCAAGCCTGCACAACGTATTTCGTGCCTAGAATCAGGTTCAGGGCCTTGGTGTGCTCGATCTTGGCGTCACTGAAATTGGCTTCATCATTGTGCGTGGAAAGACAGCGGATGCCAAGGTCGTCCATCCGCTTGCGCATGTCTTTTGCCTGCGCCTCAGACCACTCGAAATATGGGCCGTAGAACTCGACGACCTGATATCCCATTTGAGCCACGGCGCGGACCGTGCCTTGGGCATCCTTCTGCAGCGCGTCGCGCACGGAATAGAGCTCCAAGCCCACGGGGATGGATTTTGACGAGGCCAGGCCTGAGGCTAGTCCACGAAAGGTCCACGGTAACGCCGCCGACATGGCGAGAAATGACCGCCGGGAGAAGTTGGAATATGGCATGCGTGAAATATTACGCCTCTGAGGCAAAAGCGGGCAGTGAGCAATCCGTTGTGCGCAGAAAGTTAAATCGTGTCAGAGGCGTTGGCGTGACTGGCGTGTGAGGAGCGCTACCGTGAACAGCACGCCGACGATCGCAGGCGCCAGCATCCACCAAAAGCTGTAAAAGAATGCCGTGATGACGAAAAACATTCTAGCGGACGGCGGAATCTCCTTCACGCCCTGTTCGACATAGGAGAGAGCAAGGTGATAACCAGCGGAACGCAACGCAAACATTCCGCCAATGAGTACGACCGATAAGATTGCCGCAGTCCGTAAACGCAAATCACGCCTCCTCCGGCATTCTCTATGACTTCTGTGGGAAGAGCTTGGTCAGTCGCTCGGCCAGCGTTTGGACTGCCTGGTTCAATGCGGGAAGGCCGGGCGTGTCGAAGTCGAGGTCAAGACTTTCTAGATCGCGCGCAACATCTTTGACAAGTTGCGTGGTCATCTCGACCCTCTGGCGCATGACTTCATTCATGAGTTGGTAGGGATCGTTCCCTTTACCCTGACTGTCGAGCCATCGCTGCACGGCAACGCTGGCCTGGCGGGCGCGCTCGGACGCAACACGGAAATCCATAAGGACCTTCACGTTGATCATGCCCGTCTTCACGGAATCCTGCAGTTGCTTGAGCTCGTCGTTGGTCTTTTTCAGACGAGAGGAAAGTTCGGGGTCTTGTTGCGGTTTGGAAGCCATGCCTCGAGAAATCCTTTCGCGCCGGCACGACTGGAGAGTGCGTGCGCGCTGTTTGTCTAGCGTAGTTCCCTGCGCCCACAGATGTCGATCTTACTTCGGTCACTAGACAAGTGGCCTGTGGCATAAATTTCGTTGGTAGGTTCGAGCGGTTGGTTGTTGGCAGAAGGTGAAGCGTGTCGCCAGATACCTTTTCTCCGCGAACTCGGCGGTTGTTCTCGGCGGCCTCTGCGTTTTGGGATTTTGGCCAGACTGGGGAAAACAAGGCTTAGATCGCGGAGGTCGCCGAGAAGGTCCGCAGAGAACGCTGAGAAAAGCAACCGCGTTTCCACCACTAACGCTTTCTGCGCGACCCACTAGTCTCATAATCCGACGCTGACATCTTTCCTTCTTCACGAGAACCCACGCTTTTCTGGAAACATTTTTGCGAGAATCAGTCGTTAGCGCTCGAAAGTTGCTGCCATGCGCTGGAAATTCCGTGGCCAAAGACCAAAGTAACTGGAAAAAACGGCCAGTCCCGCTATTCTGAAGCTGGCCCCAGGCTCGCAAACATGCCTATTTTAGCGTGTTTGCGAGGGTCGTAAGAGAAATTCATGGAACTCCCGACACCGCCACAGATCTCAGCAGAACCGCAGGAACGGTCTATCGAGGATGAATCTCTCGAAGGAGGCATCTCGCTGTTTCTGCGTTTGTGGAGTTATGGCGGTCCAACCCTGCCGCCAAGCGGATTGGTTGTCGAGCAGGATGCGGAGATTGCTGAACTGATCCAGGAAATTGTCGCCGAGGGAAAAGGAAAAATTGCACAACGGCTGCCGGAACTCTGGTCGGCCCGCTTCGACAATTCACCGCACGCCCTATCCACGGCGAAAACGTTACAGCAACGGTTTCTGACTTTTCAGCGAAAAACTGAACCGCAGCAGGTGGTTCCTTCCATCTTGATCTACCCCACAAATGGAGACAAACCATCCGGACCTGACGGGGCTCTTCCCGAGGATATGCTGGCGAATGTGACGTCGGCGCAGATTCTGATCGCCGAATGCATCTACGAGGTGATGAAGAATGCCTCCGGCTTCCGCTTCAATTCCACGCCGCTGCGGAAAGCAGGAGAGACCTTCGGCCCCGAAGGCATCTACGAGATGCTGTGGACTGATGAGTCGACCTATGGACACCTCCGGAAGGCAAGCCGCGCAGGCCTCAAAACCGTCGGCCGCTACCAGATCCAGGAAGAATTGGGACGTGGTGCGATGGGAGCCGTCTACAAGGCCTATGACGAACGCATTGGACGCACCGTCGCACTGAAAACCATCTCCATCGATCGCAATGCTCCCGACCGCGAAGAACTGATCGAGCGGCTCAAGCAGGAGGCCAAGGCGGCCGGAGGCCTGGATCACCCCAACATCATCACGATCTATGACGTCGGACAGGAAGACGACGTCGTTTACCTCAGCATGCAGTACGTGAAAGGGATCACGCTGGCGTCGTTGCTGGCTGACGTAGGAGTGCCATCGCTGGCGACGTTCCTTTCGTGGGCTGATCAGATCTGCGCAGCGGTTGGATTTGCGCACACGCGCGGCGTGATTCACCGCGACCTGAAGCCCGCAAATCTGATGGTGACCGAAGAGGGCGTGATTAAGGTGCTCGATTTCGGGATCGCGAAAATCGACAACACGTCGCTTACTCAGACCGGGCTGGTCGTGGGGACACCAAGCTACATGTCTCCCGAGCAACTGGCAGGCAAGAAAGTCGATCAGCGCTCTGATATTTTCTCGCTGGGGTCCGTGTTCTACGAGTTGGTGGCTCGCGAAAGGCCATTCCGCGGCGACGTGACTACGATCCTATACAAGATCGTCAATGAAGATCCGGTGGCGCCGTCGCTGATCAATCCCGCGGTTCCTGGCGGAATTGACGCGGTGATCCGTCGAGCACTGGCCAAGGAGCCAAAAGAGCGATTCCAGACCTGCGAGGAGTTGCGTGCGGCGTTCGCCGAGCAGGCCGCGCGCATGAATGTGAGCTCCGCGGCCCTGGGTTCGGGAGCGATCTCGGCGGTGAAAGCGAAAGCCCAACCAGAGGCTGGGCTGCCCAGCTTTCTTCTGACCGAGCCACCGCCGAAGCCGAGAAACTGGTGGCCGATCGTATTCATGCTGCTGTTTCTCGGCACGGCAGCCTGGGCTCTCTACATTCACTCGACCACAGGCTCTTACCCTGCTTTCGTGAACAAACTGACGGCGGGCGCTCACCAATTACCGCAAACGCTGCGAGAACTCAAGCCGGCTACCGGGCAGGATAAAGCGACGTTCCCGGATCAGAGCACACTGAGCAGTACTAGTCATAATGCCGAAGATTCGGTGAACAACGCTGGCGCGCAGCCGGGATCAATACCTGACCAGGCGCCGCCAATTGTCCTACAGACCGCGCCCGATGGTTCTGACGATGCAACACCATCCACTGGGACGCCTGATGGTCAATCGATCAGTCCAGCAGACGGCACCGGCCCCCCTGGAGTGACGAGTCAGGCTCCCAGGCAAGCATCGCCACAAACAGGGGCCGTTCCAGCGGCCGCGCCTGGAAGCGCTGTAAGCACGGCTGGGGACCACTCGGAGAGATCGCCATTTTCTCCGGTCGTCAAAGACTCTCAAGGGAGCCCATCGCTAGCGGCACAAATCCCGAACAAGCCGCTGCGCCAGCCAGCCCCAACCGTGGACGGGTTTACGCGGAAGAACATCCCTGAGCTGCTGAGGGTGGCGGACACGGCGGCGCGGCGCGGGGATTATCGGCTAGCAAGATACGAGTACAATCTCGTCCTCAAGCTCGATCGTAGCAATGCGAGGGCACGCGTCGGACTCCGCCTTATCCAGTTCTCGCAACCAGTCCGCTGAAACGGGATCCGTTTCCGTCCGTGGGCGACTAAGACGTAACAAATGGTCTTCGCCCTGCTTTCTGTACGAGCACTGTTCCCTGTAAACTGATGATCTGGGGTTCACTACAAACTCTGTTCCGGTAAACCATGCAGGGCTCCGGATAGACTGTGTCGGAATGCTCCGATGAATCCAAGACTTGCAGCAATCGTTTTAGCCGCGGCATTTTTGTTGAGCGTGCCACTGGTGTTTGCCCATCATGGCCTGGCCCGCTTCGATACCACCCACATGGTGACCATGCAGGGCACAATCACGAAATTCGACTGGATCAACCCGCACGCCTACGTGTACGCCGACATCACCGACCCGCACGGCAAAACGGCTAACTGGATGCTAGAGTGCGGCAGCCTGGGGATGCTGAGCCGCTTCGGCTGGAGCCCCGACGTGGTGAAGCTCGGTGACAAAGTCATGGTCCACGGATACTTGGCCAAAGACGGTTCGCCCTACATGGCGCTGCAGAAGATTGATCTCCCGAACGGCAAGTCGTTGCCCGGGGAGCCCTAACCTTCCCTCATGCTGGAATTCTGCCAATGGCTGGACCAAACTGCGGTGGGATCCACGATCCGCCAATCTCTGTGGCTTTTTCCGGCGATTCAGACCGTGCACCTACTCGGCATGGCCGCACTGGTCGGAACTATCACCGTCCTCGACCTGCGTCTGCTGGGCTGGGCGATGCCGCAGAGGCGCGTCTCCGAGGTGACGGCGCGCCTGCTTCCCTGGGCATGGCTCGGTTTTGGCGTGCAGGTCGTTACAGGCGTGCTGCTGTTCTCGTCAGAAGCCGTCAAGATCTACGGCAATCCCGCATTTCGATTGAAAATGCTCCTGCTGTTGTTGGCGGGCATCCAGGCCCTGCTCTTTCAGACGGTCGTTTCCCGCAAACTGCCGACCTGGGATGACCGTCCAGCGCTGCCCGTCATGGCGAAGGTCATGGGTATGATTTCTATCCTCTTGTGGTTGGCGATCGTTACCGCAGGACGCTTCATCGGCTTTGTGTAGACCCCAATCGCCCGACTTTTACTCACTACTCCGGGCAGCGATGTCAGCATCACACAAAGCTCTGCTCACGGCTCATTGCTCACCGCTCATAGCTCATAGCTCAAAAAAAAGCAGGCCGCTCAGGGGGAGGCGCGAGCGGCCTGGTTGGCGAAATCCTCCGGGGAGGAGGGTAAAATTGTGCCGTCCTTACATCGACGGGTTGTTCTGGCCAGTAGTGGTCGGTGCCGGAGTGCTGCCGCCCACGGTGTTGGTCATCAGCCGGACATCGACGCGGCGATTGTCGGCGCGGCCCGTAGAGGTCTTGTTCGTCTCGACCGGCTTGTCTTTGCCGAGGCCGATCACATAGATCTTGTGCGCGGGCACGTTGTACTTGGTCGCCAGGTACTGGATCACCGAGTTGGCGCGCCGCTGGCTCAGATCGTAGTTGTAATCTGCCGGTCCGACCGAGTCCGTACCGCCTTCCAGAGCGATAATGTAGCCCTTGGTCGACGAGATGCTGGAGGCGAGCTGATCGAGAGCTTCCTTCGCCTTCGGCGTCAGGTTGTCTTTATTGAACCCGAACTTCACTGAGGTCTCGGCGACTGCGTGATAGTTGTCGAGATTGGCAACCGTGTCGGTCAGTACGCCGACGCGGCCGTTGGCGGCGTCAGCCATCTGCTGGGCCTGGCCCGCGTTTTGTGCGGCGCTCTGCGCTTTCTGCTCGACTTCGTCGGTCTTGGCGTTCACGGCTTGGATGCCGGCCTGTGCGCGGGCGTCGACGTCCTTAATGTCGCGGGTGTTCTTTGCGGTGAGGTCGTCGAGTTCGTTGGTCTTGTTGATAAGTGGCGTCGTCTGGCTTTTGACATAGTTCTTGCTGGAGCAACCGACGGTGGCCACCATGCTGGCTGCGAGGCAAATCACTAACGAAGTGCGGTTCATAGGGTGAGGCTCCTTGTCCGATCTCTTTCATGCGCCGGGCTTAACCCGTGCGGAATCCACTTTCAAAGTCCCGGGAATAGCTTACGGCAGTACAAGTCCCAATTCCCACTTGTGCACGGTTCATGCCAGTTTTCTGAACTCGACCAGACCTCTCTAAGTATACACCTTTTCAATGGCTTGCGACGCAATGGGGAGTGGTCTTACCGCCATACCCAGTTACCCTGCAACGCAAAGCCCACATCATGAATGGAAAATTTATACAGTAATCTAGGTTAGCCATCCCCGTTGGTCCCCAGCGCGAATCCAAACGAGTCGGTCTGTGGAAACCCCACCTCCGCGTTCTCTGCGGCATTTCTCAGCGAACTCAGCGGTTAAAAACTCATTTCCAGATTCCCGTGATCGGCTCCGCATCCCGATCGTTGGTTGTCAACGGCTCGAGGCCGAAGTTGTCTTCAATCGTGCGCAGAACGCTGTAGTGCGTGTAGCGCTTGCCGAGTGCTGACGGATCCTGCTGGTTGACGGGCCGAACCATGTCGCCAAGAAACACAGTGTAGATGCGGTTGTCTTCGTTTCCACCTGATTCATCGAAGGTCACGACGACGAGCGTGCCCTTCCGCAGTTTCTCTGGGAAACTTTCATCAAGGAACTTCCTCACCCAGGCGCCCGAAACCTGGGCTGTGGTGTCGTGGCCATCGTGGTTCATGTTTGGGGTGTAAAAGGAATAGGCGACCAAGCCCTTCTTCGCATCCTGGACGAAAAAATTGTCGGCCTTCGCCGAGTCGACCTGGATCACGTGGTCACACCATTTTTCCTGGACTTCTCGGAAGCTTAG
Organism: Candidatus Sulfotelmatobacter sp.; assembly: GCA_035568275.1. Classification (GTDB taxonomy): domain Bacteria; phylum Acidobacteriota; class Terriglobia; order Terriglobales; family Acidobacteriaceae; genus Sulfotelmatobacter. The sequence continues at coordinate 23,860 of DATMOO010000120.1, forward strand.
AAACGGCACGTGGCGCCGCACATAGTTTCCGCGCTTGTCAGCGACGTGCAGGCCCGATATGTTCCACGGGCAAGTTCCTGACGGCAACTCCTCCGCATACTGTTTGAAATCAAGGCCGGCCGCGATCAACCGGTCGGCAATGGTGCGGTGCGCGGAGTCGTTGAGAAAGTTCACCTGCTTGTCACCCAGATAACTTCCTTTGCGGTGCAGCCCGAAATCCGTGCCAGCAACCATCGCCAGGTAATTCGGATACGAGGGGTGAAACAGGGCGTGAAAATTCGTAAACCTAGCGCCTTGTGCTGCAAGGGCCGTCAGATTCGGATCTTGCATGGCCCGTTCGTAATCCGTGTTCTCGAGCACGATAATGACGACGCGGTCGAAATGATGCGCTTTGGCACGTGCGGCGGCACGCTCGGCTTCTTCCTGCTTCCCGGCCTCCGATTTCGTGATTTGCTGCTGTGCGGGCTGGTTGGGCGCGGGAGTGATGCTTTGCGAGACGGTCGCATTGCCGGCGCCCGCGAGGAAGCTCATTCCAGCAACTGCGCACCGCACCAAAATCCTGGACAAAGATCGGGGGCTCATCTGCCCTTTTTGTAGCACAACGCACGCACTTACCATCCAATAGAATAAGTACACCGCTCGATAAATGGATCTACAGGCCAAAATCCGCACCATTCCGACTGAACCCGGCGTGTATCTCTACAAGAACGCCAAGGGTGAGGTCATCTACGTCGGCAAGGCGAAGAACCTGCGCAGCCGGGTATCGAGTTACTTTCACGAGGGCCGCTGGGAAGACGCCAAGACCGGCACGCTCGTGCGCGAGGCCGTCGACGTGGACTACATCGTCGTTGCTAACAACAAAGAGGCCCTCGCTCTCGAGAACAATCTCATCAAGCAGCGCAAGCCGCGATTCAACATCCTGCTGCGCGACGATAAGACGTATCCATACGTCAAGCTGACGTTAGGCGAGCGCTGGCCACGGGTGTACGTGACGCGGCGCTTGCGCAAAGATGGCAGCGCTTATTACGGCCCGTACTTCCCTGCCAATCTGGCATACCGCATCACCGATCTGATCCACCGCAATTTCATGATTCCGTCATGCAAGGTGGATCTCACCCGCTTTCATCCGCGCCCTTGTCTGCAGTACTACATCAAGCGCTGCCTCGGTCCGTGCGTGAAAGACCTGACCACGACGGACACGTATCAAGAAGCGGTCCGCGACGTGAAGATGTTCCTGGAGGGCCGACCGACCGATCTCGCGCGCTCTCTGCGTGCACGGATGGAGCAGGCTGCGACAGCGCAGGAATACGAACGCGCGGCCCGCTATCGCGATCTGATCTCTACGGTCGAGCAATTACAGGAGCGGCAGCGGATCGCCGCCGCCGAGGGCGACGATGCCGATGTGTTCGGCTATCACTACGAAAACGGCATGCTGGCGGTCAACCTGTTCCACATGCGCGCCGGCAAGATGGTCGACCGCCGCGAATTCTTCTGGGAAGATCTGCCGGAATTCGCCGAGGGCCCCGAGGTCGAGCCTTCCACGGAACATGTGGGGACACCCATGGAATTTGTAGGGACAGCCGCCCTCGGCTGTCCGGGCGAGCAAAGCTCGCCAGCGCAGTCAGCCGACAGCGCCGATGTGCTCGAATCGAACCCCAAAGTTTCACCCGGCACGAACGGCCGGGGCCGCCCGTCCCCACACGATCAGTTTCACCCCGGCGAGTTCTTCTCCGCCCTGCTGAAGCAGCTCTACATCGGCCAGCCCTACGTCCCTCGAAATCTCTACGTACCCGTGGACTTCGAAGACCGAGAAGAACTCGAAGACCTGTTGTCTGAACAAGACCCCGGCGCTCGCTCCGCGCACGTACACATCCTAGTTCCCCAGCGCGGCGAGAAGCGCTCCTTGATCGACCTGGCGGGCAACAACGCAAAGCAATCCTACGACCAGCGTTTCCGCGTCCTGAAGCCGAATGCTCGCAAGATTCAGGAGGAACTGCAGGAAGCAGTTGGCCTGCCCGAACTTCCGAAGCGCATCGAATGCTTCGACATCTCCCACATCCAGGGCGCGGAGACCGTTGCCTCGATGGTCGTGTGGGAAGACGGCAAAATGAAGAAGTCGGACTATCGCAAGTTCATCATCCGCACGGTGGAAGGCGTTGACGACTTCGCCTCCATGCGTGAAGTCGTCACGCGCCGCTACAAACGCTTGCAGGACGAGAAGAAGGCGATGCCGAGCCTGGTGCTGATCGATGGCGGCCTCGGCCAGTTGCACGCTGCCGCCGAGGCGCTGGAAAAGCTCGAAATCATCAATCAGCCCCTGGCGGCCATCGCCAAGCGCGAAGAGATTCTCTACGTCTACGGTCAGGAGAAGGATCCAATCGCGCTCGATCACCATTCTCCGGTGCTGCACCTGATTCAGATGATCCGCGACGAGGCCCATCGTTTTGCTGTCACATTCCATCGCAAGCGTCGGCAAATTCGCGATCGCTCAACGGAGTTACTGGAAATCCCCGGCGTGGGCGCGAGCACGTCGCGGCGATTGCTCGAGCACTTCGGCAGCGTGCAGGCCGTCAAGCAGGCAGATGCGGCGGCGCTCTCGGCTGTTGTAACGCGCATGCAGGCCGAGGCCATTCGCAATCACTTTCAGAAGTGAATCCGGGGAGCTAAGATTCGTATCCAAAAACTAGCGCCACATGGAAAACAACAAGCCCGATAAGCACATCGTCTCAGCGTCCGCCACCATTCCTGCCCGGTGCGAACGCGTCTATTCCCTGATCGCCAATTACAAGAATGGTCATCCACGAATCCTCCCCAAGCAGTTCACGAGTCTCGTCGTCGAGCAAGGCGGAGTAGGTGCCGGCACGATCATTCGTTTTCAGCTGCGTGTGTTTGGCAAGAAACAGACATTCCGCGCCGTCATTACTGAGCCGGAACCGGGACGCGTTCTAGTCGAGACCTATCTGGACGCAAACAAAGCGGCGACAACGTTCACGGTGAATCCTGGCGCCGCCCCCGCCGATTCGCACGTTACGATCTCAACCGAACTTCGAGTAAGGAGCGGGTTCCTGGGAAAAATCGAGAAGACCCTCTCAACTCTGCTACTGCGTCCAACATACGTCCAGGAACTGAAGAACCTGGCGCGAGTTGCTACAGGTCCGTTCGGCGCCTGAACGCCCGAGGCGCAAACAAGAATTCCTCAGCGCACTCAGCGGCTTTTCTCCGCGTCCTCTGCGGTTAAAGCTCTCACCTCGAGCGCTCCGGCGAAGAGTTCCCCATATCGAGCACGACTTTCCAACTTCGTGTACCTTCGTGCCCTTTGTGGTGAAAGCTTTCCCCGCGCTACACTAGCCCGCATCCAATGAAACGACTTCTTCGATTAACCTCGGTCGTCCTGACTCTAGGAACTGCAGCGTGGCCCCAGAATGCATCTGTCCCCGACATGGCCACGCCGCAGGAAAAACATCTGCGCAACGTGCATCAACTAACATTCGGCGGATCGAATGCCGAGGCCTACTTCTCCGCCGACGGGAAAAAGCTGATCTACCAGTCTTCTCATGGCGACGTGAAGTGCGACCAGATCTTCATCATGAACATCGACGGCAGCGACCAGCACATGGTCTCGGCCGGCAAGGGACGCACCACCTGCAGCTTTTTCTATCCTGACGGCAAAAAGATTCTCTACGCCTCAACCCATCTGGCGAGCCCGGAATGCCCGCCGAAACCGGACTATTCGAAGGGTTATGTTTGGGGCGTGTACGCGGGATATGACATCTTCACCGCAAATCCAGACGGCTCGAAGCTCAAGCGATTGACCAACACGCCGGGATACGATGCCGAGGCGACAATCTCACTCGACGGCAAGAAGATTACCTTCACCTCCGTGCGCAACGGCGACCTCGACATCTACACGATGGATGCCGACGGCAAAAACGTGAAACAACTGACTCACGAGATTGGATACGACGGCGGCCCGACGTTTTCCCCCGACGGAAAGTGGATCGTCTACCGCGCCTACCATCCCAAGAGCGAGCAGGACATCGCCGACTATAAGGATCTGCTGGCGAAGAACCTGATCCGGCCGACGTCACTCGAAATCATGCTGATGAAGGCCGACGGCAGCGGCAAGAAGCAGATCACGAATCTCGGTGCAGCAAGTTTCGGTCCCGCGTTTACCGCGGACGGTAAGAAGATCATCTTTTCTTCCAACTATGATCCGGAAACGCATGCCACGGGCGGTGAGGGCAATTTCGAATTGTGGATGATGAATCCGGATGGCAGCGGCTTAGAGCGCATCACCTACAGCGACGGCTTCGACGGATTTCCAATGTTTTCTCCCGACGGCAAGAAGCTGGTCTGGGCCTCCAATCGCAACGGAAAGGCCCCGCACGAAACGAATATTTTCATTGGAGATTGGGTTCCGTAAACGCTCACCTTCAAATGTCATCCTGAGCGAAGCAGCAAGCGCGACAAGCGCTTGCTGCGTAGTCGAAGGATCCCTATCCCTATCGTGCCCCCAAACTCGTAGAGGAATTTCAAATCGGATCAGGGAACGTTAGCTTCTGACCCCGCGGCGCGCAGTCTCCAGGCGAGCCACGCGACGCAGGCCAGCATTCCGCACCAGCCCAGAATCCGCACCACCAGCGCAATCTTCGTGTCAGAGTCGAGAACGCCCAGACTCGAGAAGATTGCGTGGAAATCGTGCTCCACGAAGTCCGGGTCGCCAGTTGTGACCAGGGGCAACTCCTGCGCCCGCGCGTCCGCCATGTAAGTCGCCGTGTAGAGCCAGTTCTCAAAAAAGAAGAAGAGGCAGAACACAAACCCGCTCGTTTGCCGCTGCGTGAAGAAATATGCAGCTAGAAGAAATGGCACGAGCCACTGCAGCAGAGTGCCTCCCCAAAGTCCAAGCGTCGGACCAAACCATCCAAACAGGTTGTGCCCGCCTTCGTGCACCACTAGATTTGCCGAATCGATGAACAGGAATCCACCATGCTGTGCCAAAGCATAGGCCAAAAATCCGCCATAGAAGACTAGCCACGCAATCACCGCCGCGCGCGACACTGGCTTCCAGGGTTCTTCCAGCATGGATCGCAGATAGTCGAGCATGTTTGGATGTAGTTATCTTAGGCAGCCGGACTCACCGCGGCAGGTTACGAACGTGTGGCCCGTCGCAGCCTGCGGCTTTTTCTTGTAGAGTGAAGAATCATGAAACTCCGGCACTGGTTCACGGCAATCGTGTTGTTGCTGCTGGTAGCGGCAGCTGTCGCCGGACTGCTCTGGACACGCGAGTTGCCGGCCCCGAGCGACGAGGTGGCTGCAACGCCCACCCACAGACTTCTGGGACGCAAAGCTCCAGCTCAGCAGCGTCAGCTTGTGGATTTGCGGCCCTTGCAGACTGCGCACCGCATGGCAGCCCTGGCTGGCACGCAGGAAGAGCAGGCGCTGGCCCACGAGGCCGAGAAGGTCGGAGACCACGAAGTTGACCTCGCCTTTTACGACGCGTTGCGGCGCGTACAAGAGACCCCTGCCAAGCTGTCTCCTGAAGCCAAAGAAATTTCCGATCGCAAGACCAAGGCCGAGCAAGCCGTCAAAGACGATCAGGAAAACATCAAGCTGCTCACGCGAAAGGTCGCGGCCGCGCCGGAGTCGCAGAAGGACAACCTGGAAGATCAGCTCGACGTCGCCAAAGCGCAACTCGAACTCGATCAGGACGAATTCGACGATGCTTCCGAGGATCTGGAGCAGGCCGGCGGTGATCCGGAGTCGAAAATCAAACGCCTCCAGGAGCAGCACGAGGCCGGCGATCACAACCCGCAGCCGGTAGGCTCTGCCGTGAATCCGCACGAGCAGGATTACAAGGCGCGCACTCTCTTGGCGGCCGCGCGAGCCTGGCAGGCTCTCCGCGAAAAGAAAGCGCAATTAGAGGAGGCGATTGAAGAAACTCGCACCAAGCAGCAACGTCTGAGCCAGCGGCACGAAACGCTGGAGGCGCAGGTCAAAAAAGAAGAAGAGAATCGCCAAGGCGCAAAACAGCAGGCAAAAGAATTTTCCAGCAACGGCAAAGCCGCCAGCCGCGAGGAGTCAAAGGCCACGTCGAATGCCGCTCTCGATTCGCTCAAGCAGTACACCCGCGATCAGAAGAATCTGGCTGACCTCGGACGTCGCGTACAGGATCAACAAGATCTCGGCGACATCTATTCCAACTGGATTGCACTCGTCGAGAGCCGCCAGCGCGCAGCCATGCACAGCATGATTGAGTCCGGCCTCTGGATTCTGCTGGCTCTAATCGCCGTATATGTGGCCAACCGGATTATCGAGCGCCTGTTCACCGGCATGACCGCGGAGAACAAACGCGTCGACACCTTGCGATCGGTAGTTAAGTTTGCGGCGCAGGCGGTAGGCGGGCTTGCCATCCTGTTCGTCATCTTCGGGATGCCCACGCAGACGACGACCGTCCTCGGCTTAGCCGGCGCCGGACTGACTGTCGCAATGAAAGATTTCATCGTCGCCTTCTTCGGCTGGTTCATCCTGATGGGACGTAACGGCATCCGCGTGGGCGACTGGGTCGAGATCAACGGCGTCGGCGGAGAAGTCGTCGAAGTCGGCTTGCTCAAAACCGTACTCCTCGAAACCGGCAATTGGACTGACTCCAGCCATCCCACTGGCCGCCGCGTTTCGTTCGTCAATAGCTTCGCGATCGAAGGACACTTCTTCAACTTCACCACCTCCGGCCAGTGGATGTGGGATGAACTCAGTGTCCAGATCCCTCCCAACCAGGACCCGTACCCAGTCATCGATGGCATTCAGAAACTGGTGGAACAGGACACTGCCAAGAATGCCGGGAAGGCCGAAGCCGAATGGCAGGAGACAACCACAAAGTATCGTGCCAAGACCCTGTCGGCGATGCCAGGGATTTACGTGCAGCCAACCGCCGCCGGGATCGAGGTACGTATCCGCTACATCACACGCGCGTATGAGCGGCACGAGGCGCGCAAGCGCCTGTACGAGGCAGTGGTGGAGATGTTGCACGGCAAGCGGGAAGCGGTACCGTCACAGATCGAGAAACTCACGAGGGTTCCTTAGTGTACCTTGGTGTCCTTAGTGGTTAAGAGGTCTCCCTGCACGCTCAAACGAAATCAGTAGTAAAGGGCACCCTAATCGTAACCGGCGCCAGCCGCGGCATTGGCGCAGCGATCGCCCGGCTAGCAGGTCAACGCGGATACGCAGTCGCGTTGAATTTCAGCAGCGGCGAAGCCGAGGCGAAAAAGCTGGCAGAGAAACTTGTCGCAGATGGCGCGCGCGCGATCGCTATTCATGCCGATATTTCCCGCGAAGATCAAATCCTCAATCTCTTCCAAACCGCAGAACAAGAACTGGGACCCATCAAGGCTCTCGTAAACAATGCAGGTGTCACCGGCGGGTTCGCGCGGGTGGAGAACCTGACGGCAGAAGCAATCGAAAAAACATTCGCGGTCAACGTCACGGGAGCGATGCTCTGCGCGCGCGAGGCGGTGCGTCGCATGTCGACACGCCACGGAGGATCCGGAGGCGCGATCGTCAACATTTCTTCCCGCGCCGCGCATACGGGAGGCGCTGGCGAGTGGGTGCACTACGCCGCATCGAAGGGCGCAATCGACAGCTTCACAATCGGCTTGGCGCGGGAAGTGGCAACGGAAGGAATCCGCGTCAACGCCGTCGCTCCCGGACTAACTGACACTGACCTACACGCCGCCAACGGCGACCCCGGCCGCCTGCAGCGTCTGATGCCAACTATTCCCATGAATCGTGCCGGATTGCCGGATGAAATCGCCGAAGGGGTTCTCTGGCTCCTGTCGCCTGCCGCCTCGTATGTAACAGGCGCAATTCTAGAAATCGGCGGCGGCCGCTGAAAATAACGACGCCTGACGCTCGAGTGCTGTACTTGCCTTGAAAGGGCGCGGCTTAAGCCGCGCCGGCCAGGCTCACAAGGGACTCGGGCTTTAGCCCCTGAGATCCGCTCTTGCCGCATCACGAGACGGGCCCTGCGCACTACTCACTCACTTCCCTTTCCTTCCGCAGCTGACTCTTAATCCGCTCCGGCAACCGCGACGCATGCAGGATATCCCGTAACTGCCTTACCGGGATGCGCCGCGCAAATTCGAGCGCTTTGGCCAGTGGAGTGTGCGCATTCCGCAGGAGCGCGACTTGCACCTCATGCCGCACCGACCATTTCGGGTGATGACTCACCGCTTCCACGAAAGCCCGCGTGCCCGTAGGACGCTGCAACGCTTTGACGATCGCGGCTTCGGTCAATCGCGCATTCTCCAGCGCCAGTTGCCAAACCTGCGGTTCCTTATCGAGCAACAGCCCGGCGGCAACCATCGTCGAAGAACGTCGCGCCAGGGAGATGCGTTCACCCAGCGTGATGGAAGAAATCCGGGAGAGAAGTAATTCGTCGGCGATCCGTTTCAGGTCGGCAGCAGCGGTGGGTTTGAGTGCAAACTGCATCAACTCGAAGGTGTAAAGTTCACGAACGATCCGCAACGCGATACGTCGCGGCGTGCGCAGGTGCGAAGCCATTGCCATCCGAACTTTGCGGGATTTCATCACACTATCGTTCCGGTAGAGCTGCTCGAATGCATCGGAACTCAGGTCGGGGTCCTTGAGTTGCGCCAGAGCGAGGTCTTCGGTAAGCGCGGCATCATTCGACTCGTTTCGTCCCTGGGAAGGTTGCAGGGCCGGGGTCAGCGCGGCATCGATTTGGAACTCGTCCGGCATCATTCACCAGCTAAGTGACTTTCCCCGCCGCCTTGCGCGCCATTCGCAACGCGCCCTCCACCGGCTCGACCACGTGCGGCATCATTCGCGCGCCTGGTGCAAGCGTTTGCAATTCATTGTAAAAAGCCTCGCGCACCAGTGCCGCATGACGAAAGACCCCTCCGATCATGGCCACCGGGACCGAGCCTTGATCGTCCTCGCAGAACAACCGGTGGATCACCACCGCCGCAACGTCGGCCAGTTCCCTTCCCGCTTTGCCGAGCACTTCCCGAGCAAGTTCGTCCTCGCTGGCCACCACCGCGCGAAACAAGGCTGCGAAATCCGGCCCGGGGACCGAGTTCGCAGCGCGTGCCAGGTCAGAGAGCGATGAAACTCCCCAGGCTTTGAACAAACCCTTGGCTAGCGGTGAGGACGCCACCTTATCTCCATCACGATCCGACGCCCGCAGAACCGCGCTGACGGCAGCGCGTCCAATCCAGTGCGCCGAACCTTCATCGCCGATTTCGAATCCCCAGCCTCCCGCGCGCAGCGTCTTCCCCATTTTGTCTCGCCCGTATGCAATCGAGCCCGTGCCCGCAATGACGATGACGCCCGGAGCATCGTCGAAAGCAGCTTGCAGAGCGACCTCCATATCGCCAACAACGTCGATGGGGGGCGGGAGAATCTCGGCGAGGATCCCGCGCACGATGGCCGCCAACTCTGGACGGGCAGCACCGGATCCACCAATGCACGTGTGCATCACCTGCTGGGGCGCAATCCCCGAAGCTGCGCAAGCCTGATGCACCGCCCGGTGGAGCGATTCCCTCGCCTGCGCTTCGCCAACCCGCACGATATTGCTGGGACCGCCGGTGGCGGCAGCGATCAGGCGATTCTCGTCCCCGACCGCGCACGTGGTCTTGGTTCCTCCGCCGTCAATGCCGAGATAATGGGGCACGGATTATTTTTAGCACAGAAGAGTTCTCAGTTTTCAGCAGCCGGTTCTCACTGAGGTTGCGGATCGCTCGGCGGTATCCGAGTTATAGCTGGTGGCAGTCCCCCTTTGACACGTATGATCCGGCTGAGACCGTGGCGCGCAAGGTCGTTTGATTTTCCTTCGTGTCTTTGGTGGTTAACGATCTAACTCCGCATGGGTCTGAACAAACTCGATTTCGCGATTATTGCCCTCTACCTCGCGGGTATCACCCTTTTCGGCCTGCGCTTTCGCAAGAAGCAGCGCACGCTACGCGACTACTTTCTCGCCGGCCGCGACATTCCCTGGTGGGCCATCGCGCTCTCCATCGTTGCAGCTGAGACCAGCACGCTGACGATTATCAGTATCCCCGGCCTGGCGTACGACACCAATCTCACCTTCTTGCAAGTAATCATGGGATACGTAGTCGGGCGCATCGTGATCAGCTTTCTGCTGCTGCCGCATTATTTCCGCGGCGATCTCTACACCGCCTACGAACTGATCGAACGCCGTTTTGGGCGCCAGCTGCGCTCGTTGACGGCCGGCCTGTTTCTGTTGACGCGGGCCGCCGCGGAGGGCGTGCGCGTCTATGCAGTGTCCATCGTCGTGTCGATCGCGTTAGGAACAGGCGAGGTAGCCTCGATCGCGATCATCACCGCCTTGACGCTGATCTACACGTTCGAAGGCGGATTGGCTGCCGTGATCTGGACCGACGTCGTCCAAACGGTGATCTATGTTGGCGGAACCTTAATCGGATTGGTGACGATCCTGCACTTGGTCCCCGGAGGATGGACTGCTATTCACTCCGCTGCGGCCGCCGCAGGCAAGTTTCAAGTATTCGATTTCCGGGCAAGCTTCGGAATCCCGTACACATTCTGGGCGGGATTAATCGGTGGGACGTTTTTCACAACCGCCAGTCATGGCACCGACCAACTGATCGTGCAGCGATTGCTGGCCGCCCGTGGACAGAGGCAATCCACCCTGGCGTTGATCTCCAGCGGTCTGGCCATCCTGTTTCAGTTCTCCCTATTTCTGACCGTCGGGGTCATGCTGTGGGCTTACTATCGAGTGCCTTCTGCAACGTTCGGGCGAGCGGACCGGATTTATCCCACGTTCATCGTCAGCCACATGCCCCACGGAATCTCGGGACTGCTGATCGCCGCAGTCCTGGCCGCGGCGATGTCGAACCTCAGCGCCGCGCTCAATTCCTTATCGTCGAGCGCGATCATGGATTTTTATGCCCGTCTGAATCCGCAAGCGGATGAGAAAAAGAAGATGCGGCTCTCGCGGCTCGCGACCGTTCTATGGGCGCTGGTCCTGTTCGGGCTGGCCGTGGTTGCTCTGCACAAGGCCGGGCGCGTGGTCGAAGTCGGCCTGCAGATCGCCTCTGTGGCATATGGCGCTCTGCTGGGTGCGTTCCTACTAGGCGTGCTCACACGAAAAGCGAACCAGACAGGCGCGATGGTCGGAATGCTGTGCGGCTTCGGAATCGAACTCTACTTATGGCTCGGGACCAAAGTGCCGTGGACCTGGTGGGTCATGATCGGGACTATCGTGACGTTCCTTGTCGGCTGGGCAACCAGCCTTGCTTCTCCTCAAACAACCTCAAACCCTTAACCGCAGAGCCCGCTGAGAAAACCCGCAGAGATCGCAGAGAATTGCGGACTGATCCCAACCAGTCTTTCTCAGCGTCCTCTGCGGGGTTTCTCCGCGATCTCTGCCGTGAAAGCTTCTGAAGTCCATTTCGGGAACTCTCCCAGACTTTTTTCGTCATCTGAACATCGAGCGCGGTGCACTCGCAGTACAGTAAGGGTCGAGGCGTATTATGGACCCACTCACACACAACAGAACAGATCATTGGAGCCGCGATCAAAGTCCATCGCAGACTCGGGCCGGGACTGCTCGAGTCTGCCTACGAGGCTTGCCTGGTCTATGAACTGGAACAGCTCGGCCTGCATGTACAGCGGCAAAAGGCGGTCCCGCTGATCTATAAGTCAGTGAAGCTGGAGTGCGGGTTTCGTGCCGACCTGATCGTCAATTGGGAGGTCGTGGTTGAGGTCAGGTGCAAGGAAGCCATTCATCCGGTCGATCAGGCACAACTCCTCTCGTATCTGCGGCTGCTGGATTTGCAGGTCGGACTCCTTATTAACTTCCACGTGGTCGAGCTGAAAGATGGCATCAAGCGGATGGTGAATCATTATCAGGACGTCCCGGTGGACGACGCCGAAGAAGCAATCCAAACACTTAACCGCTGAGGCCGCTGAGAACCCCCGCAAAGAACGCTGAGAAAACCAATTCTGCGAGCATTTCTCGGCGATCTCTGCGGTTCGCTCTTGACGGAAGCCTCAAGCGAACCTCCGGCCCGGATCACCGAGTTTCTTCTGCGAAACTCCATGTTTCACTCCCCTTTCGTCCGCTTGTCTCAGGCCAGATTCGCCAAAATCATCACCCCAAGCCCGTTTTAGGGCTTTTCCAGGAGAGGGACGATCGCCGGTTACCTAAGGTCAAGAGCCGTGGACACGTTTACCCCCTGTCCTATCTCCCGTATTTTTAAGTCTCCAAGCTCCCGGCGTCTCCCCGACCGGGTCCCAATGGAAGGAAATTGCATGGCCGGAAATGTTGGATTTCAATTAGGACTGCTGCCCGAACCGAAGGTCAATAAGAAGGCCGTCGCGACGGCTTACGGCGTGGTGGCGTTGCTGCTGCTCATTGTCATCAATCTGGAACTGTTGATGCCGGAGAAGCTGCAGCTCTCGCAATATCACGTGACGGAAATCATTCCCATGCCGTCGATGCGTCCCGAGCCGCTACCGGTCCAGCCGAAGCCGCAGGTACATGCCAAACTGCTGCCCGCGGTCAAGATTCCTGTTCTCGAGCAACCCAAGCTGATCGTGCCACACGAGGTTCGTCGTGAACTTCCGCAGCCTGTCGAGGCGCCTAAGGTCGTGGTGAATCAATTTGCCGCGCCTCAGCTCAAGATGACTTCCGGTGGAGCGCGTCCGCAACTGCTGCACACCGGCGACTTCGCCTCCACGGGAAGCTCGCAGACGCCGACGGTAAACGCTCCGATTCAAAAGGTTCAGACTGGCGGCTTCGGCGATCCCAATGGATTGCCGGGCACGGGCAAGCAGGGCGCGAAGCTCTACGCTGCCGCCATGGGATCGTTTGACATGCCCGCTGGGCCCGGACAAGGCAACGGCTCCGGTGGTGCCAAAGGAATTAAAGGTACGGTCGCCAGCGCCGATTTCGGTAGTGGTGTCGCCACTCCCGGCAATGGCGACGGCCGCAGCAACGGCAAGGGCGGCATCGTGACCAGCGGCGGCTTCGGATCACAGGAAGTTGCCCATCAAGGTCCAAAGATCGCCCAGGTCGAGACTGGCCCGGCGACGACTCCGGTGGAAATTACTTACAAGCCGAACCCGGTCTATACGCAGGAAGCACGCGACCTGAAACTGCAAGGTGAAGTCCTGCTGGAAGTGAGTTTCGCGGCGAATGGCACACTGCACGTGAATAAGGTCGTCCGCGGCCTCGGCCATGGCCTGGATGAAGCCGCCGTTGCCGCCGCCAACAAGATCCGTTTCAAACCAGCTCTGCGTTACACCCAGCCAGTCGATTCGACGGCGGTCGTACACGTGATGTTCCAGCTGGCGTACTAAAGGTTTTGGCGAAGTAAGTTTGGCAGTCAGGATTGAATGAACTTGGGTCACAAGAACTTGGAGAAAAGAGTCATGCGCACTTCGAATTGGATTCTCACCGCGGCTCTGCTGGTTACGGTCAGCGCTGCCGCTCAACAGGCGACCGACTCGCAACCGTCGGCGCAGCCTCAGGCGACCGATGCAGCGCAGACAGCGCAGCCGTCGCAGCAGCCCGCTCCCGCTCCGGCGCAGCAACCGGCACCCTCGGCTTCGCAACCTACCGACGCGGCAGCTTCACAGGCGCCCGCGGCCACGATTGCGCCTCCGGCAACCGTTGCTGCTCCGACCACGATGGACCAGGTCGTGAACCTGTTCATTGAGCGCGAGCACGGCCTGATCAAGGCGCTCGCGACCCGCACGCCGGTGGTCGAAACGTATCTTCAGAACCTGACCGCCGATCCCCAGCTTGGCCCTGTGCCCAGCGAAGATCACTACTTCCTTGGCCGTCTCGACATGGGCGAAAACATCGACCGCAAGGACTATCTGAAGGAACAAGAGAAGACCATGCAGCAGCGCCTGCTCGGTGGCTTCCAGAAGCTCTACAAGGTCCAGTACCAGCCCATGGGTTTTTCCTGGATGGTCTATGCCGACCGCACCGACTTCGACCGCGAGCATTATGATTTCCGCTACGTCCGCCGCGAATTCCTCGGCGATGTGCGTTGCCTGGTGTTCGATGTCACTCCCAAACCGAAGTCCGGCCGCGGCCGCTTCCTCGGACGCCTCTGGGTTGAAGATCAGGGTTTCAACATCGTGCGCCTGAACGGCACTTACTATCCGGCGCCGCGCAACTCCTACTTCTTTCACATGGATAGCTGGCGGTTGAATCTGATCCCCGGCTACTGGGTACCTTCTTTCATCTACAGCGAAGAAGGCGACTTCAGCGCTGGCGTGAAGAGCAAGGTGGCCTTCAAAGCGCAGACCCGCATCTGGGGATACGACCTGAAGAAGGGTGGCAAGGATGACGAGTTGACCAACATCCGCGTCGACTCCGTGCAGGACAGCAGCGCCACTGCACAAGACGCTTCTCCTCTGCAAGCCGAGCGCGTATGGCAGCAGCAGGCGGAAGACAACGTTGTCGAGCGTCTGACCTCTGCGGGACTGCTCGCTCCTGAGGGCGACGTCGACCGCATTCTTCAGACTGTCGTCAACAACCTTGAGGTTACCAACAACATTGATCTGCCCCGCCCGGTTCGCACGCGCGTGCTGCTTACCGCGCCGCTGGAAACCTTTAGCGTGGGCAATACCATCGTCATTAGCCGTGGTTTGGTTGACGTCCTTCCGGACGAGGCCAGCCTCGCGGCCGTGCTCTCCCATGAACTCGCGCACATCGTTCTCGGACACAATCTGGGATCGAAGTTCGCCTTCAACGATCGCATGCTGTTCTCTGACGATGCGACTTATCAGAACCTCGGCTTCAAGCACATTCCGGAAGAAGAGACTGCGGCCGACAAGAAAGCCGTCGAGTTGCTGAAGAATTCGCCCTACGCGCAGAAGCTCGACAACGTGGGCCTGTTCCTCAAGGCTCTGCAACAGCGGGCGGGAAGCCTGAACGCGTTGCTCACGACGCACCTGGGCAACCCCCTGGCGGAAGGCGGACAGGTGAACCGCCTGTTGGCTCTTTCCACGCAGGGTCCGGCGCTCGACAATGGCAAGCTCGACCAGATCGCAGCTCTGCCCTTAGGCGGACGCGTGAAGGTTAATCCTTGGGACGACAAAGCGGAAATGGTGAAGACGGCTCCGGTCGCCATCACTTCGGCGCGCGACAAGATGCCCTTCGAAGTCACGCCCTTCTTCCCGCGCCTGTCGCGCTACGGTGGCAACGCGCCAACTGCTGCGCCGACCACCGCCGCCAACGGTCCTCAGAATCCGGGGAACTAAACGGAACATGTGGGGACAGCCACCTTCGGCTGTCCCGCGATGGCGAAGCCGAGCGACACTCAACGATCCCATCGAGCGTGGAAGAGCGGCGTTTCAAGGGCCGCGTCTCAAGGTGGAAGACTCGCCCTTCCAGGGCCCGAGCGTAAGGTGGAAGAGCGGCCCTTCAGGGCCGCGTTGAGCGCTCACAACGAAAGGGCTTTACCCCCCGCTGACTCTAACTCCAAGTTGAAGTAAGACACAGGCCGGGATCCGGAACACTCTTCCGGGATACCCGGCCTGAGTTCTTTGATGACACTCCCAGGTTGTATCCACTCAGCCCATCCCTAGTCGACATGCTCGCCCTCCTCCATGAACCGCGCCTCCGCTGGAGGGAGCCGGTCCGCCGGGCCTGCCACCCAGCAGTACACCGTCGGCAAGAGAAAAACGCTGATCAGCAACTCAAACGTGAGACCGCCCACGATGACAATCGCAAACGGCCGTTGCGAGTCCGAGCCAATATCGTGCGACATGGCCGCAGGCAATAGTCCGAGCGTGGCCACCAGCATCGTCATCATGATGGGACGGAGCCGCAAACTCGCCCCTTCTTCGGCCGCTTGCCGCACCGTCCGGCCACGCACCCTGAGCTGGTTGATGTACTCAACCATGATCACGCCCGTTTGCACGGATACTCCAATCAACGCCAGAAATCCAAGCCCTGACGACACGCTGAAATGTGTTCCGGTTATGAGCAGACTGAGAAAGCCACCCATAGGCGAAAGCGACACCACCGCCAGAATCAACAAGACCCACTTCCACGACGTGAATGCCGAATACAGGATGAACGCCATCAGCAGCAGCGTGATCGGCACGATCACCGCCAGCCTCCGATTCGCGCGTTGCTGGCTCTCGTATTCCCCTGTCCAATCCAGGTGATATCCCTGTGGAAACGAGACCTTACGCGCGATCTCATCGATCGCCTGTCTGACGGTGCTACCCAGGTCGCGGCCGCGCACGCTGTATTTGATGGCGATGTAGCGCGAGTTTCCCTCGCGATAGATTGTCGACGCGCCGTCGTCGAGGCTGATATGGGTTACCTGGCTCAAGGCCACGCGCTCGCCCGAGGGGGCCAGAACTCGAATGTTTCCGATGTCCTCCACCGTTTCGCGGTATTGCGGCTGGTACCGGACCGTCAGGTCAAATCGTTGCTCGCCGATCAGTATCTGACTTACCGCCTTGCCGCCCACCGCGCCCTCTACCGCATCCTGTATGTCGGTGACATTGATGCCAAACCGGTCAGCGGCCGCCCGATCCACCACCAGATTCACGTTCGGCTGCCCGCGCACCTCAAAGGTTCCCAGGTCGGCGATACCTGGAATCTGGCTCATCACACTTTGCATTTCTTCGGCTTTCTGCTCCAGCGTCTTCAAATCGCGGCCGAAGAGCTTAACCGCCAATTCACCTTTCACGCCGCTGACCGCTTCCTCCACGTTGTCGGAAATCGGCTGCGAGAAATTCCAGATCACACCCGGCAACTTGCTCAACGACTCGTCCATGGCGGCGATTAACTCGTCCTTCGTGCGATATTCTTTCCGCCACTTCTCTCGCGGCAGCAGGTCAACAAAGAACTCCGTATTGTAAAAGCCACTGGCATCGCTGCCGTCATCGGGACGCCCTACCTGGCTGACCACCTGTGTGACTTCCGGGTACCCCGCGATGATCAGCCGAGCCTTCTTTGCCAGGTCAATCCCGGCATCAGGGCCGGTGCTGGGGGCCAGCGTCCCCCGTACCCAAATCGCTCCTTCATCCAGATGCGGAAGAAACTCCGACCCGATGAATCCGCCAAACCCCGCCACCAGCATGGCGATCAACAGGACGATACCTGCACCCATCGTCCCCTTCAAGTGGTCGAGACAAAACTCCAGACCGCGCTGGTAACGCCCCAGGACCCACTCAAACACCGGATTGCGCCATTCCTTCACTTTGCCCTGGAACAGGAACCCGCTGAGCACAGGCGCGACCAACAGCGAGAAGATCAACGCACCCAGCAGCGCGAATGAAACCGTCCAGGCCATGGGATGGAACAGCCTGCCCTCCACGCGCTGCAATGTGAAGATGGGCAGATACGCCGTAATGATGACAAGAATGGCAAAGAATACCGGCCGCTGCACCTCGTGAGCGGCGTCGCCGATAACCTGCGTCAGCGTCCTATGAGGATCCACATGCGACTCTATGTGGCGCAGAGTATTCTCCACCATCACCACCGCCCCATCCACGATCATTCCGAAATCGAGCGCGCCCAGCGACAGAAGGTTCGCTGGGATGTGGTTCAGGTCCAGTAAGATTGACGCGAATAACAGGGAAAATGGAATCGTGATGGCAACCACGAGCGCGCTGCGCACATTTCCCAGGAATAGAACCAGGACCAATACGACCAGCAGCACGCCATGCGTTAAATTCCGCAGCACCGTGTGGCTGGTGTATTTGACCAGATCGCTGCGATCCAGATGAGGTACAAATTTCACTCCGGGCGGCAATAATCCGTTGTTGAGTTGCTCGATTTTCTCGTGCAACGCAGCCAGCGTCGCCTGCGCCTCAGCCCCTTTCCGTAGCAAAACGATGCCCTCGACCACATCATCGTTGTTGATGACCGTTCCATCCTCATGCCGGATCGCCTTCCCCAACTGCCCCAACCGCACCTTCGGCGCCTGCACCACCGCGCCAAGATCGCGAACTCGAACGGGCGTGCCGTTCGACACCTTCACAACTGTCGCGGCAATATCGTCCGTAGTCTGCATCAGGCCGACAGCGCGCACATTCAGCGCTTGCTGTCCCCTTTGAATGAACCCTCCCCCCGCATTAGTATTGTTGTTGATGAGTGCTTGTTCCACCTGGCTCAGGGACAATCCGAAGGAAACGAGCTTGCCGGAATCGACCTGCACTTGGTATTCGCGGGTCGGACCGCCAAAGATGTTCACGTCCACCACGTTAGGCACCGACTTGAGCTGATTCAGCACGAACCAGTCTTGCAGCGCTTTCAGTTCCATCGTGTCGTATTGCGGGTTAGTACTCTGCAACGTGTAGAACATGATCTGGCCCGTCGGACTGTAATCCGGACCCAGACCAGGGTTTACTCCCGGAGGCGTGGTGGCTTGCGCTAACCGGTCCAGCACCTCCTGCCGAGCCGTAAATGTCGGGATGTCATCGTCATAGATGATCGTGATGACCGACAGCCCTGCCAGCGACACCGATCGCAAATGGGTTAAGTGGGAAACTCCATTCAGTTGCACTTCAAGGGGAACTGTAATCTGTTGTTCCACTTCCTCGGCGGCGTGCCCGGGCCACTGCGAAATGATCTGAACGTAGGTATCCGCGACGTCCGGGTACGCTTCGATGGGCAGGTTGTGGAACGATAGGATGCCCCAGATAAAAAGGACCAGGGCAACACTCAGGACCAGAATGCGATTGTTCAGCGCCAGGTCAACCAGATAGCGGATCATCTTGATCTGGCCTCGAGTTCGGAGAACTCGACCGCTTCGTCTCTATGGGGCACGAGGCTTTTCTATCGGCGAAGCCGGCTGTAGTCGAGCACTCAAATGCCTCAGGGCGCCGATATTTTGATTCCGGTTACGAAATGTGATCTTCAATCGCGCGATTGCTGGAGCGAGCCCTTGACCGCAACGGAAAAAGCCCGCTCCAGTATTGGCTCGCGATCCGGCGGCTCCCCAACTGCCAATCTTGCGGACAAATCTTTTGATTGTGTTCCTCGCGCGTTCCGGGAAGTGAAATAATGCGGGCACACCCGAAAGATGTATATGCTTGAACGGATCTGGGAAGAACGCAGCCGGACCGCCGTTTTGGCCGTCGCCGCGGTTGCCGTCCTGG
>DATMOO010000121.1:0-31815 GCA_035568275.1 Candidatus Sulfotelmatobacter sp.
ATCCCAGCCGCACACCGGCCTGACAACCTATGACGCCAAAGACCCGAATACAAAGTTTCCGCCGATCGAGTCTCTGCGCCCACCCAAAGGCGCACCCAACGTGCTGATCGTCCTGCTTGATGACGTGGGCTTCGCGGCGTCCAGCGCCTTCGGCGGACCGTGTGCGACACCGAACTTTGAGAAGCTCGCCTCCGGCGGACTGAAATACAACCGTTTCCACACGACCGCGCTCTGCTCTCCGACGCGGCAAGCAATGCTTACGGGTCGTAACCATCACTCGGTTGGGATGGGTGGCATTACCGAGATCGCCACCTCTGCGCCCGGCTACTGCTCCATATTACCCAAGAATAAAGCGCCGCTGGCGATGACCCTCAAGCTGAATGGATACTCAACGGCGCAGTTCGGGAAGTGTCACGAAGTGCCGGTCTGGCAGACCAGCCCGATGGGTCCATTCGACCAGTGGCCGACAGGCGGAGGAGGATTCGAGTATTTCTATGGATTTATCGCTGGGGAGACCAACCAGTGGGACCCGGCGATCTACGAGGGCACCATACCAGTGGAACCGCCGAAAACGGCCGAGGAAGGCTACCACTTCACCGAAGACATGACAGACAAGGCTATCGCCTGGGTGCGACAGCAGAAGGCGTTGATGGCCGACAAACCGTTCTTCGTCTATTTCGCGCCGGGCGCTTGCCATGCGCCGCACCACGTGCCCAAAGAATGGGCGGATAAGTACAAGGGCAAGTTCGACCAGGGGTGGGACAAATTGCGCGAGGAGAGTTTGACGCGGCAGAAGAAGGTGGGCGTCGTTCCGCAAAATGCCGAGTTGACCAAGCGGCCCAAGGAGATTCAGGCCTGGGATGAAGTCGACCCGAAAATGAAACCTGTGCTAGCGCGCGAGATGGAAGTGTACGCCGGGTTCCTGGAGCACACCGACCATCATGTGGGGCGGCTGATCGACACGCTGAAGGACCTCAAGATTCTCGACGACACCCTGATCTACGCAATCATCGGTGACAACGGCGCCTCAGCCGAAGGCACTCCGAACGGCACGTTTAATGAAATACTCACCCTCAACGGGATCGCTGGCGTCGAGACGCCGGAGTTCCTGACCGAGCGAATCGACAAGTTTGGCAGCCCGGAAGCGTACAACCACTACGCCGTGGGTTGGGCGCACGCCATGGACACACCCTACCAATGGACCAAACAGGTGGCATCGCACTGGGGCGGGACGCGCAATGGGACGATTGTCCACTGGCCCAAGGGCATCAAGGCGAAAGGCGAGATTCGTTCGCAGTTCTGCCATGTGATCGACATCGCTCCGACCGTGTTGGAAGTTGCTGGCCTGCCGGAACCGACGATTGTCAACAGCGTGCAGCAGGCGCCTATGGAAGGCGTCAGCATGGCATACTCGTTCGATGACGGCAAAGCAGCAGAGCGGCACGATCTGCAGTATTTTGAGATGGCCTGCAACCGGGGAATCTACCATAAGGGATGGAGCGCAGTAACCCGGCACTCCACGCCTTGGGTGATGATGGCAAAGCTGCCCGCCCTCGACGACGATGTGTGGGAACTGTACGATGGCAGCAAGGACTGGACCCAAGCGCGCGATCTCGCGAAAGAAATGCCGGAGAAGCTGCACGAACTGCAGCGGCTGTGGCTGATCGAGGCGACCAAGTACAACGTGCTACCGATCGACGACCGAAGAGTCGAACGCTTCAATGCTGACCTGGCTGGCCGGCCCCAGCTCATCAAAGGCAACTCGCAACTGCTATTTGGTGGGATGGGAAGATTGGGCGAGAACAGCGTGTTAGTGATGAAGAACAAGTCGTTTTCGCTCACCGCCGAGGTCGAGGTGCCATCGAAAGGAGCGGAAGGCGTCATCATTCACCAGGGCGGCGCGTTCGGTGGCATGAGTCTTTACGCCAAGGGTGGAAAAGCAAAGTTCGCCTACAACTTCTTCGGCCTCCAAACTTTTACCACGGAGGCGAGCCAGCCCATTCCAGCGGGTAAGCACCAGGTGAGAATGGAGTTTGCCTACGATGGCGGCGGCCTCGGCAAGGGCGGCAAAGTAAGTCTTTATTACGACGGCAAGAAAGTCGGCGAAGGCCGCGTCGAGCACACGGTTCCGATGATATTTTCTGGGGACGAGACCACCGATGTCGGCCGCGATACCGCTACGCCGGTCAGCTCAGACTACACCCGCAGTACCAGCGAATTTAATGGGAAGGTCAACTGGGTGCAGATCGACTTGGGCAAGGACGTCCACGACCACTTTATCACTCCGGAGGAACGGCTGAACCTGGCTCTAGCGAGGCAGTAGGACGCTGCTGACCTTTAGTTAACGATACCGTCCGTAGGACCGACGCCTACGGACGGCATCAATCAGGATCTGCAGTGTGACTTGTCGTCGCATGCTGTGAGCAAACCGCGACAGCAAGACCTAATTCTCTCACGCATCCCAGCACATGCTCGGCGACATTCGGGCAGCCCGGCCAATCACACAGATATTCGGACAGTTTCTCTTCGCGGCCGTCTGGACCCGCAATTCCCGTCTTGATCGTCACCTGTGGCATATCTGGCGCCTTACGCTCCGTATGCCTAAATTCTTGCCGACGATAACCGCTTGTGCAAGTACCTCCCCGTCGACAATGAAACAAAAGTAACCCTAAGACGCCTCAGAACCGAATCAGGTTGGTTGCCTGGTCGCCAAAACCTGGGAGTTCTGCCAGTTTCGTTCCGCTGGCCCGCTTGCTACCTTTCGTCCCCTGTGGAATCGCATAACCGTTGGTGGGCTTGCGGCCTCGTAATCGCGCCTTCGTGCTGAGTTTTGTCGAAGTGAGAAGGCTAGTGACGAAATGCGCCGGTGCGAGATAGAGGCCGCCAAGGGCAACCTGTGCCAAGGCGTGTTGAAGCCACTGTATCGCGGCTACTTTCAGCCGAAGGAATTGGCACGCGGGGAGCTATTCGCTCCCAGCTTGTCCGTTAATGTGTTAGCTGGTTCTCTAACATGTCGTCAATCGTGCCGCATTCCATCAGAAGATCAACTTCAACGCGAACTGCCCGGACCGCGGACCGCCGACTGCGTACTGTGCATTTTGGCCCGTGCCAGCGGCGACGCCAACACCGCTCACGCCCTGATTAAGAGTGTTTCCAGGATCCACCCTACCGAAGTCCGGTAATTCACCATTCGCACATGAGGCCGCAGTGTTGCCCGTGCAAACACCCCAGAACGTACTTGGTGCAAGCGGGCCTCCGAACATTGGATGATTGAATATGTTGAAGTACTCCGCGCGCAGTTGCAGTTCCAGCCGCTCGGTCAGGTGAAAGCTCCCCCCGCAACGCCAAATCAACCTGGCTGATTCCATAAGGGCTCTGAATGGAGTTTCTCAGGCATCATCCCACATGCTATTCGGCGCAGTGGTGAAGGCGGCCGGATTGAGACTTCTAGAAGCTGAGCATGAGCGTCAGTTGTCCCGAGCGGTTCTCGCCCATGGTGTACAGTGTGCTCTGGCCACCATCGCCGTAATTTCCTGAAAAGGCAGTGCCAAGCGTTTGGGTGGCTACTCCAAAACCCGGGTAACCCCAGGCAATGGGGAAAAAACTACTCGTGAATGAGAACATTGGGTGGTTGAAAACGTTGAAGTATTCGGCCCTGAGATCCAGCTTCACCCGTTCAGTGAGGTTAAAGCGACGCCGTATCGCAAGGTCGGTCTGCGCGACGTCGAAATCCCGAAGTGAATTCCGCACCTCGTTGCCCGGAAGGTTGTTGGTGGGAGCCGTAAAGGCAGCGGGATTCAGCACTCTGCCACCGGGCGCGGCTGGATTGTCAATCCAGAAGGGCTGACCGGGGACGACACTCGGCCTTGTTGTTTGTAGTGTGCCGTTCAACAGGATTTGATTCAGGTAGTCTTGCACCGTGAATGGATATCCCGAACGGCCACGTACGATGGAATCTACTGCCCAGCCTGTCAGTATGGCATTACCGACCCTGCCCCATTGCGGCGCCGGCAACTCGTAGGAGACCGCGGCCGAATAGGTATGGCGCACGTCAAAATTGGAGTAGCCATAATTCAGGTCCGCTGCGTTGGAGAGTTGCGCCAGGGTCTGAGCGCCTATGCTGTTACCGTAACTGGCGGAAGCCGAGTCCATCGATTTGGCGAACGTGTAGGAGGCTAGCACCTGGAGCCCATGCGACATGCGCCGCTGGAATTCAGTTTGCAAGGCGTTGTAACTGGATCGATCAGCATTCCGCTCCACGCTGATGGTAGCCCACGGCGAGGTGGAAGGCACAGGGGCGATATAGTCCTCCCTCAGGAGGTTCCGTCCTCTCGATCCGACGTAAGAAACCGTCAGCGACTGGTTCATGCCCAATTGACGCTGCACCGCCACATTCCACTGGTAGGTTACCGGCAAACTCAGATTGGGATCGACCGCCAGCACACTGCCGCCACCGGCATCGGCCTGAGAACCATTGGGGGGGGTCAGTGGATTCGGAAATGGCGGAGGCCCAGGCAAGGTACTCCAGTTGAAAGGTACCGTGACACCGCCCTTATCCCTGTACCACGGATAAGCGCCTACGCCTGCATTTCCAACCACCTGGGAAACACCCAGATCGTAGAAGAGTCCGAAACCGCCGCGTACTACGGTCCGTGGCGTCAACAGGTAGGCTGCGCCGAAACGGGGGGCAAAGCTGCCCAGCGCGGTGCCGTAAAGCGGGGTCGACACCATTTCACTCGGTTGCGTATCGAAAACCCCCGTCACATAGTAGAGCGGTCTGTCGGTTGCCGTGGGAGGAGGGTTGACCTCCCAGCGCAGCCCGTAGGTTAGTGTCAGCTTGTTCGTCGTCCTCCAAGTGTCCTGGGCAAATAACGAGTAGTTATTGATCAAAAGATTCGAAACGCCGGTGTCAGAGCCGACGCTAAAACGCTCAAGCATGCCAGCTTGCAAGTCCGAGTACGCATTGTCGAAAGTTAGGATACTATTCGCCGCGAAGTGCGAGGTTGGAGTGAGACGCCGCCAATCGACTCCGAACTTGACCTGGTGCGTTCCCTCGGTCAGCGAGAAGTTGTCGATAAAGTTGAGCTGGCGCTGCACGTTGGCGGTAAATATGCCTTCCCTGACACCTCCTGTACTATCGGTGTACTCCCAAATGGTCTGCGCGGTCGCTGGACTGTATGGCCCGAAGACCGTGGAAGCCGGAGGCGGAACCGCCCCAAAGAAGTTGTCGTTGTACTGATAGCCCGATCCCGTCGAGCGGCTCCAGTTGGCGCGAAAATCATTGACGTTGTTAGTGCCGAAGATGATGGTGGCACCCGCGGTGGCAGTGTCAGTATTTGCCCGGTAGGTAGTCGCCTGGGCAAAGTAACGAATCACGCCATTGGAGGGGGCATGGTTGTAGCGCACGAAAAGATTGATGTTCTTAGTTAAGTTGTGGTCGATGCGCAAGCTGGTGGCATTGAGAGTAGTAGGCAGAGAATAAGCGGCGGTCAGCAACGCCGTGATGCCATTGGGGTCAACCGGGCCGTTGGGTATTGGATCCGCCTTCACGATCGGGCGCCACGCGGGCGAAACGCAAAGCGGAGGCGTTGGGCTTGACGAGGGACACGGGACGCGTGCCGCTGGAATGAAGAAATGACCGGTCGCCGTTTGGGGCTGCAACAGCCGAAGGCCTTCGTAGGAGAAGAAGAAGAACGTCTTATTCTTCCAGATGGGTCCCCCGAGGGTTCCGCCGAAATCATTCTGGCGGAGCGGCGGCTTGGGGGCCGGTACGTGGTTAAAGTAATCGCGAGCATCGAAGACATCGTTGCGCAGATAATCAAAGGCATTGCCATGCCAGTGGCTAGTGCCGGACTTGGTGACGATCGAAATCTGCCCGCCGGGGCTACGCCCGAACTCGGGCGCATAGCTGGAGGTCTGGATGCGGAACTCCTGCATCGCATCCACGGAGACCAAACCGTTCGTTCCGCCTTGTATCGTCCAACCGGGTATCGATCCGGCTGACGTACTGCCCAGGAAGGCACCTGTCAAGACGCCGGTGTTCGCGCTTACTCCATCGACCATGAAGTAATTAGCGTCGGTACGCTGTCCGTCTACGCTGATCTGCCCAGGATCGGCCGGGGTAAAAGTAACACCAGGCACCAGAGCAATGAGCGACTGGAAGCTGCGCCCGTTCAGCGGCATGTTTTGCACGAATTGGTCGTTCACAACCGTACTCACCGCCGCCGAGACGGTTTGTAAAACGGGCTCTGCGCCGGTAACGGTGGAGGTTTCTGACACGGAACCCAGGGCAAGTCTGAAATTCTCGTTGACCGCATCCTGCACATATAACCGCAAGCTGGGTTGGACGACGGTGCGAAAGCCTTCTTTCTGAATGGTCAGGCGGTAGGTGGCCGGACGCAGGTCCGGTATGACGTAGATCCCATCCTCGTTGGTAAAGGTGGTCGTCGAGACGTTGGTCTCGATGTTGGTGATCTTGCATTCGGCACCGACGATCACGGCGTCGGTCGGGTCCGTCACTCTGCCGGAAATGCGGGCGCCTTCCGTTTGTGCGAAGGCCACAACCGAGGTGAGAAGGAAACTCGCGATGAGCACCGGGTACTTCAACAGAATTTTCCCTAGGCGCTCGCACGAAGCGATTAGTTGCGCTTCGCGCGAATGCAACCAGGAAGAATATTCTCGTGAGTGGGCATGTTTCAAGCCGCAAGAGCGAGTCCAGGGAGTTCCTGGGAACCGAGCCAACCTCTCACTTCTTGCCCATCCGGACGCGGGGCAATAACCTACCGCCGACGAAGGTATGAGGCACGACACGCCCGATCTTCCGCCGATTATTGTGCTGCTTCAGAACTCTCCACTTTCTTCTTCGCTGTGACGAGCAAAACGGTCAAACCTCTGGATGAGGCTCTCGCGCATACGATCGGTCACAAACTCCAGTTTCACCACCCGTTCCAACAATTCGCGGTCAAGGCAATGACCGAGGTAGAGGTTAACGATGTCCCTTGGGGTCACACGCAGCCTATGGCTCTCAAGCAAGTTAATGGCGTCGCCTGCCCCGATCTCACCCTCTTCGATGACAGCAAGGTAGAACCCTGTGTGCTTGCTCTCCAGATATTTCGGCAAGACATCGTCGCGACCAAGCCGTGCGTTAAGCTTGTAGCAAGGCTTCCGAGGAATCGTGACCATCACCACTGCGGTTCCGATCCGATACTTCTCGCCGACATAGACACGGTCGTCCAACCAGTCTTGCGTGGTCACATTCTCGCCGAAGCTACCATAGGGTAAGGACGAATCTGCGAGCACAGAGTGCCAAAATTCGGTGTAGTGTTCGTAGGGGTACGCAAAGAGCGCCTTGAGTCTGCCACCGTGATTTTCGGAGTTGGCATGTTGGTCGCCGACCAGACCAGGAAGGCCGACCGGCACTTTCCCGAGCACCGCCTCCTTGAAAATCGCAGTGTTGAAAGTCCTGCCTTTCCATGCTATCTCTCGAATTTTGCCAAGATTGACTGACATCACCTGCATGCGCGCGCCTCCTCTCGGGTTTTTGCGCTTACTGTTGTGCGCTTCTGGGGTTCCTCGTCCAACGTCCGAAGCTTGGCACCGTTACTCGATGGCTGCAGCAAAGCCCTTCCATCGGAAGGCCGGCTTGAATTGCCGAACCGGCGCGTGCGGACTGCCTCCCCACCTTCATTAGCTCAAGGTAGGTACTTCCTTTGGGGGGAATAAACTGTCACTTGTAACAGTGCCGGGGGTGCTAAAACGCACGACTACACACATGCCTGTGTTCGTTTCATCACCGAACCACTGTATGTTCAGAACACGCGACGAGATTCTGAAGGAACGCCGCCCACTAAAAGTCGAATATGGATAGTTGTTGGATTCTGTGGCGGCGCTCCTCTTTCGGCACGACCCGACTGGAATCGCGTTTGAGAGTTTGAGAACGAGAATGGCGATGAATACGAACCTGAGGCAGGTACCACGCTGCTCCGACTACGAGACTGGGAATCTGCCAGAAATGTCCTCCGCGTCGTGCACGCGGAGTTTGTTCGGTTGTTCGAGGCACTGAACTCTGGTCCAGAAGGACGGTGTGCGGAAATAGCTTCGGAGACTTGGCACTTCTGGTAACCGTATCGACATCGCCCGCCCAAGAAGCTGCCACTTAGCTGAGGTGAGAGGAAAAACTCGATGGCAGCAATAATCGGAGCCAAAAGTACATTCCGATCACGGACTTCAGCAACAGCCACGCCTATCACAACAGTTTGATCGCTCTTGCCCTGCGGCACCAGGAGCGACGTTTACTCTGGGGCTATCGCGCCTGCACCTGAAGGCGCGGCTGTATCCAAATGTTTGGCAACCGCAATCTCTAGATTGAAGTGCATGGCGTCGCGTCCGAGTGCTGCACCCAACTGCGATCTCTGCACCACGCCAAGCACACGTGGGTTCATCGCAACCAGCCAAAGTGTGATTCCACGCTCACGCTGTCGCTTCTCGCCGTCGGTCAACATCTTGAGGGCTGTGTACTCGAGATCGAAAACAGGACTGAGATCAAAGGCAACGACCTTGGGCTGCGCTTCCTCAATCAAGAGTTTTATTTTCTGCGCGATTTGTCCAGCATTGGCGAAGAAAACCCGGCCCTCTAATCTCAGCAGTAACAACCCGGGAAATGTCTCATCTTCGGGATGTTCCTTTGATCGGGGCCGGAACACATTCGTGCCCGGCTTGCGGGCGAGGACGTACACCGGCGGATCAGCCACCTGGTAAGCGAGTGCTACGAGGGAGACAATGATGGCCACGATGATCCCCTGCAGTGTTCCCACAAGCGCCACACCGGCAAATGCGATGAGAGCCCACCTGAACTCTGTTCGACGTACACTGAGAATCTCCCGGAAATCGACCGGCCGTATGAGTCCGATGGAGTAGACAATAACCACCGCGGCAAGTGTGGCTTGCGGCATCAAGGCAATGAGCGGCGCCAGCAGAATCATCGTCACCAGGGTCATCGCCGCTGTTACGATTTCTGCCAGTTGTGTGCGTGCTCCGGCCAAACGATTCACCGCTGTCTGGCTGGTACCACCGCCACCGGGCATCGCGCCGAGAAGCGCGCCGCCGGCATTTGCTAATCCGGTCGCCAGTAACTCCCTGTTAGTTTGCAGCGAGGGTTCATCGTTGCGCACAAAAGCACGCCCGGCTGCGATTGTTTCAGTAAAGCTCATGAGCGCGATGCCCAAGGCGCCGGGCCAGAGTCGAGCCGTGAGCGAGAAGGCCGGAGCAGTAAACCTCGGCAAGCCTTGCGCAATGTGGCCAACCAATTCAACTCCGTGTGCATGCAAGTTCAGGAGGTAAGCCCCGATAATGCCCGCCGCCACTGCGATCAGTGGAGCTGGAGCTTTCGGCATGAGTCGCTCGATTGCGACCAAGAGAGCAATCATGGAGACTCCTACGGCTAGTGTTGTTAGCGAAGTCCCGGGAAGGCCGTGGACCGTAGCAAGCAGGTTCTGGACGAACGAACCCTTTACAAAATGAATGCCGAGAAGTTTAGGGACCTGATCCAGAACGATGACGAGGCCAATGCCTGCCTTGAAACCAATCAAAACCGGTTCGGAGATAAAATTGGCAACGAAGCCCAGTCGCAGGATCGAAGCGAGTACAAGCATCAATCCCACCAACAGCGTCAGCATGGTCAAGGCACTCAATAGCGATGCTGGATCTCCTCCCGGCACTGCCTCGCCCAGCTCGGCGGCGGTCAATATCGCGAGCGTAGTAGTCGTGCTTACGCTGAGTACGCGCGAAGTGCCTAGCACCGCATAGATCACCATCGGCAGAAAAGCCGTGTATAGTCCCACCTGCACCGGCAGTCCTGCGATCGTTGCATACGCCATCGCTTTGGGAATGACCACTGCAGCAGTGGTCAAACCGGCGATCACATCGGGACGCAGCCATTCTTTCCGGTAAGAGACAAGCCAATCTTCCATTGGAGGCAATCTACATGCTAGGGAGCTCAGGCCTGGCGAGACACTGGCAAAAGTAGCAGGCGAGCAATTGTGGTTTGGTTGCTGCTGAATCCCCACAGGCCAGTCTTTCTAATCCGATCAACTCGCGGTTAAGATCGGCAAACAGGAAACTATGTTTTTTGGTCGCAGAATCACTTCACGATAATACCCAGGTCGCTTGAGTCTATGAATGCCGGGCGACCCACACAGCGGGAGTAAGGTCCGGGAGGCACCGGATCGGGAGATCGGCTAGCCCGAGGAGAATCGCGGAAAAGTAGTCGCGTGCCGGCCCTTTCAGCCTGCGGCAGCTTTCGACGACCGAGAGAATCGCCGCAACCTTAGGACCCGCCCGTGGGCTGCAGATGTGCAACCAATTTTTTCGACCAAGAGCTACCGGACGCATGGAGTTCTCCGCCAGGTTAGTACTTAGCTCTAATTCGGGATACTCCAAGAAGAGGGTGAGCTTCTTCCACAGTGCCAGTGCGTACTGGCAGGCCTTGCTAAGTGCGATGGATGTCAAAGCAGCGGACTGTGCAGCCTCGATCTTACTGTGGATACAAAGGGTAACTTTCACGAGCATAAGGAACCCGTAAGCCGGTCCTTGGAGATTGGTTTCATTGGCCATGCATACAGCGACGCGATTGTAGCGTCGCCTTCAAGTTTCAGACGCAGCGGACCGGACGGGATCTGGTAGACGCGCGCGGTCAGAGCGACTGTTTCGTTGGCGAAAACTTCCAGGACCGAGCCGTCGAGGAACATGTGCAGCCTCACCGTAGAACCCGTAGGACCTGGAAGGGGCGCCGTTATCGTGTTTACTCGAAGTTCGCGACCGCATGATTGGTGGGAGCATGAGATAGAAAAGAAGTCTCCAGCTTCCGAGTAAAGGCGCAACTTGAACTCATCGGCTTTCGGATGAAGATGCGCGTCTATTTCTGCGGCAATATCCTTGATCCGAACTGCGTTAATGTTTTCCATTTGATCTGCGCGGAGAATGGCAACATCAGGCGCCACCTCTGTCTGCAATTCGTTTTGCGAGCTCAACGAAAGCATACGCGGAAGCGACATTGCACCGGCCCATCCCGCCGCAATTAGATCAGCGTCGGGGCGCGCTTCCGGAATCCATCCCCAGAGAATCCGTCTGCCGTCCGCGTCGAGCATGGTCTTAGCGGCGTAGTACGAACCCCAGTCAACCACACCCTCTTTCTCCGGGGTGAAGCGCTGCTGGGCGTAAGTGCCCACCTTCCACCGAACTTTGCCCATGGTGGAGATCAGCAGCACGTGCTTTCTGCCGAGCGGGAAAAAGTCCGGACACTCCCACATCTCCCCCGTGTCGACTGGATTGACGCTCGTGCTCTGGCTTGGTGAACCTTCGATCAGCGGATTAAGATACGTCCAGTGTCGCAAATCTCTCGATGTATAAAGAAGGATTATCCCGCCTTTGCCACGCGCCCCAGACCCGAGAATCAGCATCCAATTGTCCCCTTCGCGCCACAGTGCTGGATCCCGGAAACCAGTGACTTCAATTCCGGCGGGCGGCGTTGCGATGACCGGCTCGGAAAGTTTTTTCCAGCTACGCAGATCATTGTCCTGCGCAACTGCAAGGCATTGTGTTTCGCGCCACGTGTGGACGCCATCGCGAAGCGTTGCATGACCCGTCGAAGACGGTGGAGCGACTGCTGTGTAGATCACGGTGGGCTTCCCGTGATCGAGGACCGCGCTGCCGCTGAAGACTCCGTCGGAGTCCGGACCGCCCGGCGTAGGCGCGATCGCGATTGCTTCGTTCTGCCAATAGAGCATATCGGAGCTTGTCGCATGCGCCCAATGCATGTTGCCCCAGGTCGCGCCGCGTGGATTGTACTGGTGAAACATGTGGTATCGGCCATTGAAATAGATGGGTCCGTTCGGATCGTTCATCCAGTTGTGCGAAGGGATGAGGTGATACTGCGGTCGCAGCGGGTCGGACGCTAGCTTCCTGCATAAGTCGGTATCGTCTCCGTTGCTACTGGCGAGGAGCGAGCCGCTCCACAAAGAACCGACAGCGACAGCGCTAGACATTTGCAGGAACATTCGGCGAGTGGGCATGAGTTCACCGTCGCCCCGATGTAGCGGAAGGCAGTATCGGTGTGGTTTATTTCTTACCACACCGAGAGCAAAGAAGTGTTGGATATAATCGGGTGAAAGTTCTACTTTTCATGGTGTTTCGATCTCTGTTCCAACTGAGTCAGTCGATCGTTCTCGCGCTCGCCCTCGTGAGCGGAGTAACACACGCGCAATCGCACCCGTCCTCCAGCACAGCTTCCCAGCCAGCGGCGTTGCAGAAAGGGCGGGCGGCCTTGAAGAAAGGAGACCTTTCGGAGGCTCGCGCCGAGTTGGAGAAAGCCGCGCACCTGGCGCCGAACGACGCCGCGGCTCAATCCGCGCTCGGTTGGGTGCTGGCACTGCAAGGTGAGAACGAGGCGGCGGTTGCTCATCTGCGGACCGCACTCAAGATCAAGCCCAGACTCGTGGAAGCGCAGTTGACCCTTGCCAGCGTTTTGTCAAAGCAAGGACATCTGGCGGAGGGCGTGGCGGAAGCAAGAGTGGCGATCAAGATAGCTCCGGGCAACGCAGAGGCTCACCGGACCCTGGCGAGAATCCTCAGCCAGACTCAACCTGACGAGGCGTCGAGCGAGATGCAACGCGCGGTTGAACTGGCGCCGGAGCGTGCCGACCTGCGGGACGAACTGGGGACCATATTTGCCCAGCGGAAACAATTTCTGGAAGCCGAAAACCAGTTCAAGGAGGCGATTCGATTGCAGCCGAACCTCGAATCGGCGCACCTGCATCTCGGTGCTGCGCAACTGCTGCAACAGCAACTTGATGATGCCGCGGGTGAACTAGGCAAAGCTGTGAGTCTGAATCCGCAGGATGCGACGGCTCATTATTACCTGGCGAAAACTCTGACCGCGCAATCGAAGAATGGCGAAGCCCTGGCAGAGTTGAAGAAGACCTCCGCGCTGAGGCCAGAATGGTTCGACTTGCAGGTGGAGTTAGGGATTGCAAGCCAGCGCGCGGGAGATGCGGATGGAGCGGTGGCGGCATTTAATCAAGCAGTGAAGCTGCATCCGAATGACGCCGAGGTTTACAACGACCTGGGATTAGCCCTCTTGCAGAGAGGTGATTCTGAGGCTGCCATTCCGACTTTCAAAACTGCAGTGCAATTGCGCCCACAAGATGGAAGCCTGAGGGGAAACCTGGCCGCCGCCTACCTCCAGTTGGCGAATTTTGATGCGGCCGTTACTGAGCTGGAAACAGCTATCAAAATTACCCCGGCTGATCCTTCTCTTCACTACAACCTGGGCCTCGTCTACAAACTGAAGGATCAACTCTACAAAGCAGTGCCGGAATTTGAAGAGGCGATCCGTTTGAAGCCGGATCTTGCCGACGCGCACTACACCCTGGGGATCCTGTTCTGGCAGCAAGGAGAATTTGACAATGCAACCAGCGAGCTGCGGAAAGCGGTCGAATCAAAACCGGACTATGCGGAAGCGCACTACAGTCTCGGGACCGTTTACAAGCAGCAGGGAAAACTTGACGATTCGGCAAGAGAACTGCGGGAAGCGATTCGACTGCAGCCGGATTTCGCCGGAGCGCATACCACCCTGGCAGGCGTCCTAAGGCAGCTGGGAGACGCCGACGAAGCTGCTGCTGAGGCGAAAGAAGGCGCTAGAATTTCGGCCACGGCCAACAATCTTCAGGCGGCGACTGTTTCCACGAATTCCGGCAAGCGATTCCTGGCTGCCGGTGATCTCGATAGCGCCATCGCACAATTTCGCTCGGCAATTCATTCCGAACCGAAATATGCCGCGGCACATTACGAGCTTGGACTCGCTCTCCAGCAGGCTGGAAAAAGCGACGAAGCAAAGACAGAATTTGAAAAAGCCGCCGAGTTGAACCCGCAGATGAAAGCGCCGGGCAGGTAGCTGGGTTCTAATTGCTGCGGCTGCGCAGCGCCACCAACTCCTCCACAACCGGCACACCGTGCGCGATCTTGACGCGCAGCAGCGCTTCGAATGGCTTCAGATCCGCAGCCTTGGACACATTCAAGCGCCGAAGTAGTTCTTTAATCGAGTCCTCACGGCAAACGTATTCGACCGCCGCCTGTGTTCCGAACGTCGAGTTGCCGGCAAGGATCAAGATCGAGCGGGATGGATCCAGACCAGGAAGGAGTGCGATGACAGCATAGTCTTCGACTGTGGGCTGATTCGCCGGCGTTGCGAGAAAATTCTCCGGTTCGCCCGGTTGAGGATGAACGTTAAGGACCGCCAGGTCTCCCTTGCGCGGGCCCGAGTCCAGACGCTTGAAAATGAATTCGCGAGTTCCAGGAATATCCAGCAGTGTCAGATTCTCGGATGGAGATCCGACGAAGATCAGATCATTGTTCTTCGCGTCGTCCAGTGTGAACAGCGCCCCGCGCTTTACTCGCAGGGGCCGGTTCAGCATGAAAGAGACTTTATCGAGTTGATGGATCGCCAGCACTTCTCCGACGCCAGTGTAGTGGTCGAGAATGAAGGAGCGCGCGTCCGACGCGGGATTGAAGTAGCGCATCCCCGTTTCTGGGCGCCCGACAAAGTTCCCGTTGCTGAAGATGACCAGCGGTTCCTGAGGACCATCCACGAAACGACTCCAAAAAAGCCGGTAAACAGCTGGCACCGCTGGAGTTGCAACTGACTGATTCCGATCTCGTGACAGTAAGACGGCGCTTGTCACCACCGACGCTAAAAGAAGAAGCACCAGCACCGCGATCGCAATTACCCATCTGCGATTTGATGGTCGAACCTCATCCTTTTTCTCTGCCAGTTCCATCTGTGGCGCTGGCATCAGTGCTGTGCCTGGCTTGCCGCGCAATTGGAACACCAGAACGTAAGAGCCCTTCGGGATTTCGACCACGATCGGGTCGTCGGCGCCTTCGTGTGCGTAATACTCGGCCAGTTTCACTCGGAGACGCCCAGCCTGAACGCGAACGGTGGAATCGCTCTGGGGATCGAATACGGCCGGACGGCCCAACACCTCAGTCGCAATCTGGTATTCCTTGAGCGCGACCCCAGGATGATCCAGGGAATGCTCCGCCAAATAGCGCAGGAGCTTGCAGAGTGATTCGGAAGAATGAAGGCTATGACTTTTGGTAAGCCTCTCTACTTGTTGGAAGCACTGCTCCCGACCAATCGCGAAACTGTGTGTTACAGCCATATAACCGAAAGGTGACCAATAGCCGTATCTTATTGTGGTGGTTGGATGTTGTTCACGTAACAGTATCAAACGTAGTGAGACTTTATCCAGCTAATAGTTTTGTATTACGAGTGCACCCTGTCCCGTCAAGTATCCCGTCTGCATTTCTGGGGCAATCGTGTCGGTAGGAAAGTCTGAGGAGGAAGTCTCATGAAACGGTCAGCGTGGGTCGCTGTAGCAGCATTCGGACTATTGTGCACCTTCTGGTCGACTTCAGCGTTGGGGCAAGCGGTCTACGGAAGCATCTTGGGTACGGTGACTGATCCGACTGGTGCGGCTGTAAACGGAGC
The DNA here is from genome assembly GCA_035568275.1 of Candidatus Sulfotelmatobacter sp. GTDB lineage: Bacteria > Acidobacteriota > Terriglobia > Terriglobales > Acidobacteriaceae > Sulfotelmatobacter. The sequence goes on from DATMOO010000121.1 coordinate 15,545, forward strand.
GAAGGTCACCGTCACGAGCCAGACCAAGAACGTGTCCACCGATACAACGACCAACGAGAGCGGCAACTACTCGGTGACGCACCTGATCCCAGATGTGTATACGATTCGCGTCGAAGGCACCGGCTTCAAGGCGCTGCAGTTTAAGGATATTCAAGTCTCGGCCGACTCCGGCGCCCGTGTCGACGGGCAGTTCCAAGTCGGCGGGACCTCGGAGACTGTCGAAGTGACGGCCGAAGCGCCTCAACTCAAAACCGATCGTGCCGACGTGGCAATGGAATTCAACACAAGACAGGTTGAGGATATGCCCATACTCAACCGGAACTTCACGACCTTGCAACTCATGGCGCCTGGTTCCCAGAAAATGGGGTGGAGCCACGCGGCCACAGAAAATCCGCAGGGCAGCCAGCAGATCGTAACCCAGGGGCAGCACTTCAGCGGCACTGCTTTTGAGCTGGACGGAACCGACAACCAAGATCCAATCCTTGGGATCATCGTGGTTAATCCGAATCTGGACGCCGTAACAGAAGCCAAGGTCTCGCTGCAGAATTATGACGCCGAATTCGGAAAGGCCGTAGGCAGCGTAGTGACGGCGCAGACCAAGTCAGGGAGCAATGAGTTTCACGGCAGCGGCTTTTACTTCCGCCGCTCTGACGCTCAACAGGCGCGCGACCCTTTCGCGCAATCGCCGAATCAAGCCGATCCCATCACCCATCGTCTGCTTCCACGGGCGCGGTGGCAACAATTTGGTGGAACCATCGGCGGTCCAGTGATCAAGAATAAATTGTTCTTTTTTGGCGACTATCAGGGCACGCGGCAAAACTACGGTGTTAGCGGTGTGTTCACGATGCCGACGGCATTGGTGCGGTCAACATGCACCGCATCCAACCCCACTGGGTACTGCGATCTGAGCGAATATGCTGGCACGGGTATAACGACTGGGGGCGGAATAATCTTTGATCCGGCAACCGGCAATCTAAACGGCGCTAATCGCACGCGGTTTTGTGGCCCGGCAGGCTGCGTTACACAGCCCAATTGGATTCCCTTAACCGCAGCTGCTGCGGCCGCCGAGCCTGTCGGGCCCGGCGGTCCGGTCAAAAGCATAGCGTCACCTGCCGCGTTAAACGTCCTGGCGGCGCTTCCTGCTCCGCAGCTGACGAGTGTGACCAACAATTTTACTGGCTCCGGTTCTGGTCCATATACCCAAAACAGCTTTGACACGCGTGTCGACTTTGCGGCCAGTTCCAGTGTGAGTGTGTTCGGCCGGTACAGCCTCGATTACTTCAATCTTTCGGGCAAAGGCCTGTTGGGCCAGATGGGAGGCCCGGGTGACGGAGGTGGAAGCATCGCCCCTGGTCTGGCGGGCAGTTCCACGACCCACAACTACAGTCTGTCAGCCGGTGTCACCAAGACGCTGAGTAGCTCGTTATTGACGGACGTTCGCTTTGGTTGGTTTAAATACAACCCAGTGACCGCAAAGCCCGACGGCGGCGCTCCCATGACAGCATTTGGGATTCCCGGGGCAAATACCAGCGATCCTAAGACCGCGGGTTTGGGTTTCTTCTCTTTGGGCGGCGATCCAATTGTCGGCCAGGGCTGTACTGCCAACAACGGCAACGCAGGCTGCGTCGTTTCGAGCTTTGGTGACGGTCTTGGCCCCGCCCGCTGCAATTGCCCACTGACGGAAAGCGAGCAACAACTCCAATTCGTCAACAACTGGACTAAGACAAGAGGCAACCACATCATTAAAGTTGGTGCCGACATTCGCTATGCGAAGAACCTGCGAATCCCCAGCGACAACAATCGCACGGGAGAATACAACTTTAGTCCTGAAGCAACCGCAGACTTCAGTGCCACACCAGGAGGCAACGGTCTAGACTTGGCCACCTTCATCCTTGGCGATGTCACCCAATTCCAGCGCTATGTCAATAACCCAGCCGTTTCTCCCCCGGGCGAACGGCAAAAGCGCTTATTCTTTTACGGACAGGATACGTGGAGGGCAACGTCCAAGCTGACGATCAATTACGGGTTGCGGTGGGAAATATACTTCCCTGAAACCGTTACTGCTAAGGGTGGCGGTGGCTTCGCCAATATCACGGATCTGGGCGGTACCGGTGCGATCCGTGTCGCCGGCTATGGGGGAATCGGCTCCAACGGCAATGTAAAAAATGATTGGCACGCCTTCGCACCTCGCTTCGGTATTGCTTACCAAGCGACTCCCAAGACAGTTGTTCGCATGGGGTACGGACGCAGCTACGACATCGGCGTATTCGGCTCTAACTTCGGGCACACAGTTACGCAAAACCTGCCCGTCCTGTTGAAGCAGAACTTCAAGGCCAGCAACGTCATCACGGGCGCGTCAGACGATCGGATCCCGGTCTTTACCCTGGATGCGGGACCGAACTCGATTGCATCGATTGATCCGGCAACTGCTTTTCCAGCGATTCCATCGAACGGGATCATTCCATTTAGTTCCTTGGGCGGAACGATCTCTGGTGTGCACATCCGTCCGCCGAAACAGACTTTGCCACGCGTGGATGCTTACAACGCCACCCTTCAACGTCAGGTGACAAAGAGTATTTCGGTGGAAGTTGCTTATGTGGGTAGCAAGGGCACGCACGGGTTCACCGGCGACAATCCAAATTACGACGTGAACCCGGTTTCCATGGCGCTGTACGGTGTCATCGATCCCTTGACTGGTCAGGCTTATGCACAGAATCTGCGTCGACCTCTTTGTCGGCCGATTCTTGCAACGGACACCTGCACCGGGATTACCTATGATCTCGGTAACTACTACGGCAACGACGCCGCCAGCACTTACAATGCGTTTGAGGTGAAGGTCGAGAAGCGGTTCGCCAACGGCCTGCAACTCCTCTCCCACTACACCTATTCGCACGCCGACGACTATGACGGGACGTACTATCCTATCGATCACACAATTGCGTGGGGGCCGGTAAACTGGAATCGCAACCACATGTGGGTGTTTAGCCCAGTTTACGAGTTGCCCTTCGGCAAGGGTAAGCAGTTTATGGGTAATGCCAGCCGCGCGGTAGACTACTTGGTTGGCGGATGGCAGCTGAGCGATAGCACTAGTTGGGGCAGCGGTTTGCCTTGGACTGCCGGCTTCTCGAACTGTGGTGGTGAACAAGACGTGGGAGTTTGCCGTCCAGACAAAGGGGCCGGCTCGTTCCACACCGGAGTCAAGGGAAGCATTGACTCGGTGCACCATAACCTCACGTTTTACACACCGGTTCCGGACATAACGAATCCAGCGAATCCTCCTGGTCGATTTTTGGATCCTACGAAAGGGAACCTGGGTAATCTTCAGCGAAATTCGTTTAATGGACCGCGGGCGTTTACGACCGACCTGTCGATCGTGAAAAAGTTCCCGATTCACGAGCGGTTCAACATGCAGTTCCGTACGGATTTCTTCAACCTGTTCAACCACCCCGTCTATGGGAACCCCTCGACCACGATCGACGGTACGGGCCAAAACGACGGCAAAATCACCGGTCTTGAATTTGGTTACCCCATGCGCCAGATCCAATTTGCCTTACGGTTGGATTTTTAGGGAGAGAGAGACGATTGTAAGGGAGTCCTTCGGGGCTCCCTCTTTTTCTGGGTTGTCCGTAAACGTTTCCGGCCTTCGAATCCTTGGTAGACGCCAATGAAAAAACGAGTCGTGGGGCTGGGCGAAGTGCTTTGGGACCTGTTCCCGGGACGCGCGTGTCTCGGGGGCGCTCCGGCGAACTTCGCTTACATCACGACACTCATGGGTGATCATGGTATCGTGGCCAGCCGCGTGGGCGAGGACTCCCGGGGCATTGAGGCCCTCCGCCGACTGGAGGAGTTGCGACTCGACATCGATCACGTGCAGACTGACCGCGATCATCCCACCGGCACGGTGAACGTAGAAGTCGATAGTAATGGGCAACCGAGATTTGAAATCACTCAACCTGTTGCGTGGGATCATCTGCAGTGGACCCTGGGCTGGCAGCACCTGGCCGAGACCGCCAATGCGGTTTGTTTCGGATCGCTGGCACAGCGTTCAGTGACAAGCCGCGAAACCATCCGGCGATTCCTGAAATCTAGTCCGCCCAGTACTCTGAAAATTTTCGACGTCAACCTCCGGCAGTCATTTTATTCGCCGGAGATTTTGGCGGACTCGATGAGGCTGGCTGACATCGTGAAGCTCAACAACGACGAACTGCCGAAGATCATGAGCTTGAACCGCATGCCCCACAAGGACGAATTGTCTTCCGCACGCCGCCTGATTGAAGAGTATGAGTTGGAACTGATCTCCATCACTCGCGGCGGGAGGGGAAGTCTCCTCGTAAGCAAGAAAAGTTCGAGCGAACATCCCGGATTCAAAGTGCACGTGGCAGATACGGTGGGCTCCGGTGACGCGTTCACCGCGGGACTGGTCCATGAGTACTTGCATGGCGCCTCGCTCGATCTCATGAACGAAGTCGCAAATCTGGTTGGGGCCTGGGTGACCAGCGAGGTGGGTGCAATGCCCGCCCCGAAGCGCGGCGCCCTGGAGCATTCGCTGGCCGAGATTCGATAAGAAAAATCATGAACCACTAAGGACACGAAGGTGCACAAAGGAAGAACCTTCGTGATACTTCGTGTCCTTTGTGGTTATAGTTTTGGCTGCGGGCTGGCTCAATATTCGAACCCAATTCCAGTCTGTTGTATAGTTACGGATGCTTATGTTTTCTTTCGATCATCTGGTGTCCGTTCGGAGACGAATCATGAAGCCAGGATGTCGCAGTTTTGTTTGTCGGTCGATCGCCTCATTATTCCTGCTTGCAATTGCCCTCGCGTTTCTTTCCTGCACATCGAAGCCTGCGCCGCAGCCCAAGGCTCCTCCGTCCAAGCCGTCGGACATCAGAGTCGACGTGAAGGATGGCGGGCCTGTCGTGATCACCACCTCCGCGGCTGACTTTCAAATTCTGCCTTCCGGCTTCCTGCAGGCTACTCTCCGGCTGAGTGACAGGCACCTAACCATCGACGAGCCCGTCGTGGGTTCGACCGGTGGCAACGACTCGATCGTGAGCCAAGGCAAGGAACTGGACTTTGTGCCGGATTTCGGGCAAACGAAGGTTGTAGAGGCGAGCGGCAAGCTGGGGCGCGGCAAGCGCGTAGAGATACCGGGCCATCCCCTCGCGCCGTCAGGCGTTCCCATTGAACGCATGCTAGTCATCGAGGCATACGACGATTTCCCCGGCATCGCGTTGGTGAGTGCCACCTACAAGAATGTGGGCACGGCCGATTTCCATATCGATCAGGTGCTCATGCAGCAGCACCGCTACAACGCGCAGCAGGTGGACGCAAAGGCGCAGCCCTACGACATGTGGTCGTTTCAGGGATCAAGCTACGACTGGGGCAAGGACGACGTTCAGAAGATCGTGCGGACTTCTTCCCAGCCGAATTTAATGGGCGAGGCCGTGAAAGGCGGCTATGGAGGCGGGATTCCGGTGGTTGCCGTATGGACAGCATCGATCGGCGAAGCCATCGGCCATGTGGAAACTCTGCCCTGGACCTTGTCGATGCCGTTAAAGGTCGATCCGGATGGCCGCGTGAATGCAAGCATCGAGATTCCGATCGATTCCGATTTGAAGCCGGGAGAGAGTTATTCCACCCCGCGCAGCTTCGTCGCAGTATATAGCGGAGATTTCTATGAGCCGCTGCGCATGTGGTCGAGCGTTCTGCAAAAAGAAGGATGGGACATCCCGAAGCCTTCGAACGAGGCCTATAACGTGAGCTGGTGCGGTTGGGGATACGAGTTCAACGTCACGCCCAAGCAGATGCTCGGTACCCTGCCCAAGCTGAAGGAACTGGGCATCAAGTGGGCCACACTCGACGATCGCTGGTTCGACACATACGGCGATTGGAATCCGCGCCACGATACTTTTCCTGGCGACGCGATCAAACAGATGACGGATGACTTCCACAAGCAGGGAATCCTGGCCCAGCTTTGGTGGCTGCCGCTGGGAGCCGAAGACGGGCAAGGGAAGTGGGAGTCGCACAAGTACATTGTGTCGAAAGTGGCGAAGGAACATCCGGACTGGTTCATTCTCGACAAGAACGGCAAGCATGGCCGGATGACGCGCGATCTGGCGGCGCTCTGTCCGGCCGTGCCCGAAGTCCAAAGCTACTTCAAGCAACTCACTGAGAAATTTATTCGCGACTGGGGCTTCGATGGATCGAAGCTCGACAACATCTACAGTGTGCCCGCGTGCTACAACCCGGCGCATCATCACAAGTCGCCGCAGGATTCAGTGAACGCAATGGCCGACGTATACAAGATCATCTTCGAGACGTCGCGCGCCATCAAGCCCGAGAGCGTGACGCAAGCATGTCCGTGCGGCACGCCGCCGTCGCTGGCCTGGTTGCCATTCATTGACCAGGCGGTGACGGCCGATCCCGTGGGCGCGGTACAGGTTCGGCGCCGCATCAAGATGTACAAAGCCCTACTGGGGCCGCGCTCGGCGGTCTATGGAGATCACGTCGAGCTTTCCGAGATGTCTCGCGTCGGAGCGGATGGCTGGAGCGAGCACGGCGCGGATTTCGCCTCGACGGTGGGCGCTGGCGGAGTGCCAGGTACGAAGTTCGTCTGGCCGGATCCCGGTCCAAAGTTCAGACCGGTTGCGCTCACCAGTCAGAAAGAGGAGCACTGGAAGAAGTGGATCGCCCTGTACAACCAGAAAATGCTCTCTAAGGGTGAGTTCCGCGACCTCTATGTGTATGGATATGACTCGCCCGAAGCGTATGCCATCGAAAAAGATGGAAAGATGTACTACGCGTTCTTCACCGATCCGGGGAAGTCGTTCGCGGGAGAGCTGGAATTACGTGGATTGAAGTCCGGGACCTACAACGTCGTCGACTATGTCGACGGGAAGAACTTGGGCAGCGTGCAGGTGGAGAACGGGAAGATTCCGCGACTCAAAGCGGACTTCAAAGAACATTTGCTGCTGGAAGTCAGTTCGAAGTAGGAGCTAGTGCTCGCGCGAGAATCGCTCTCGATGCGCCGAGTCCCGAAAGGCTTCGGTCCCTCCCGGGCGCGTCGTGGAAAGAGCGCCCGCACGATTTCCGCTGGCCAGGCACTTTGCCAGATCCGAGCCGCGCACGTATTCGTGCAGAAAGCCTGCGTCGAAGCTGTCGCCCGCTCCGACTGAATCCACCGGAACAATCTCCCTCGCTTCCGCGGTGAAACGCTCGGAGCCCTTCCGCGCGAGGGCTCCTTTGCGGCCGAGTTTCACGACCAGCAGCGGAACCATCTCGGAAAGCCTGTCGATGGCGTCCTCGAGTTTCTCCGTGCCGGCCGCTTTGCAGGCCTCGCGCTCGTTCGGCAGGAACACGTCGACGTGCGGCAGGAGCTCGTGGAGTCCGCCTTCCCAGCGATCCTCCGGATCATCGTTGGTGTCGAGAGAGATCGTGAGTCCTTTCGATTTCAGGTAGCGAAAGAGTTCCGCCGCTCGCGGCCGCAACGACTTCTGCAAGTAGTACGACGAGAAATGAAAGTGGCGCGAGTCCGCGAGGTATTGGAGATCGAGGTCGTCCCACGTCAGCTCCGCGATGGTCCCTACATACGTGAGGATGTTACGCCATTGCTCATGATGCAGGATTACGGTCAATCCCGTTGTAATTGCGCTTCGAACGACGCGGACGTTCGATACATCAACCCCGCTTTCCTGCAGTTGCTCAAGCGAAATACGGCCCAGGGAGTCGTCTCCAATTCGCGATTGAAATCCTACCCGGCTGCCCAACGCTGAAAGATTGTGTGCAACGATGGCAGACGAAGAGCCCAGCGTCAGCATCATGCGGTCAGCCAGCAGCTCGCGCTCGGGTTCGAGTTGTTCCGGTAATCCGTAGAGAATGAGGTCGAGATTCAGTTCGCCGGCGATGGTGACGTCGAAACGGGGCATGAGAGTTCAGAAGCGAATTTCAGATTGCAGAATTGAGATTTTAGATTGAAACTCAACTCGTGCAAACGACGAGGCCGCCGGCAGTCTTAATCTACAATCTAAAATCTAAAATCTGAAATTAAACAAGCGTCACCTCGACCCCGGCCTGCTTCAATGCACGCAGGTCCGATTTCGGTACGCCGCGGTCGGTAATAACTTCCTGCAAAGCGGAGGTCGGGGCAATCAGCGACAAACTGCGCCGCCCAAACTTGCTGGAATCGCACACGGCGACCGTTTTCTTCGCGATTTCAACCATCACGCGATTTACTTTCGCCTCCAGCAGGTTGGGCGTGCTTAGCCCAAAGTGAACATCGAAACCGTCCACGCCGAGAAACAAAATGTCGGCACTTAAGCGCCGCAGAGTTTCCTCGGCAATCGGGCCGACAAGCGAGAAGGAATTCTTGCGAAGAGTGCCGCCGGTCAGGATCACCTCCACGGCCGTCCCCGAAAGTTCGGCCGCTATGTTCACAGCATTGGTAATGATCGTGAGATTCTGGAAATTCCTCAGGCTGCGCGCGATCGCAGTCGTCGTGGTCCCCGAGTCCAGGATCAGCACCTGTCCTTCTTTCACTTTCTCGACGGCACACTCCGCGATGCGCAACTTTTCGTGATGGTGCAGTTTCTCTTTTTCGCGCAGCGTTGGATCTTCGAGCGCGCCTTCGCGCGATGGCAGTGCGCCTCCGTGGGTGCGATGGACGAGACCATGCGCATGCAGGATTTCCAGATCTTTGCGGATGGTGACTTGCGACGTCTCGAACTGCCTGGAGAGTTCTGTAACCAGAACCCGTCCCTGGTGATTCAGCAGATCGAGGATGGCGCGGCGTCGTTCTTCGTTGAGCACGGATTGAGCCTGAATGTGAGCGCGTTGCCCGTGGCAACCGCACCTAAAAGCGCATTTCTTTTTATAGCGTTTTGTTTCGTTTGTCCATAAGAAAGAATGGGTCTGGGGCCGTGGGTTCCTCACTTTGTCTTTTCCTAACTCCCGGCCAAAAGCCGACCCTGCTCGAGGTTCCCAGTCAAGGTGTAAGTCTCTAATTTATCGGCGGTTGGGAACCACCCAGGGTGATAACCAACTCAATACCTTGCCCTAAAGTCCGATTGCTAGGAGGGGGTGCTGTTGCCGTAATCTCAATTTGGGACGAAAGCGGCCCGGTTTCGAAGCTGATGTTTTTACGAAATCCGAACGATGGAGCCCCGATTTGTCAGACACCTTCGCAAACGAAAACTTGATCCGTTCACAGTCAGTGGTGGCGCGAGTGGTTGCGGGCGAGACGCTGATTGTTCCGATCCGCGGAAGAGTCGGCGACCTGGCATCCATCTACAGCTTCAACGGAACCGGCACGCTGATCTGGAAGTTGTTGGAGTCTTCGAAGACGGTCAGCCAGTTGGCCGTGGCAGTGGCGCAGGAGTACGACGTTGATCCCTCGCAAGCCGAGCGCGACGTAGCAAGTTTTGTGGGTGAAATGAAAGCTGTTGGTCTGGTCGAGGTCCCTGCGTCTGTGGCGATGGCGGGCGACTGAAGCCAGTGGGGCGGGAAGAACGGCAAAAGGCAGCGGATGCGATGACTCGTATCCGCTGCTTTCAGAATTGAGGGCGCATGGAGCAGCTCAGTTACGGCGCGTTCAGCGCAGATCTACACCAGCGCCAGGCTGGCGAGCGTGTGCCGTTGCAAGTTTCCATCGAGGTCACGCGCCGCTGCCCGCTTGAATGCCTGCACTGCTATAACAACCTGCCCATGGGCGACATGGACGCCAAGCGGCGGGAGTTGACTAAAGAAGAACACTTCCGCGTGCTCGACGAACTGGTCGAGATGGGCTGCTTCTGGATTCTCTACACCGGCGGCGAGATCTTCGCCCGCAAAGATTTCCTCGAGATCTACACGTACGCCAAGAAAAAAGGATTCCTGATCACGCTGTTCACCAACGGCACCATCATCAACGAGCAGATCGCCGACCATCTAAAGGAGTGGCCACCATTTGCCATCGAGATCACGCTCTACGGCCGCACTCGCGAGACGTATGAGGCGCTGACGGCGGTTCCGGGATCGTACGACCGCTGCCTGCGCGGGATCAGCCTTCTGAAGGAACGCGGCCTGCCGCTGAAGTTGAAGACGGTCGCGACCAGCATCAACAAGCACGAAATAATGGCGATGCGACGTTTTGCGGAAGAAGAATTGGGCGTGGAATTCAAGATGGATGGACAAATCAACCCCCGGATTGATTGCTCCCAGAGTCCGCTGGCGGTGCGGCTCACGCCGGAAGAGGTCGTGGCGCTCGACATGAGCATGCCAAAGGGGATGAGCGAATACCGGCGGTTGGCCCAGCGTGATCTGGAGAGGCCTGCGAATCTAGGGCAGATCGACACCACCTATTTCTGTGGCGGAGGAATGAACTCGTTCGCCATAAACGCGTACGGAGAGATCGGCATCTGTGTGATTTCGCAGCAAGAGACATTCCGTATAGATGGGGCGGGGCTCAGGGCGGTATGGGAAAACTCCCTGTTGCAGTTGCGAAATCGCAAGCGGGCGCGGATTACGAAATGCGTGCAGTGTCGGATTCAGTCGCTGTGCGCCATGTGTCCGGCGAATGGCGAAATGGAAAACGGCGATCCGGACAGCCCAGTTGAGTTTTTGTGCCAAGTCGCGCACCTCCGGGCGGCAACCATTGGGGTGGAGATTCCGGTGCATGGCGAGTGCGCGTTTTGCGCCGGTGGTACAGAACATCAGGGTCTGCTGGAGTCAGCACGGCGAATACAGAACAAGGAAGTGGACGTCGAGAGTTGGGTCGGACCGCAACATCTTTTGCCAATCCTGAATAATTCGACCGCGGCATTGGGAGGATGTGGAAGTTGTGCCAGTCACTGAGCCGACGATAAAGGTGAACCGAATGAAATGCGATTTAAGTCCCACCGACGGCAAAAAACCTTACGAACCGCCGAGACTGCAAACCATCAGTCTCCGACCGGAAGAGGCTGTGCTCGGGCATTGCAAGACCTCTACGGGCGGCGGAGTAAATATCGGTTGCCAATTCTTCACGTGCAGTTCTGTTGGATCGTAGGCGCACTCGAGGATTGTTCCGCAATGATAAGCGAATTAGACCGGTTGATGGCTTCATCTCCGGAATCCGATCCTTTGTTTCGCAGCCGGTTTTCTGTTGGGGGAGTGTCAATCGAAATTGCCGGCGACAGACGTGCAGACGTCGGTTTAATTCCTCCCTTGGAACCGTTTCGCGCAGAGACGGCCGTTTCCGACATTAATATTCAGGTCCAGTGGGTTGCCAAACTCGCTCAAATGTCTGGAAGGCGGGTGTTCGATTCGGGAACCACGTGGCGGCTCTACGAGCGAGGGTCGGAGTTTCAGTTTGATTTCAATGCGCCGCTTTTTGGAGAGGCGCCCTACAAGAGGCTTTTTGTCGATACTCGTTTCCGTCGCGCATCGTTACAAATGAGCGAAGAATCACTTGCGGTCGGCGGTTACACAGCGGATCCACTGGGTTATCCCCTCGACGAACTCCTCATCATGCACCGCCTGACACAGGAGAAAGCGATTGAACTGCATGGGGCCGGAATCGTCAGGGCGAACGCAGTCGCCAATCTTTTTGTCGGCCACTCCGGAGCAGGGAAGAGTACGGCCACCCGTCTCTGGACCGATCGCGAGAACGTCGAGGTTTTGAGCGACGATCGCATCATTGTTCGGCGGGATGAGGACCCATCCTTCGTAGAAATGCCTTGCGAGGCCGCCGGTAGTATCCGAGAGCATGGGGTCCTTCGACTGCGTGACCGCTCGGCTTCGCCGGTCGGTCAGTCCGCTCAGGATGACAAAGCTGAGAAGCAGATTCCTCGCTCCTCTCGGAATGACAAGGGAAAGATGCGCATGTACGGCACTCCCTGGCACGGCGAGGCTATGTACGCCTCCCCCAACAGCGCACCGCTGGCGCGCATTTTCGTTCTTGAACACGGGCACGGCAACGTCATCACGCCCCTGACTCCCAGCCAGGCCGTCGCCGAATTGTTCGCCCGGAGTTTTGTGCCCTTTCACCGGCACGAATATGTCGATTCAGCGCTGGCTTTCCTCGAGGAACTGTCGAATGCAGTCCCAGTTTATCGCTACGCATTCGAACCCGACCAGCGTGCAGTAGACAAGATTCGCAACTTCTATGATTGACGGCGGAGCCGACTCGAAGGTGTGTGCTGATTCGAAGCTCTTTGAAGCGGTCGTCCGTCCGTTGCTGGAGCATGGCTTGAGCGTGCGTTTTCAGACGCGTGGCGCCAGCATGTCTCCGGCGATACGAGACGGAGAGGTAGTCGAAGTTACTCCCGTAATGGTTACCAAATTACGAAAGGACGATATCGTCTTAGCAAAATCTAACGCAGGCTTCCGGCTTCATCGGATCGTCGTCGCAGATCCCGGCAAAGACGTGTTCATCACGCGCGGGGATTGCGGCCAGCAAAACGATCCGGCACTGAAGTCGGAACAGATTCTTGGCATCGCTCGGGCCAAGGAAGTGCGGGTAGGACGGGATATCGTGCAGGCTAGGTTCAGAGGTGTGGGTGGGTGGCTGCTGCGCTCCGCAGCACGGATGCAGTGCGTCTCGCGCAAGTTATTGGCAAGAGCAGTGGCCTTTCATGGTTCTTCCCTCGCGATTGCACTCTCTTGTCTGCTGCTGTTCGCAACTTCATTGAGCGCGCAAGTTGCGGTGGATTCCTCGACTTCCAATTTCGCAACACTCACTGGCACTGGAAGTTCAAGCCTGACCATTGCTCACACGACAGCTGGCACAAATCGCCTGATGATCGTCGGCGTCTCCATGAACGTTACGAACGCTCCGACGACCGGTGTGGTTGGAGTGACCTGGAACGGCACGCCGCTCAATTTCCTCGGAGCGCATAATGACGCCGGCAATACTCGACGCGTCGAGATGTGGTCCCTGCTGGCGCCGGCAACTGGTGCGTTCAATGTCGTTGTGACGGTGAATATTCCTTCGGCGGTACAGATCGGCGTTGTAGCGGGCGTGACCACGTTCAGCGGAGTCGACCAGACGGTTCCCATGGGAACGTTCATCTCCGCGGACGGAGCGACTGGAACGAATTCCCAACTGGACGTTCCGAGCGTAATCAACGGCATGATTCTGGATACGCTGGCCATTGGAGGGAACCGTACTGTAACCATCCCAGGGCCCCAGGTATCGCAGTGGAATGCCAATAGCGGCGGAACCACAAATCCCGACGTCCGAGCTACGGGCACATCGAGAACTGGAGCGCCCAGCGTCCCGATCTCTGAGACGTTCAGCGGTACATCCAACTGGTCGTTGGGCGCGGTATCTATCAACCCCAGCACCGCAGACATCGCCGTCAGCACGAGCGTCAGCGCGGTCCCCCTCGGGCAGAATTCCACCTACAACATTACGATCACGAACAATGGGCCGTCGGCGGCGAATGGTGTCACCCTGGCGGATACTTACAATGCCACGAATCTTTCGCTGGTGTCGTACACGCCGAGTGCCGGCACGACCTGTACCAACACACTAACCACCATCAACTGCACGCTGCCAACGCCATTTACCAGCGGTGCGACAGCAACCGTCACCGTAGTCGTAGCGACAACGGCGGCTGGATTTTATCCGAATACGGCCACCATTACAGACTCCGGCACTCCGCCCGATCCGAATACCGGCAACAACACCTACGTCGCGCTCGCACCGGTGGTAAGCGTGGTCTGTTCAACGACGACACTGACGGCCGGTGGCACACTGACTGGCCAGATTAATACGTATTATCCGGGAAACGGCAACGTTGCCATCGGGGCTACTTCGATTCCGGTCGGGGCGGCGAACGGTACCGGTACGATCGCAGCCGGAAGCCTGCTGCTGATCATCCAGATGCAGGACGCCAGTATCAATCCGTCTAATTCCGTTGCCTACGGGAACGGGAGTACGGGCGCCGGCTTTACGACCATTAACAATGCCGGCAACTACGAGTTCGTGAAAGCGACTGGAGTTGTGGCGGGAGGTTTCGTTCCGATCTCGGGGGCGGGCGCTGGAGGCGGAACCGTCTTTGCTTACACGACGGCGGCCCTAACCGCGACGAAGGGTGCAAGCACATTTCAGGTTGTGCTGGTGCCACAGTACACATCGGCCACGTTAAGTTCCGGTATCACTACGCCATCGTGGAACGGTTCCACGGGCGGAATCCTCGCGCTGGACATTGCGGGACAGCTCAACTTGGGTGGTGCTGCGGTTAACGTCGACGGAGACGGATTCCGCGGTGGCGCTGGATTGCAGCTGACCGGCGGCTTTGGCGGAACCAATGCCGATTATCAGTTCGCAGCACCTGCCACGTACACGGGGGTGGCCAGGACCGGAGTCGATGGCGCCAAAGGCGAAGGCGTCGCAGGCACACCCCTATGGGTGGAATCCGGCGGGACGTACCTCAATACGGGTTCGGGTTACCCCAGCGGAACCGCGGGGACCGACGGCAGCATGGCGCATGGCGCACCAGGAAACGCGGGCGGTGGCGGAACGGATGGCGATGCCGCCGGCAATACCGAGAATGCGGGCGGCGGGGGCGGCGCCAACGGCGGCTCCGGCGGATTTGGCGGGGATTCGTGGAATACAAATTTCAGCGATGGAGGCGAAGGCGGGGGCGCGTTTCCCGCGACGATTGATCGCATCGCGATGGGCGGCGGAGGCGGTGCTGGATCGCGTAACAATTCTAACGGACTGACGCAGGCCAGCAGCGGTTCAGCCGGCGGTGGCATCATCTTTATTCGGGCCGATAGCTTAACCGGCACAGCCACTCTCACCGCCAACGGCGCGGCATCTTATAACGGCACTTCGAACGACGCGGGCGGAGGCGGCGGCGCTGGCGGAACCATCGTGGTGCTGGCGGCAAACGGTGGCGAAAGTGGTCTGACCTTGCAGGCAAATGGCGGGCGAGGCGGCGACGCCTGGGATTCGCAGCCCTACAGCTTGGCTGATCGTCACGGGCCGGGCGGCGGCGGCGCCGGCGGCGTAATCCTCGTTTCCGGTGCTCCGGCCAGCATCAGTGTTAGTGGCGGCGGGAACGGCACAACCCTGACTCCCGGAGTGGCGTATGGAGCAACCCCCGGCAAATCGGGAATCAGCGCCGCGACGGTTACCCTGGGCCAGGTGACCGGAATCCAATCAGCCTCTCTCTGCACCCCCGACATGACCTTGGGCAAGAGCCACGTCGGCAACTTTACCCGCGGATCGGCTGCCAGCTACACGATTCCGGTTTCCAACGTCAGCCCTTACGGGCCCACCACCGGGCTCGTTACCATCAATGACACTTTGCCGCTGGGCATCAGTCCAACCGGTGCCGCCGGTACGGGATGGACCTGCTCTGTCTCGGGGCAGACGGTGAGTTGCACGCGCTCCGATTCGCTGACGGCGGCCACCGCCTACCCTTCGATCACTCTCAACGCCTTGGTGTCCCAGTCGGCTCCTGCGACTCTGACGAATACCGCAACGGTCTCCGGAGGTGGGGAAGCGAATTTGCTCAACGACACCGCCACTGACTCTGCCGCTGTGGTCTCGAGCGCGGACATGGCGGTCACCGACTCCGGCTCTCCCAATCCGGTCGCCATCAATGGCAGCATCACTTACACCGTTGTCGCAGTCAACAATGGTCCAAGCGCCGCCGACAATGCCACGCTCGTGTTGCCTGTACCGAACGCCGCGACATTTGCGTCGCTCACTCCTCCGGCGGGATGGAGTTGCCTCACGCCCAGCATTGGGGGTACGGGTAACGTGGTGTGTACCAACGCGAACATGGCCGGATTATCTTCGGCAAGTTTCACGTTGGTGGTGAAGGTGGCTGCCGGCACTACCAACGGAACCGTGATCACCGCTTCGGCGACCGTGAGTTCATCGGTCATGGATCCGATTCTGTCGAATAACACCGCCACCGTTACGACAATCGTCGGAGGTTCCGGGCCAAACTTATCGGTTACCAATACAGCCTCTCCCAATCCAGTCCAGGCCGGGAACACCATCACCTACACGCAGGTCGTGACCAATACGGGTTCCTCTGGAATCGCAAACGGTACCTTCACAGAGGCGACGCCCGCGAACACAACTTTCGTTTCCATCACGCCGCCGGCGGGATGGGTATGTACAAGTTTCCCGGCAAGCCCCTGTACGGCCTCGACCGTCGCCGCCGGCGTTTCAGGAACGTTCTCAGTTGTCTATCGAGTGAACGCGGGCACGGCGGCTGGGACGTCAATCACCGATACGGTCACCGTTAACGCGACCAATCAGTCGTTCGGGGCAAACTCCGCGACCGCCA
>DATMOO010000122.1:0-55137 GCA_035568275.1 Candidatus Sulfotelmatobacter sp.
TCGAAGGCAGGTTAGTCACGTGTTACTCACCCGGTCGCCACTTTACTCATGGATTGCTCCACTTTCTCGTTCGACTTGCATGTGTTAGGCACGCCGCCAGCGTTGATTCTGAGCCAGGATCAAACTCTCGTTTGAAACCTGTTCGCCCACCGACGGGTAGAAGGTGGGCTGCCATCTCCACGCTCGAAAGAGTGTGATGGCGACCACTCAGATCTTCCTTCCGGATTGCTCCGGAGCTCCGATCCAGTGGCCTATCTTGTGAGATCGTTTCAGACTAATGCCCGAATCCGTTCTCTCACGACTGGCACGTTCAACCGAGTTGTCAAAGACCGAATCGCCTTCCGCCGGAGCGGCGCGAATTCAGTCCAGGCGAACTCGCACAAGTGCGAATCCGACTGTCCTCGAAACCTTACAAACATACGTTGCCGCGCAAGACCCTGTCAACGCAAGCGTCCCACAGAATTTCCACGTGATTTCCACAATGGGAATTCGGGGCGGCGGAGCAGGTCTCAGCTCAACCAGAAGCCCAAAAGCCGGCAAACCGTATGGTTTGTCATTCCGAACCGGCGAAGCCGGAGAGGAATCTGCTTTTGCCCACCAGGAGCACAGACGCGGGCAACGGTATGGCCTTCCGCTTCAAAGGCGCTCATTTCGGCGCACGCCGAAGCGGAAGACAGAAAATTGAGAAAAGATCTTGCTTTTGGAGGTCCTTGCCTTGAAGGTACCCTTCAGAAACCTAAGCGTTGTTTCCGAATCAAGCCCCGTGGCCGGGGCGATTGAGGGATCTCATCCCTCTAAACCTTAGATGCCGGACGCGCACGAGAGTTGCAGAAAAGCGCCCAGCCAGCCACACAAATGCTCTCGGTGAATTGTTTATACCAAGGAATGAGGTTCAGCGCAACAAAAAGTTTCGCGGCCTTGCAGGTTTACCAGTTTGAGTCCTGGAGTCCGTCTATCACGCCTTCCCATCCCGTGCTAAAGCCCTGAAGGTTCCGGTTCGCTGACGCGGCGCTGAAGCACCGCTCTTCCACGTTTTCTGAAGCCTCCACCCGAGCGTCGTTCAAAACGAGTCGAGCTGCGCTCGACGGACAGCCGGGGGCGGCTGTCCTTACAAACACTGCTTCCTGGCTGGGGGGTGGCGACTGGGACACGAGATCATTCGATTGCGGAGCGCGACTCAAAAAGCAAACCGCCTCTTGCTCTCGGGATAAGCGTTGAGCCGGGGAGGTCTTGACGAACTGCGGCCCGATGCGTCGGGGGGTCCGCCGGACAGCCGAGGCGGCTGTCCCTACATTGTCTCGTTCAATCCTTCCTCCTTCACTTCGAAGTGGCGGACGGATGCGTCCGCCCCTACACAAGCATTTCATCTCTGCAACAGGTGCCAGGCTTCTTTGTACTTTTCGTACTTCGACGCGTGTTGTGCGGGGTCAGGAGGATGTCGGGTTTGTGCGTTCGTGGAGCGGATGGGGAGGATGTACCAGGTGTCGGTGGGAATGATGTAGGCGGCGATGAAGTCGATCTGGTCGGGGGTATAGGCGTGGCCCTTGGAGTCGAGGTGACATCTGTAGGAGCGTCCGCGAAAGGAAGAGGGTGCATTTGACCTGGACGCGGACTCCGATTGCGAACAGGCTGCTTTGTTACGCCTCTCCGGGGCTGGCCATGATTTCTGGCCACCACCCATGGCTTGCGCGATGGGCTGTACTCTTTCGCTCCTTTCGGGGCTTGCTCCACCTTTCCGCACTACACCCAACGGCTTGCGCCGTGGGCTGCATTTCTTTCGCTCCTTCGGAGCTTGGGATTATTTCGCGACCGGGTGCTTGTGTATGTGCATTCGAGGTCCGATTCCCAATTTGGGCTCTTACTTTTGCTGTTGTGACGTCGGTCACGGCTTTTGCATTCATTCCATCATGAAAATCGGAGTGCGTTCGCGCCTCTCTGCCCGGGATCAGCGATGCTTGCGCGAAGTGCGGACATTGTAGTCGGCACGAACGCAGTAGCCGACACGAACCCAGCCGCAAAGCGGCGGAAGAATGCAGCCCACGGCGCAAGCCGTGGGTCGTACCAGAATCAGGTCCAGCCCCGGAGGAGCGTAAGAGAATGTCGCATACGTCTGGAAATATCCTGTTGCATTTCATCTTCTCGACCGAGGGGCGACGTCCATCAATCAAGCGCGCGGTTCGCGATGATCTGTTCGCCTATCTCGGCGGGATTGTTCGCGAGATGAACGGAACGGCCTTGATCATCAACGGTGCAAATGATCACGTCCACATGTTGATTCGCGTGCGACCGGCACACTCGGCGGCCGAGAGCGCGCGTGTGGTGAAAGCGAATTCGTCACGTTGGGCGCGGCAGAAGCATTCAGCCGGATTTGCGTGGCAGACGGGTTACGGCGTGTTCAGCGTGAGTGAATCGACCGTGGTGGCAGTAACGAAATATATCGCGGAGCAGGAAGAGCATCACAAGAAAAGATCTTTTCCGGAGGAGTTCGTCGCGTTCTTGAAGAAGAACCGTGTGGAGTATGACCCGAAATACATCTGGGATTGAGTTGCGTTAGTTCCATGGACAGTCGGGATTGCCACGCAGCGTTTCTTTCGCCCCTCCGGGGCCTGGGTTCATTTTGGCACCCACCCATGGCTTGCGCCATGGGCTGTACTCTTTCGCCACTTCGCGGCGAGACAAGATAAAACCGCCGCGTCTATTCCCAAAACAGGAAATCCACAGCTCCGAGCGGAGCCTTTTTCCACTGGCGACATTTCGGCAATTACGAACAAGCCCCATCCTCTCAGCATCATAGCGATAAGCAACTTTTTCTCGTGGTGAAAACAAGACTTCCCGACACGAAAATTGCAGAATCGATAAATGTTCCTGCAGGAACACTTTTAGTAAACCCTATCGGATCTTGCGGCGCTTCGATGACTTCGGTTTCGACTTCGACTTGGCTTCTTCTTCCAGGACTGCGAAGTTGATTTTCTTTTCTACCGGGTCGATGCGGTCGACGATCACTTTGAGTTGCTGGCCGATGCGGTAGATCTTGCGCGAGTGCTGGCCGATGATTTCGCGCGTGTTCTCGTGGTAGGTGTAGCGGTCATCGATCAGAGTGTTGAGCGGAACCAGGCCTTCAACGAAGAGGTCGGTGAGTTCGACGAAGAAGCCGAATTTTGTCACGCTGGTGATCAGGCCGTCGTAGACGTCGCCGATGCGGTCTTGCATGAATTTGACTTTCTTCCATTCCATGAGCTCCCGTTCGGCGTCGTCGGCGCGGCGTTCGGATTGGCTGGACTCTTCGGCGATGGAGTGGAGTTCTTCGACGGGAATGGGGCCGGCGAGAGGGGCGTGATCGTCGCGATGGGCCTTGTGGTCGCGGCGCTTGGACCAGGGGCTCGGGGCGTCGGCGGGGGCTGAAACCCCTTCTTTTTTGGCGGCTGACGCGGCCCTGAAGGGCCGCTCTTCCACGGTTCTGGTTCGAGCGTTTGCGATGGAATCGTCATCGCTCGTGGTCGGAGTTCGGCTTTCGGCTTCGCCTACATCCCCACCTCTGGCAATATCGGCCAGAAGTGGGGTGTCAGGTTTCGTGACGCCTCCACGCAGAACATCCTTCAGGATGCGATGGACTATCAGGTCGGGGTAGCGGCGGATCGGGCTCGTGAAGTGTGTATAAGTCGGGGCGGCTAACGCGAAGTGGCCTAGATTTTCTTCCGAGTAACGCGCTTGTTTCAGGCTGCGCAGCATCAGGTAGCTGAGGATTCTTTCTTCAGGCTTGCCGGCGATTTTTTCCGTGAGCTTCTGGTACATGCGCGGGGTGATGTGGACTTCTTTCGGGATCTCAATTTCGCGGACGCGCTTGCCGGTACCGTAGGCGCCGCGGCGGTCGGCTTTCATCTGGACGCGATGGATGGGGAGCGCGCCTACGCCGAGTGAATATCCGAAGGTCGCGGCGATGGTTTCGAAGTCGTATACGCGTTTGGCGTCGGGCTTTTCGTGGATGCGGTAGAGGCTGGCGATGCGGTGCGACTCGAGATGGTGCGCGACCGTTTCGTTGGCCGAGAGCATGAACTCTTCGATAAGGCGGTGGGCGATGTTGCGCTGGGAGCGGGTGATGGACTTCATCAGGCCGAACTCGTCGAATTCGATGACGGGCTCGGGGAGATCGAAGTCGATCGATCCGCGGCGCTCGCGTTTGCGGTTGAGGATTTGCTGCAAGTCGCGCATGAGTTCGAACATCGCGACCAGCGGGCCGTAACGGGCGACCTGGGCCTTGTCTCCTTCGAGGATGGCGTTCACCGCGGTATATGTCATGCGCTCGGCGGAGCGGATTACGCCTTCGCATAAGTCGTAGTTCACGATCTCGCCGCGGTGGTCGATTTCCATGATGCAGGAGAGGACCAGGCGATCTAGGTGCGGGCGGAGGCTGCAGATGTCGGTGGACAGTTCTAACGGGAGCATGGGGACGGCGCGGTCGGGGAAGTAGACGCTAGTGCCGCGGAGGCGGGCTTCCTGATCCAGGGCCGAGTCGGGCGTGACGTACTGGGCGACGTCGGCGATGTGGACCTGGAGTTCGAAATTATTGTTGGGGAGCATGCGGACTAAGACGGCGTCGTCGAAGTCGCGGGCGGTTTCTCCGTCGATGGTAACGATGGGGAGCGAGCGGAAGTCGCGGCGGTGGCGGAGTTCGGGGCCGGGAATGGTGGCTGGGAGTTGCTGCGCTTCTTCCAGCGTGGCGGCCGGGAAATGATGCGGGAGATGGAATTTGCGGATGATGATTTCGACGTCTACGCCGAAGTCATCTTGGCGGCCGAGGATTTCGACTACTCTGCCGCGGGGACTTTGCGTGGCTGAGGGCCAGTCGGTGATTTCTACGTCTACGACTACGCCTTCGAGATTCGTGTAGTCGGCATGGCGAGCGGCTTCTTGGCCGAGGACTCGGTCTACGGATTTTTTCTTTTGCGATTTCTGCGTTCTGGGCGGCTTTTCAAAACCTTTGACCGCAGTGGACGCTGAGAAATTCGCAGAGAGAGCAGAGGCTTCTGGGAACTCCAGGCCTTCTGGGATCACGATTTCCTGGGTGATCTTTGTGTCTATGGGGGTCACATAGTTTCGGCGGCTGCTGTAGTGGAAGATGCCGACTACCGTGGAGTGAGCGCGGTTCACGGTGCGGACGATGCGGCCTTCGGCGCGGCCGTCGGGGCGGACGTTCGCGATTTCCACCAGGACCTGGTCGCCGTGCATGGCGGTGCCGATCTGGGGTGGGGGAATGAAGATGTCGCCGGCGAGCTTCGATTTGAGCGGGCCGCTTAGCGATTTGGGATCGGGGATGACGAAGCCGAATCCGTCGCGGTGCATGGAGAGGCGTCCGGCGATGAGGTTTTTGTCGGCGGCGGCTTGTGGGAGTTGGTAAAGGTCGGTGTCGATGGGGATGAGTGCGCCTCTTTTGATCAGTGCCTGCAAGTGATCGTTCAGGCCGCGACGTTCTTCTCCATGCAGGCCAAGTTCGCGGACGAGTTGCTTGTATCCGGCCTGGCGCTTGGGCTGGCGGGCGATGTGGGTGAGGATGGCGGTGTCGGAGAGCATCGAAGCGATGAGCTTCGAGCCGCGAGCTACGAGCTCTCAGCTGTCGGCTATCAGCTCTCAGCATAACGCAGGGCTGCTTGCTTTTGGGCAGAGCCCAGACTGCCGCGTGTTATTGCGACCAGGATTATGGCAATCCCAATCGCGACCACTGCTCTGAGCCAATCTGGAGGCTGATCGGCGGTGGGGAAGAGAGCCTGGGCGATATCGCGGCCAGGAAGGACACTTCCATGCATAGTGATGGCCAACAGCACGCTTCCTCGCGTATGCAAGAACAACACGGTCATCAGGATGCTAAGAGCCACTGCACTGGCGAAGAAAAGAGCGTCGGCGGAAACAGAGTGGAAAAAGATCTCGAAGTGCCAGGCCGCCCAAATAATACCCAACAGCACGCTCGCTCTCAGCGGAGTGTGTTGGCGCAGCAGGCGAGGTAGCAGATAACCGCGCCATCCAAGTTCCTCACCCAATGGGCCCTGAAGGAGGCCGAATGCCCACACGTACAACATCCACCACTGATGGAACAGGTTCATCGGCCGGATTGGAACGAGGCGGTGATGAGCTGCAGAATAGAGCAACGTGGCCATGACATGCCCACCTAGCGGCAAGAAGAGGGCATAGACCCACCAGACCACGGAGACTCGATAGAGCACGCACCGTCTGGCGAGCTCCTTCAGACCGGCGCTACCTCCTTCCATATAAGTGGCCAGTACACCGGCCACACTGCAGAACGCGGCGCCAATCATGAAAGCAGGGTTGGCATAAGGGAAGCTGATGTGCCGCAGCCTGGCAGCAATGGTCGCAGCCCACGGAACGCCAAAGCCCACCAGGAAGAACACAGCAAGCGCCGCTCGGGTTCGTGAAATGCTCATCGGGCTTATAGAAAATCCCCCGTGTTTAAGAACGCTGAAGGTCGTGCGACTTGCTGCGGACTTTTTCAGAGGCGCCCACAACCGATGACTAACGACCAACGACGCCTTCGCACTACCAAGTATCGCCGCCGGCTTTTGGGGGCCAGGCGTTCAGGGCGCGGCGGATGGTCGCGATCTGGCCAGCGTGGTAGCTGTTGTGCGCGACCATTTGCCAGAGGACGGATTCGAGGGTGCCGGCGACCTTCTTGTCGCCTTCGTGGACGGATTCGAGTTGGCGATCGAATTCGGCGCGTGGGGATTGGGCCAGCTTTGTGAATTCGGAAAGGAACCAGGAGAAATCGCGCTTGAGGTGATCCCAGTTTTCCGGGGCTGACGGGAAGCTTTCGGAATTGTGTTCGGGATATTCTGGCTTCTCTCCGCGGATGCGTTTTAGTTCGTAGTTCATCCAGTAATTCATGTGGAAGACCAGGTCGGAGATCGAGTGCGGGAAGGACTCGACCCGGCGCTCCGCCAGTTCTTGAGAGATGTCTTCTACGCACGCGAGTGGATCAGCGTGCGCGCCTTTGCCGCGTAGTAGTTCGATTAGGGATTGCATGCTCGTCGTTGGCTTTCCGTCATCGATCATAGTGCGTTACACATACTACGGCGCGATTGAGATCCTTAAGAGCCTGAAATCTTTAACCACTAAGGGCACGAAGGTTCACGAAGGAAAACTTGTTGTTCCGACTAATTTGCAACAGCCAGAGGATATGCGCGTGCGCTCGCTTTGCTCGCGGGGCGGACGAATGCGTCCGCCCCTACACGAGATTATTTCCGGGCGAAATATTTTTCTTCGAGAATGCGGCGGTGGTGGAGTTCGTGGCCGGCGATGATGTAGGCCAGGGCACGGACGCTGATCTCGTTGTTGTTGGCGATGCCGCGGCGCATCCAGGCAGTTTCGTCGAGATTGCGAAAAAGCGTCAGCGTGGCGCGGCGGACGGCGATGTAGTCTTCGATGATTTCGGGTAGGGGGCGAGAGGCGAAGGGGCTGTTGCGGATGTAGTCGTCTTGCTCGAAGCCGGCGAGCGGAGTGCGGTCTGCGCGCGCAATACGGAGGGCGCGGTAGGCGAAGATGCGCTCGGTGTCGCAGACGTGCCCGAGGACTTCCTTCACGGACCATTTGTCGGGAGCGTAGCGGAAGTCGCCTTCGGATTCGTCGCGGCCGGAGAGCAGGATTAGCGTCTGGCGGCGTTGCGACTCGAGAGTGCTCACGATGTCATTGCCAGGCACGAGGGAGATATAGCCCTCGTGGTAGGGCGAATGTTCTGCGGGTTCGGGGCGGGCGATGGTTGGAGCGAGGATGGCTGGGTCGGACATGGATGGCTCCTTGGTTTCCGGTCAAGCTTCAAGCGAAAATCATTCACCACGAAGGGCACGAAGGTTCACGAAGGAAAGTTCGCGCGGGTGTTCCCTTTCCTCCTGGATCAATTTTTGGACCTCGAAAACGATTTCCTGGTTTCGATAAATCTTCTCCCTGAGAGGATAACTCCGGCGGGCTGTGGAAGGATACGTCGGGAAGAAAATTTCGGGAAACGTTACACGCTGGCGGGGCGAAAATCCCCACTTCTGGCAAGAGAGGCCAGAAGTGGGGCACCCAGGTATGGATGGCAATCCGGTTACTTTCGTTGGAAATAAGGGATTTCCACAGGGGTCAAAATGAGACGGAGGAGTACAATCGTGTTTGGCTACGAAAGTGCGGCCAAATAACTCCTAATCCCAACACAGGAAAGGACCCTGTCATCCATGTGGAAGCCGACAAATCAGCCTCAAACACCCGGCCGGCCAGCTGAGCCGGAGCGCCCAACTACGTCTACCCCCAGTGCGCCTGCGATGAGCGCAAGCGAACCGCCATCGGCTTCCCGGCCGGTGACGACCACCACTGCGGACCAGGCGACAATCGGCAAGTCGCTTGTGATCAAGGGTGAGGTGACTGGCTCCGAGTCGCTTTACATCGACGGCAGAGTAGAAGGGTCCATCAATCTATCGGGCAATCGCGTGACAGTGGGCCGCAATGGAGTAGTGGCGGCGAACATCAACGCGCGCGAGATTGTGGTGCTCGGAAAAGTGCGCGGGAACTTGACCGCGAGCGATCGCGTGGACATCCGCAGCGACGGTTCTCTGACCGGGGATGTGATCGCGGCGCGTATTTCGATCGAAGATGGCGCGTTCTTCAAGGGTGGCATCGACATTCGCAAGGGCGGGCAGCCGCAGCAGAAGGCGAATGGCGAGGACAAGCCTGTGGCATCGAGCGAGCCGGCAGCGGTTGGGGCGCGGGCGTAGCTCTGCGATAAATTTGGCTGATTTTAGAAACGGGCACCCGTCGGGGTGCCCGTTTTGCTTTTTCTGCAACGACGGCCCTCAGGCCTTGACCAGAGGTCGGTCCCTGAATGTTGATCAGTGAAATCGAGAGATTTCTCAACAGCTAATGAAATGAAAGCGAGATCTGGCCCGCCAGCAGGAAGACGTACTGGGCACCGCCGCTAGTTCGAGTCGCAGATAATCACCAACCGACGGCAATCCTCACCTCATCTGATTGTTTGCGATTCGGCACTTCGCGAGGCAAGATGCGTGCCGTTTAAGCGTTGCGAATATAAGTTTTGACCTCCGTTCTCCGCCTGTTTTCTCAGAACCCAACACCTTCATAGGAGTTACAAGGACACATGAAACTCTCAACCCTGCTCTACGCTGCTATCTTCGCTTCCACTCTGGGAACAATGGCTTTCGCTCAGCAGAAGTCCACAAACAGTTCCGAGCCGCAGTCCGCGTCCTCGGTGGTCGCCTACGTCTACGTTTCCAGCAGTCCCAGCGGTGGTAGCTCTCAAATCAATGGCTACAGCGCCGATTCTACCGGGCGATTGACCCCCATCGCCGGATCGCCCTTCCCTGGCTCTGTCCAATACATGGCTCTTAACGGAAAATGGCTTTTCGGAGAGGACAACTACACCAACATTGATTCCTTCTCAATTGGTTCCAACGGTGCTCTTCAGCAGGTTTCCACAATCAACGCGTCGCAATACAACCCATACAACTCTGGTGGCCCGGGCAACCTCTTCCTCGATCACACCGGAGCGACCCTATATGATGGCGACATCTATGCCTACGGCACCGGTGATAACGCCTACCAGAGCTTCACCATCGATCAATCCACCGGGCAGCTCAATGTCCTCGCGCTCGGCCCAAACGGGGGTACTCTCGAAGGCGCTCAGATGAGTTTTACTGGAAGCAATGTCTATGCGTATTCTTCGGGTTGCTATGAGGGTAGTGGTGGAATCTACGGCTATCGACGCAATTCCGATGGCTCTCTGTCATTGCTCAACATCAACCCATCCATTCCTGCGGGGCCGAATGGAGACAATTATTGTCCCTATCTCGCCGCTGCCGACACAACGAATCATGTTGCCATACCGCTCACTCCCCTGAACTTCGTAACCCAAGTCGGTCCGCCTCAGCTGGCCGTGTATACCCAAGACAGTTCTGGAAACTTAACGACAACCAGCACGTCCGCCAACATGCCTAAAACACAGGTGACGGCCGTCACGGATATTTGGATGTCTCCATCTGGCAAACTGCTTGCCGTGGCGGGGACCACCGGGCTACAGGTTTTTCACTTCAATGGTTCCAACCCGATCAAGCCTTACACCGGACTCCTCACCAAGAATGAGATCGACCAGGTCTTCTGGGACAATGCCAATCATCTCTATGCGATTAGCAACAAGGCGGGCAAGCTATACGTGTTCACCGTGACGCCAACGAGCCACAGCCAGGCTCCCGGTTCTCCATATACCATTCAGAGCTTACAGAACCTGATAGTGCTGCCGAAAACGTAGCGCATGATGCACTAGCCGTGACCGGCGGCCCTTGACGTTATCATTTACACAAGTGAGCACGAGGAAAGCATTTTTGACTCAGGGTTAGATGAGTGAAATCGAGATATTTCGACAGTTCACCCCTACCAGTCGTGCGAAAGTTGGCGACAAGAGGAGGATCAACTCTGACCTGCCTGTGCTGTTCCGGCCTCAGGTTCATGTTCTCGGTGGTCAGCTATCTTATAGCGACCGCCATACGGTCTTACCGGTTGAGACGAGCGGCAGACTGGGCATGGCGTAGTGTTGCGAACGCTGACGCTCCACTTTCCGACGAACTTGCCACCGCCCTTGCATGCAGATGTCATTTGGACGTCTCCAGCTTACGAAATGAATTGGAACCGTTCGAGAGTCTCTAACTTTTTATATCTGGCAGAGCTTAGGGTAGGGATATGTTGGATGCCCCATAAACGTGGCGGAGTGGCAACGGTACGTGTCCAGCTTCACCGGTTCAACAAGAGACCCGCGAGCAGGATTAGGCACAGTGTTGGCAGCAACCAGGAATACCAGTCTCTACTCGGATCAGCCATCACTCTTCGCCTGCTTGCTCTCATCGCTCGCTCCCCTATCACCTATCAGTCTGAAACAAAGCCCGCAGCTCGACAATGGCTCTGACGTGGTGTTACTAAGGGTCTAACGGACGTAAGTCGGGATCGTAATTCTTCACCGAGGTCACGCTAGGAGGTACAGGACTACCACGAGCGTGAGAACCATGAGAACCGAATTGGAGGTAACCGTAAGAATTTTCCGCGCCGAGTTGGGCAATGAAGCTTCTATCCCGCTTTCTGATCGATCAGCAGGCCCTTGGCCTTGGCACAGTTGATGCACAGGGCATCAGGCTCTTTGCCTGTGTCCACATAACCAGTCGTCTGCGCTCCACAGTCTCTGCAATTCTTAGTGATCCGCCCTTCACGCCATATCGGTTTCGCCATAATTCGCCATAAGAAGACCCCAAGCTTGTATTCGATCAAAACGCCCCTGATGCGCGATTATCAAGGGCTCAGTGGTCAGGATCACCGGCTGGGTAGCTGGCGAAATCAGGGCGTCCTCACAAGTGAGCACGAGGAAAATTGTTTTGACTGACGGTTGATGAGTGCTATGGGGATTTGTACGAAGCCGCTGACCCAACTACGCAAACAGATGCTGGAAGAAATCCAGGGTCGAAAATCATTGTGCTTGTTCCTGGAGAGATTTATAGGGATCTAAGATTTAACGCCAACGATTCGCCCAGAGTATGCCAACGCGCTATACTCCTGCGCATGAAGTGGTCCACCTGCAGAGATCGGACGTTTCGCCGCAGGAGGGGTTCATTGGGCCGCCTCGGGAGAGTTTCCCATGAGCCGAACCGCATTCTGGTGTCTCTCGGTACTCCTGTTTTGCGCTAGCGGTCTGTTGCTGAATTTGAATGTGAGCGGAGGCAGCAACCCTCCCGCCACCATTCCCCAGGGACTAATTCAGCACGTCGTCATCATCTTCCAAGAAAACCGCACTCCCGATAATTTATTCCACGGACTACCCAATGCCGACATCGCCAACAAGGGCGTGAACTCGCATGGGAAAACGATCACTCTTGCGCCGATTTCGCTGGCGAACCGTTATGACCTCGGCCACAGTCACCATGATTTCGTGCTTATGTACGACAACGGAAAAATGGACGGCGCGGACAAAGTTACGGCCTGCAAAACGGGCACTTCCGGATGCCCGACCAACCCACAGTTCCAGTATGTGAAGCCTTCGGACGTAGAGCCCTACTTCCAACTCGCAAAGCAATATACCTTCGGCGACCGCATGTTCCAAACCAACGAGGGACCGAGTTTCCCCGCACACCAGTTCATTCTTGCCGGCACGTCTGCGCCCACCGCGACCAGCGATTTGTTTGCGGCCGAGAATCCCAATGGGGGCGCTGGCTGCGCTGCCCCGTCCACCGCTTGGGTCTGGCTGATCGATCCCCGCGGCAAGGAATCGTCGACCATGTATCCCTGCTTCGAGCATCCCACGCTGCCGGACGGGCTCGACAGAGCAGGGATCACATGGAAGTACTACACCCTGTCTCCAGGCTCGGGCCCTTGGACTGCGCCCAACGCGATCCAGCATCTTTGTGGCCCGGTTGGTTCCGAGTGCGCGGGTCCCCTGTGGGTCAAACATGTCGTACTGCACAACAGTCAGATCCTGACTGACATCAGCGCGGGCCATCTTCCGGCTGTGAGTTGGGTGATCCCTACGGGACAGGCCTCCGACCACGCCGGCTTTAACGACGGAAGTGGCCCGTCCTGGGTCGCCTCGGTGGTGAACGCTATCGGCGCCAGCGCCTACTGGTCCAATACGGTCGTGATCATCACCTGGGACGACTGGGGTGGCTGGTATGACCACGTTCCTCCTCCCCAAGTCATCAGCGACGGCACCAGTTGGGGTTCCGGCTACGTCTACGGCTTCCGAGTACCGCTAATCGTCGTTTCGCCCTACGCGAAGAAGGCCCATGTCTCGCACGTCCAGCACGACTTTGGGAGCATTTTGAAATTCGTTGAAGAGATCTATGGGCTGCCGTCCTTGGGATACGCCGACGAACGAGCAGACGATCTTTCCGACTGCTTCAATTTCAGCCAGCCCCCCTCCCCGTTTCAGAGAATCGCCGCTCCCCTGAGCGCAGAGTATTTTCTCAACGACCGCAGGCCGCCGACAGACCCGGACGACGATTGATCGGGCGCGATGGGAAGCGGTGGACGTTTTCAGGAGCTTAGTGTGAAAAACTGAAACTGATTCGCCGCCCCGCGAACTCAGTTGACGAAACCAGGCGATTACACTTCTATGAGAAGGTCATAAAAGTCAAGGCCGACGTGGCAGTAATGCTTGAGGAAGCAGTCCTCGGAAGCAAATGGACTCATATAGTCGCAGTCAGAAGGCGCCGCTGGATCACACAGTCGTGGGCCGACGTAGGCGTAGCCTAACCGGACGACACTGTTGTCATCATTTACGGTTGGCTCGCCATTGTTGAATACCTTGTTGTGGTCGATCAGCCAATGCTCCGCGCAGATCACCACCGCACCTTCGCGGTTCGTCGATCGACCCGTCGGCAGCCACAGCAAAGAGCGTTCCGGCACGATCACCACCCCACCTGCATGAGCAAGAGTCAACGCGAAGGGGAGCAAATCAACTGAAAGGCCACCATCCGCCTGAATCGCGGAATGTGAGAATAGCACTGCGCCTTCGGCAGTTTCTTTGTCAGGAAGGTAAACCCTAGCACTGTTGCTGCCCCACTTGCCGCTGAGTGTCACGCTTTGAATGATCACTCCGGCGTCATGGCCAACCGTGGTCGCTGACGCTGCGTCGCAGCAGTTCTCCTTGACTTGATTTTGGGCGAAGCTGAGTGAGGCAGTAAGAATGAGAAGGGTTGCCGCCAAACTGAAGCGCATATTCTCCCCCAGGAATGGTACTCCTCCACGCCCTGAGACTTCATTTTTTGGAGGTAGCTGTCGAAAACAGCGATAACACGCTTTGACAGACTCTCTCAAGAAGTGCTGTGGCATGCGGCATCCAACAATCCCAGCACCACCCTACTCAACAAACATGCAATCTCCGTAGGAGTAGAAGCGGTATCGCTCGGCAACGCCGTGGTGGTAAGCCCGGAGGACGTTTTCCTTTCCTGCCAGGGCGCAGACCAGCATCAGGAGTGTCGATTGGGGCAGGTGGAAGTTAGTAAGTAGAGCCTGGACCACCTGGAATTTGTAGCCGGGATAGATGAAGAGATTGGCTTCGCCGGAGCCGGCTTGGACCTCACCTGCTTGCTGTGCGGCGTATTCGAGCGTGCGGACCGTGGTGGTGCCTACGGCTACGATGCGGCGGGACTCGCGGCGTGCTTGACCGATCTTAGCGGCAGCCTCATTCGAGATCGAATAAGCCTCGGCGTGCAGCGTGTGCTCCTCGACCTTCTCGACGCGGACAGGCTGGAAGGTGCCGAGGCCGACGTGGAGGGTAACTTCCGCGGTCTCGATGCCGCGGTCGCGGAGGCGGGAGAGAATTTCTGAAGTGAAGTGGAGGCCGGCGGTGGGGGCGGCGACGGATCCGCGCTCGTGGGCGTACACGGTCTGGTAGCGGTCGCGATCGGCGGGGGAATCGGCGCGGGAGATGTAGGGTGGAAGAGGGACGTGGCCGATTTTCTCTATGCGGGCGAAGAAGTCATTGACCGGAGTAAAGCGGATTTGGCGCTCGCCAAACTCTCCGCGGGCGATGACCTCGGCCTGGAGTTCGTCGTTGTCGCCGAAGAAGAGATGCTCGCCTACGCCGATCTTGCGCCCTGGACGGACGAGGCATTCCCAACCGTTAGATTCGCGCTGCAGTTGCCGTGTGAGCAGGACTTCGACGCGGCCGCGGAGGAAGTCGCGCGAGGCGGGGTTTTGCGGGCTGAGAGGTTGGGACTTAAGGCCGGCGCGTCGGCCAAAAAGGCGGGCGGGAAATACGCGCGTGTTATTGAATACCAGCAGGTCGCCGGGGCGGAGAAGGTCGGGAAAATCCCGGAATTGGCGGTCAGCGAGGCTGCCGCTTGCGGCGGAGAGATGAAGGAGGCGCGAGGCGGCGCGATCGGGCAGCGGCTGCTGGGCGATTAATTCTTCGGGAAGGTGGTAGTGAAAATCCGAAACGAGCACTGAGCCGATTATAAGGAGGAAGGCCGATCCGCGGACATTTCAGGGCCTCTGCAAGGACGTTTTTCGATTCAAATTTTGGATTGTTTCGGGCGCTGCAGTGCTGATACTATGCGGGTGCCCGACGTGCGGCCTGCTTTTTCTCAACTCCCCTTAAGGTGTGGATGCCTATAGAACGCAAATACAGGGAAGAAATCGTTCGGTACGGACGAATGCTGCACGAACGGGGATTCGTGGCGGCGATGGACGGGAATCTGTCGGTACGGCTGAAGGATGACCGGGTCCTGGTGACGCCGACCTGCCTGAGTAAAGGGGCGATGCGGCCGGCCGATCTGGTGATCGTCGACATGGAAGGGCAGCGCGTTTCCGGACACCGGAATGTGACCAGCGAGATCGGGATGCATCTGCTGATTTACCGCTTGCGGCCGGACGTGCGGGCGATTTGTCATGCGCATCCACCCACTGCAACGGGGTTTGCCGCTGCCGGAATCGCGTTGACTGAGCCTCTGGTGTGTGAAGTGGTCATGGGGCTGGGATGCATTCCACTGGCGCGATACGGGACGCCGGGGACCTCGGAACTCGCGCAGACTTTAGAACCATACGTACCGGATTACGATGCGATTCTGATGTCGAATCATGGCGTGGTCGCCTATGGGGATACGCTCGAACATGCGTACATGAAGATGGAGACGGTGGAGCACTTCGCGCAGATCGCTCTGGTCACGCATCTGCTGGGACGGCAGCAGCCGCTGAAGCAAGTGGAGATTGAGAAGTTGCTGAACGCGCGGACGAAGTATTTTGGGGCGAAGATTGCGGCGGCGATGCCGCTGCCGCGGGTTCCGCAGAAGGTGGGCTGAGCAAACCGTCGTTGGTCGTTTGTCGTTCGCGAAAAGCAGGGGCCTTCGGGGCCCTTTTTCATTTGATCCTGCATTCCCGCAGGAATGAATCATCCACCGAACTCGACTCAAGAGGACAGCGAAAGTCAAAATCCCCACCCTGTCCTCCAAACAACGGAGGACAAGGGTGGGGCACCCTCGCGCGCTACTCTCCGCCCAGGCGAAAACGTACACCGGCTCGGATGTTGATCGGCAGGGCGGGATAGCCAACTACCTCGTTGTAGCGGCGATCGAGGGCGTTCTCGACGTTTGCGTATGCGGTGACGTGGGAGTTTACCGTATACCATCCGCCTATGTCGGCGCGGACGTAGCCGGCGGCGTGGGTGATGTTGAAACCAAAGAAATCGTCGTCCGGTCTGCGGCCCACGAAACTTGCGCCAAGATTCCCGCCCCAGCGGGACCCGAGATACGACAGGGTTTCGGTTGCGGAGTGTTTTGGGCGGCGAAGCAGGGGTTGGCCCGGGTTGAACTGCGAGTCGATGGGAGCTGGATTGTCGAGGATCTGGGTAGACGTGTAGGTGTAGGCGGAGTTCAAAAGCAGGCGCGGGCGCAACGTCGCCTGGAGAGCCACGTCGGCGCCATGGGCCAAGGACTTGTTCACATTGACGTATTTGCCGACGAAGTTGACTGGATCGACTTCCACGTAGTTGATCTGGTCATGAAAGAGATTGTTGAAGTACGTCGCGATGAAGACTGCCTTTCCGCGAACAAGCTCTTGCTGCACTCCTGCTTCGAAGGAGCGGGAACGCTCCGGTTTTAAAGCTGTGTTGGGGAGATTGAAAGGATTCGGCGGGATTCCGTTGAACGTCTCTTCGAGGCGAGGCTCCTTGAAGCCCGTGGCATAAGAAAAGCGGAAGCGGGTGCCGGAGAAGATCTCATTTCCGCGCCATGCCTGCCAAGTCAGCGCAACTCGCGGGACAGCGGTGTTGCCGTAGGCGCTGTCGTGAATAAATCTTCCACCGGCAATCAGCACAAACGGACCATGCGTGAGTTGTTGCTGCAGGTAGACATCCTGATTCAGCCGTTGGCCATGAGTTTGGCCGAAGCTGATGTCGCCGACAAATCCGTTTTCGTTTTCCACGCGGTAGCCGAACGTGGTGTGTGCCCAGGTACGCTCGGAGTAGTCGCCCTGATATTCGAAGCCCACGCGGTTAATGCGATCGACTTCGTGGGAGGGAAAATCGATGGGGCCGAAAACAGGGCTTACGCGATCCGGGTCGCCGGGATTCAGTTCGTCATAGCGGTAAAGGTAATCAAATCCGCTGAAGCGATGTTGCCATCCGGAGGGAGCGGCGATCGCCAGGTCGAGATCGCCGAGCAGGCTGTTGAGATGGGACGCCTGATCGGGATTTGGAGGCAACGGGTAGGAAGGCCCACCGTTCGAGACGATGGGGGTATAGCCGTTGAAACTCCATTCACCGGGAATGCCGGTATGGCTGTTGGAGTGGCGAACGCGAACGCGCAGAGAGGCGTGATCGGTCAATGCGGCTCCTACGTTGGCGCCTTCCATCGAATCGGAGTAGGCGTTGTTGATGCCAGAGCCTTGCGTGTTGAATTGGCTGCCGAACAGGTTGTAGTCGAGGAGGCCGCGGGCGCCGGAGAGCGATGCGAATCCGTGAGCGGTGGAGAAGTTCCCGCCGTCGGCGCCGAAGCGGAGCTCGGGGACACGAGTGCTGCCGGTGCGCGTCCAGACCTGGACCGCGCTGGTCATGGCGTCGGAGCCGTAGAGAGTGCTTTGGGCACCGCGGACGAACTCCAAACGATCGGCCTGATCGAGCGGGAGCGTGCCGAAATCAAAGGTGCCGCCGGGTTCGTTGATGGTTACGCCGTCCACGATGACTTTGTTGTATCGGGACTCGCCGCCTCGGACGAAGAGCGAGGTGAGGCCCCCGCGCTGGCCGGCGTTGTTCACGATCGCACCGGGAAGAAAGCGGATAGCATCGGCGGCTGCGGTGGGCTGCATCGCCGTCAACTGCCAGCCGTTGAGCACGGCGACGTCTGCGCCGGTATCTTCACCGGGCGCCGGCGTGCGTGTGGCCGTCACGACAACGGTCTGCGACGCCGTGGCCAGGCGCAGGACGATCTTGAGTTGCGGCTCGGTTGGAACAGCGGCGAAGTCCTCTGCGAATCCGGGAGCGAGAACTCTAATCTGGCAGGATTCATTCCGCTTTGTGGGCAATGTTGCAGTGCCTTCAGCAGAGGTCGTTTGCGTGGCGATGACAGTTTTGTTGTCCACGCCGCACAACAGTGACACTTGAGCGCCCGCGACCGCAGCGGATTGTGGATCGACGACTTTAACGGTGAGATCAGCGGCGAGAGCCGATGTGGGGAGAAACAGGGTGAATAAAACCGTGAGTGTGCGCATTCCATCCTCCTTGGCACGCGAAAGAGGTTGAGGTCGATGGATCGCGCCGGTCTCCTGGCTTCGCGAGTGAGGATGAGTTCGATCCGGATTCGTCCGCGGCCTTCCCGGGAATTTCCCAGTGGCCGAGGGCAGTGTCCTCGCTTACAGTTGCGCGGCAGCGCGGGAATTGCACCCGCTTCCCTGTCTTCGCCGAGCGGCGAAGACGCGCTTTCCTAGGATGACAAAGATCGGAGCAACGGAATCGAGAGTAATGGGCAGTGGCGGGGATGTCAAATGGGACGTCGGGATCGTTCGCAAAAACCCGCTTCCTAAACGGCCGTGACGGCGTCTGACCAACAGGCCTACAATCCTGCGGGGTGCCATGATGAATTTTGAGTGGATCGGTCAGGACATTCGTTTCGGCTTGCGTTCGATGTTGAGGAGTCCAAGCTTCACGGTGATCTGCATTCTTTCGCTGGCGCTGGGCATCGGGGCGAATACCACGATCTTCACCGTCATCAACGCCGTCCTGCTCCACCCTCTGCCAGTCGCCGAAATCTCTCGCCTGGTGCAACTCGATACCGTTGACAGCAAGACCATGGTCACACAGGCGCGCGCCACGAAGATGGGCATGTCCTATGCCAACTGCGAGGATTACCAGCGGCAGAGCCAGGTGTTCGACGGGCTCTCGTGTAATTCGGGCACTGCGTTGACCTGGAGCGGAGAAGCAGAACCCAAGCAGGTCGCCGGCCAGTTGGTGAACGCGAATTATTTCCAGGTGCTCGGCCTGACACCAGCTGCCGGACGCTTCTTCCTTCCGGACGAAGACACCAAGCCGGGCGGCAACAATGTGGCCATCCTGAGCTACAGTCTTTGGGCCAATAAGTTCGGTTCGGACCGAAACCTGATTGGCAGGAGCGTGACCTTCAACGCGACGCCGTTCACGGTCATTGGAGTCGGCCCGAAAGGCTTCAAGGGAACGTTCACAATCGGTCCCGCCGACCAAGTCTGGGTTCCCGTCAGCATGTACGGTCAGGTCCTGGCTGGATTTGTAAAGGACAATTTCAGAGAAAGACGATTTCTGAATACATTTACAGTAGCGCGATTAAAACCGGGGGTTAGCGAGGGGGAGGCGGAAGCCTCTCTGAAGACGATCGCCTCACAGCTTGCAGTGGAATACCCGAAGGAGAATGCCGGACGCAGCGTGGCGGTTTCCCCGCTGGCTGACGCGGCGGTGGGCATCAATCAACACGACCAATTTGTACTGGCGGGAGCTCTGATGATGGGGGTCGTCGGACTCATTCTTTTGATCGCTTGCGCCAATCTCGCCAATCTCCTGCTGGCCAAAGGAGCCCGCCGGGAACGAGAAATGAGTATCCGCACCGCCGTAGGTGCCAGCCGTGTACGCCTGATCCGCCAGCTTTTGACCGAGAGTCTGGTGTTATCGCTAAGCGGTGGCGCAGCCGGACTCGTGCTGGCGTTCGCCGGGCGGCGCTTACTCTGGGCTTTCCGTCCGCCATTCATAGAGAATAATGATCTCGACCTTGCGCTCGATTCCCACGTGCTGCTCTTTACCCTGGGCCTTGCGCTGCTGACCGGGATCATCTTCGGCCTCGCCCCGGCTATCAAGGCATCCAGGGCCGACGTCGCCGAGGCGCTCAAAGCCGGCGGCCGGGGTGGAAGTGGTACCTGGACTCGCGGTCCGCTGCGCAGCATATTGATCGTTTCCGAAGTCGCGCTTGCACTGATCACACTCGTCGGTGCGGGACTGTTCATTCGAAGTATGGAGAATGCACAGAGAACGGATTTCGGCTTTGAATCGAAACGTCTTTTCGTGATGGCAGTTGATCTCGGTGCGCTTCATTACGATGAAGCACACGGGCAGCAGTTTTATCGTGACGCTATTCAGCGGGTGAACGCTCCTCCCATGGTGCAAGCGGCGGCGGTTGCCTCAAACCTCCCCCTAGGCGGCGGCCTTGAGCGTAC
Organism: Candidatus Sulfotelmatobacter sp.; assembly: GCA_035568275.1. GTDB lineage: Bacteria > Acidobacteriota > Terriglobia > Terriglobales > Acidobacteriaceae > Sulfotelmatobacter. The sequence continues at coordinate 20,200 of DATMOO010000122.1, forward strand.
CGTATTTCCCGAAGGAAAGGACGAGACATCCGGCTACCGGGGCACGTTGACGCAACTTAACGACGTCTCCCCAGGGTTTTTTGACACTTTGCGTATTCCGCTGACGAAGGGGCGATCCTTCACCGATCTCGATAAAAATCAGACCACACCCGTGGCAGTGATCAACGAGGCCATGGCTCGTCACTTCTGGCCGGATCAGGATGCGATTGGCAAGCGCTTCCACTTCTTCGGCGATCCCAAATTGCTTGAGGTCGTGGGGATCGTGGGCAACACGGTGATCAACCAGGTTGGTGAAGATCCTCAACCCCTTGCCTATCTTCCACTGACCCAGGACTATCCCCCGGCCGCGACTGTGCAGGTACGCACTTCGGGAGACCCACGGGCGGTTATCGCCACAGTGCGCAGCCAGATCCAAGGACTGGACCCAAACCTCGCGATTACGAATGTTCAGACGGTAGAAGACGTGTTGAACCAGGGATTGTGGGCGCCTCGCATGGCAGCCGCCCTGCTCACATTATTCGGCGGCCTCGCGCTTGCCCTCGCGGCCATCGGTGTCTATGGCGTGCTTTCCTACTCCGTCAATCAGCAGACGCGCGAGATTGGAATTCGGATGGCGCTCGGTGCCACCCCGAGCGGGGTGCTGCGCTGGGTGGTTGGCCAGGGGCTTCGGTTAGCCGGCGCGGGCGTGCTGGTTGGCGTTGTCGCAGGTTTGGGCTTGATGCACTTTATGGGCAGTCTGCTGTTTGGAGTCAGTACACACGATCCAGAAACCTTCGGGACGGTAATACTGGTGCTGGGAATGATCGCTTTACTGGCGTGTTATCTGCCGGCCCGAAGAGCCACAAAAGTCAACCCACTTGTAGCGTTGCGGCAAGACTGAGTCGTCGTCTGGTCATTGCGGCTCGCCGGGGCCTCTGCGATGATCCCACGGCCTCGCGCCGTCCGCTCCCTTCAGGGTCAATTTCGGGCGTTTTGCGTTCATTTGCCGACTCATAGCCGAGCTAATGTCGCGGCAGGAACGTTATGAGAGTACATCGGGCAGAGGAGTCCTGCCTAACAAAACCGGACATTTTAACTTCCCAACGAACCATCACCTCGTCAATTACTAGACAGCGCGGCGATGTGAGGGTAACGTGTGGACCATCGCTATGGGCCCCTTCGAGTACCGCGTCCGGTGCTACACCAGGCGCGAAATCTCCGCATTGCGGAACGGGGATGAGTACAGCAGATCCAGAGCGCCGAAAAGATATTGCGTGGGAACACCTCTCGCTTGAGAATGGCTGGTCGTGTCGCATCTGCGGGGCGATTCCAGACGTCGGTGTGCAATTCGAAAACAACCTCTGCGAAGACTGCCGACTCTCTCTCAGGAACTATGACCCGACAGCCTCTTAGATGATCCTCTTTCCCATTCGACACAACCCGCGAAGGTCGATCAACACAGGATCGGTCTAGCCCTCACATCGCGAGCCCTGGACCCAGGACAAGCAAATGAAAATGCCCAGGCTCATCTCATGAGTCTGGGCGTGTTTTAAAAGTTGAGCTTCCCGTTCAAGCCGATTTCTTTGCCGCCTTCACCTTCGCCCACCGAGCGCGTTGTGCCGCCGCAATCCTCTTACGGGCGCTGGCGGACATTGTTCGTTTCTTGGGCATTGTGACGACTTTCTCGTTTTCGCCTCTTGCCTTCACTTTCGCCCAGCGTGCTCTCTGTGCAGCGGCGATTCTGGCTCTTCCAGCGGCAGACATCCTGCCCCGCCGTGCTGTCCCGTTTCCGTATGCCGCTCCGAAAGCTGACAGCGCTGCACCAATCGCCTTGACTTCCTTGCTCAATCGAGCATGCTCTTTCTTCAACATCTGCACTACGCCACCTAGGTTCGTCATTGAATCCCCCTCGCGGGGATTGTAGCAGGCGGTCATGGTGGATGGTTGGGATAGAACTCCGACGCGCCGGCTGTAGGTGAAGGGTTACCAAGCCCGCTCTTTCGATTGCGAGTTGGGATCTCAATTCCGCCATGGCTACGTTTTCGAAGGCCCCCCTATAAGTAGGGTCGAGGTCTGGCGCCGTGTCCCTTAGGTTCCGCCTACCTGGAGCTCCCCGTTTCCTCTGGGAGTGGACTCACTAGCCGAACCGTAAACCGGTTTCCAGACCCCGCCGCGTCAAACCGAGCGTGCCCATTTCGGTCACTCGGCTTTTCTGGTTGTTTCGCATCAAGGGTTATGAGACCTATCGTGCCGCGACGACTTTCGGGATTGGCGCGTAACCCCGCACTCGGTAGTCTTGGAACAGTCCGAGCACTTGATAGAGCCACTCCTTACTCCATCGTTTCCAGCCGAGTCCCTTGCGTTTCTTGGCTCGCATCATGTGCCGCCGTATTTTCTTTTCTACCCAGTCCTCGATAAATGCAAAGCACCGACTGGAGTGACCTACCGCAAAGTAGTTCACCCAGCACTTGCTGCTCGCCAGTCGCACGCCCATTCAACGACACGTCAAGGTCAAAGGCGAAGCCAACCCATACGACCCCGCCTACGAAACCTACTTCGAGAAACGCGAAGCGGATCATATGGCGGCGACGTTTCGGGGTACTCGAACACTTCGCTTTCTCTGGAAGTTCCAACGTGGGCTCTGCCCCGTATGCAATATACGGATCACCCGAATCACGGGATGGCGTCTTCATCATCGCGTCCCCCGTGTGATGGGAGGTTCCGCGAGTGCAGAGAACCGCGTCTTGCTTCATCCAGAGTGCCACGACAGGGTTCACCGCCAAGGGATTTCTGTCTCACTACCGCGTCTCCCCGAAAGAGGCGTTCAAAGGGCCTGAGCAGGATGACGGGAAACCGTCACGTCCGGTTCTGAGAGGGCCGGCCCCCAGCAATGGGGGCTGGCTACTCGGTTCCAGTGAAATGGAGATTTCACGCCAAGCCACAGATGACCTCATGATCGCTTGTGAGCGTAGTAATAGCTTTTCGCTGTTCCCCAGCCAAGAAATTGGAGAAGCCTTGCTGGGCGGGGTTTTGCCGCGTTTGCACTCAGAAAAGGGAGCTTGACATTATCCCTTTACCGGTGACAAACTTCGGCCCCGTTCTTCGCAGACAAGCGCTCAAGGCGGTAAAGCCAAGAATGACCCCTGCCAAAGGAGATTCAGTTATGTCGATCCACATCGATCGGTTGCGGACTGGTATGGCAACCCCCTTTCTGCTCGTGATTCTCACTCTGCTCGTAAGCTTTGGATTCTCTCCATCAGCAAGCTCACAAGTGACTGCTGACAGCAGGTCACGAATGCTTTCGAACGCCGAAAACCTTGGTTCAGAAGATTTGTCCAAGCAGATCACCGTGACGGTTTGGCTGAAACACCACAATCAGGCCGCGTTTGATGAATTGGTCCGGCAGATGTATGACAGGAACTCCCCAAACTATCATCGTTTTCTCACCCTCGAGCAATACCACGCGAACTTTGCGCCGACCGCCCAGGAAGCAGCTGTGGTCCGCGACTTCCTTACAGCCCGTAATTTGACTGTCTCGTCCGCGGACAAAAATAATCACTACATATCTGCACGGGGCCGTGTCGCGGACGTACAGGGTGCCTTCAAGTTGCAGATCAATCGCTTCAAAATCAATGGAGAAATCCATCGGGCGAACCTGACGGAGCCCGCGATCGAAGGGCCCGCCGGCACCGTAGTGGCTTCAGTGCAGGGATTAAACGATCTTCGCTACGAATCTTATGCACGGCGACCCATCAATCCGAATACCGGTGGCCCCGCGAACGGCATTCCGCTCAAGTCTGCGGGCGCAGGGTCCAATGGACTGTTTTTCACGGCGGATTGTTTCGGTGGCCCTGTGACCGAGACTTTCACCACCCCAGGCGGTGGTCCATCAGCCGTTTACACGGGCAATACCTACGGTTCTGGCATCGCTTCCGTTCCACCCGGCGCTCCTCAGTGCGGCTATGATGCTGCCGACATGGAAGCCATTTACGGGCTGCCCACAGTTTATGCCAACGGGTTTGCCGGTACAGGCCAGACCATCGTGATTGTCGATGCGTTTGGATCGAACACGATTTTGGGCGACGCCAACACCTTTTCCCGACTGAACAAGCTGCCCGCGCTCAAGACTGGACCAGGCGGGAATTTCCAAATTGTCAAGCCCAACGGCACGGCAAAATGCACGGCCACGAACGGCTGTATCGGAGGCAGCTGGCAATTCGAAACCACTCTCGATGTTGAATCGGCGCACAGCATCGCCCCAGCCGCCAATATCCTCCTGGTGCTTGCCGCGGACAATTCCTTTACCAACCTCGATATCGCAAATCTCTTTGCGATTGACACTCTCGCGGGCAACGTAATCTCCAACAGTTTTGGCCTTCCAGAGATAGTGTTTGTCGACTTTGCGCCATCGATTCTCATCGTTGAAAACAACCTCGCAGAGACCGCGGCCGCTCTGGGCATTTCGCAGCAAGTCTCAACCGGTGACGCCGGCGATAACCTCGCATTCAATGTTGCGAATTTTGGCATTAACGCCACGTCTCCAGGATTCGCTGCCAGTTCACCGTTTACGACCGCGGTGGGTGGTACCAGCACGTTCTTAGGTGCGGACCACACCGTCAAATTCCAGACCGGCTGGGGCCTCAACTTCACACGAATCACCGGCCCTCAACCGAATCCTCCGGTTGTCCCGCCTCTCGGTTTTGGCTTCAATGGCGGCGCCGGGGGAGGGCCTAGCACCGTCTTTCCCAAACCTGCGTTCCAGAGTAATTTACCGGGTGATTTTCGCCAGACTCCGGACATTTCCATGGTTGCCGATCCAGAGACCGGGTTGGAGATCATCGTGACGCCGGACAGCGTTCCAGGTCATCAGAAGTTCGTCGAGGTATTTGGAGGCACGAGTCTCTCCGCCCCGATGTTCTCAGCCATGTGGGCGCTCGCCAACCAGGCGGCCGGCGGCGGGCCGCTGGGACAGGCAGCGCCTTTGCTCTACAACCTCCCTCGCAGCGCTATCACCGACGTGCGCCAGATCAGTTCCCAGAATAATGTGAGGGGTACCATTTCGATTCCAAATACGCCACCGAAACCTCCCACCATCATTCACGAAGGTCCTAAGGCTCTGGCGGCGCCATCCGCTTGTGCGGCTCCGCCATGTTCGCTGGAAAATACGACAAACTTTGTCAGCGCGCTCTTCCAAAGTTCCTCTTCAACGCGCTGGGATGTTTTCGTCTTTGGGACCGACTCGTCACTCACCACAGGTCCGGGGTGGGACAACGTGACGGGGTTGGGCACACCGAATGGTTTGCCGTTCATCAACGCAGCCGTAGCAGCGGCGTCAGCAAGCGGTGGTGCTGCGGCTACTGAGTGAGCTTGCCTGCATCATTTTAACGACAGGGGTCGCCCGAAAGGGCGGCCCTCTTTTGTGTGTGCCGAGTCGACTCGGTCTGAACCGGTCAGGGACATGGTCGGCAGTACATGGTCGGCGGTGGTCCATGTGGCAGCCGACCCCACCCCACAGTGACCTGTCGCTCCTGTCCTATCGCCCGCAAAATGGAACACCCATGAAACGAGCCGCGTATTGCGCTATCGCATTGCTTTCTCTTTTACGTCCACTGATTCCTTCCCCGGCGCAAGCCCAGGTGTCCGTGACCATGCATCACAACGACGTGGGCCGCACCGGGCAGAATCTGAATGAGACGATCCTGAACACGTCCAACGTAAGCGTCAACCAGTTCGGCAAGCTTTTCGCTTGCCAGGTGGACGGCTACGTTTACGCGCAGCCTCTCTACGTGGCGCAGGTGACTATCTCGTCCGCGCTGCACAACGTCGTGTACGTGGCGACTGAGAATAATAGCGTCTATGCATTCGATGCGGATCATGGCGCACAGCTCTGGCATGTCAACCTCGGTACACCGGTGCCCAGCACGGACATTTCGTCCACGTATAAGGACTTGACGCCGGTCATCGGTATCACCGGCACTCCGGTGATCGATCCGGTCAGCAGCACGATTTACCTGGTGGCCAAGACCAAGAACACGAGCAACAACACCTACCATCAGAACCTGCATGCGCTCGATATCACGTCAGGAGCAGAAAAGCCGGGGAGCCCGGTGGAAATCACGGCCAGCGTGCCGGGCAGCGGTTCGGGATCGAGCGGAGGCACGATCGCATTCCAGCCGCTGTACCAGCTGAATCGTCCGGGATTGCTTCTCTTGAACGGTGTGATGTATATCGCGTTCGGGTCGCACGGAGATATCGGTCCCTATCACGGATGGGTGCTGGGCTATAACGCATCGACCTTGGCGCAATTGGCGGTGTTCAATACCACGCCCAACGGCAGTGAAGCCGCCGTCTGGCAGGGCGGGCAAGGCCTGGTCGCTGATGCGGACAATATTTATTTCATGACAGGCAACGGCACCTTTGATGCGAATACTGGCGGAACTGATTACGGCGACAGTGTGGTCAAGCTGGCGACCTCAACCGGGCTTTCGGTCAGCGACTACTTCACGCCTGATACTCAGGGATCACTCAACCAAACTGACGCCGACCTCGGCTCGGGCGGGCCCATCCTGTTGCCTGGAACCAGTTCGATCGTGGGCGGCGGCAAGGACGGCATTCTCCGCCTGATCAATACCGCCAGCATGGGCGCATTCAATGCGGCGTTCAATGGCGACCAGCAGGAATTTCAGGCGACCAGCGGAAAGATCATGATCGGCCCGATTTACTGGAACAGTCCTAATCACGGTCCTGTTCTCTATCTGTGGGGACCGGGTGACTACCTGAAAGTGTTTGAATTCTTGAACGGATCTTTTCAAACTGCCGCTGTGTCGCAGAGCACCATGACAAGCCCGGCGGGAAATTCGAATGCGGCAGGCTTGTCACTGTCCGCCAACGGGAGCACATCGGGCAGCGGAATTGTCTGGGCGTCCGTCTCCTACTCGGGCGATTCCAATCAGCAAACGGTGCCGGGGATCCTGCGGGCCTTCGACGCGACGAACCTGAGCACGGAACTGTGGAACAGCAAGCAGAACACTGCGCGAGACGATGTCGGCAACTACGCAAAATTTGCACCGCCGACGATCGCGAACGGCAAAGTGTATCTGGCCACTTTCTCCAATCAACTGCTGGTTTACGGCCTGCAGCCGCCGGCTCCCCTGTCGGTGAGCTCGGTCTCGCCGACCTCGGGACGAACTTCGGGTGGGACGAACGTGACGATCGCGGGAATGGGATTTCAGTCAGGGGCCGCGGTGAGTTTCGGGGGAAGTAGGGCGACAAACGTAAAGGTTGTAAGCGCCACCTCTGTTACTGCCACCACTCCGCCGCACGCATCCGGAATTGTAAACGTGACGGTAACCAATCCTAACGGGCAGACTGCCACACTTGTGAATGGCTACACCTATAGAAGGAAGAGGTAAGAGCTAAGTCCGATCCGAGCTTTTTTATTCCTCGGTGCGAATATCGGTCAGTGAAAGGGCGAGTCGTCCGCCATTTCGGGATTCGATGGATCTCCGCGGTCTAGCGCAATCGGGGGGAGAAGTCGGTCAGGGCGAGGTAGGTGGAGTCAACCTTATCCACGAGTTTGCCGTCGGCCTCGGATTTCTCCTTCACACTTTTCCACTCAGGATCGTCCTGGAAAGCCTTCCAGTTGGTAGCGGCTGCTTCGCGGCTGGGATGCTGAAGAATGTAAATCAGGGTGTTGCTCTTCTCGGGCTCATCGAGGGGCGTCCAATAGGCGACGCTCTTCATTCCATGGCGGTCAAAGATTTTTATGGTGTGGTCGCGGAAGCGCGCCTCGAGTTCCGCCAATTTTCCTGCTGCTGCGTGGTAGACACGGAGTTCGAAGACGGCCCCGGTAGCAGCCGTGGAGTTGGCGTTCGCTTGCCGAGCAGCGGCCCAAAGTGAGGCTGGAAGTAGGGTTGCCGCTGGAAGCGCCTGAACGAAAGTTCGTCTTTTCACGGCAAGAATTCTAGCAGAAGTAGATTGGATCAGTCCGAACGCGGGGAATCTCTGTGAGGCCCGCTAGCAGAATGGTGATTCCCCGCTCACCGCGTTCGCTGTTCTGCAAGCGGTCCCTTCGATCCGCAGGGGGAGGATCGAAAGGCCGCTGTTCAACTTCCACCGGCTAAGGGGTGGTTTGGCCAACGAATGACTGGCAGGAAACATTTGGATGCCAGTTTACGAATGCGCCCTTGGGATTCTCTTTCCACGCCCAGACATGCAGCGTGTAGAAGGCGGGCAGTCCGAAGCGATTCGGCGTCGAGAAGTAGTGGAAGATCTGTCCCATAAGCTGCGGCGGCACGCCCGGATGCTTCTCATCCCACGCACTGGCGATCACGAGATAGTCGGCTCCGGTTAGTTCGACACTTCCGTCGGGCTGCGCTTCGTAAAGCACGATCTGAGGATGGGCGACGTCGACGATACCGTTGCCCACCAGTGTGTCATTGACGTAGTGCAGGCCCATGGCCCCAAAGTCGTCACCGCTCACGCAACCGAATTCAAGGCGATAGCCTTCGTTCTCGGCCGCTCTCACATCCTTAAACCGTTCGGTGACTTGTCGAACACTTCTGATCAGGGCACTCTGCTGGTCTTGTTGCGCCCGTTCGTTTTGCGCTGTCGTCTCGTGCGAGTGGGCGTCTTGCGCCACTGCGCGCAAGAAGCAGACATTCACGAGAGCGAACGCGATGACAGAATATTTACATTGCCTCGCGAATTGACTCGTTTTCCTGGTGAGAGTGAGAATCTGCGCTGTATCCATTGGGATTATCTCCTTTTTGTAAAATCGACGCTCATCTTCGCTGGGCTATCGGTGATGGCTTTTCCGAAACATTTTTGCGGGATCCGTTCGGTCGAACCGCTCTTCGTCACCCTGAAGGAAATTCGAGAAGCACGCCTCGAAATGCTGAGCTTCGTCTTGCAAATGGAAAGTAACAAGCGGCTGGATAGGAAGTAACGAAACAACGCCAAAGAAAAACCAAAATCAAGGTGACACACTAGGCGGGCTTAGCGCCGCCACTTCCCAATCACATGGAGGATGAGTGTGAGCAGAACGCTCAGCAGGATCGAGGTCGCTAACGGGAAGTAGAAGGTTGTGTTCTTGCCGCGGTAGAGGATGTCGCCGGGGAGGCGGCCCAGCGGGAGGTGCAGGCGGCCAACGAGCAGCAGGAGAAGTCCGGCGAGGAGGAGTGCGGCGCCGAGAAGGATCAGGAGTTTGGCAAGGTCGGTCATTGATGGCGGGGCTAGAGCCCCTTTTCATTTTAGCGACTTTACGCGGCGCTGAAGAGCCGCTCTTCCACGGTGTCCATCAGGCTTACTTCCACTCGGACGGAGCTTGGGGCGGAGTTTTTTAGCAAAGTCAAAAACCCCACCCTGTCGCAAAAGACGCGACAAGGTTGGGGCACCCGCTTTGGGTCCGCTTCCAGGAAAAATTCTATAGGTCCACTGCGCTTCACTTTGTATCGAAAAGTACTTGACACTTGTCTGGTACCGCGCTAGGCTTTTGCCATGCTCGATCCTCAGTTGCACCGGATACGGAGATTCCATCGATCGTCGCGGCCGCCTGTGGCGCCGAACGTTGCCGATGATCTCCGGTTTATTCGGGACACGATGGAGCGGTCGGCGGCGTTTACGGCTGTCTCGGGGTGGGGGCATGTTGTGCTGGGTGGAACCGCTTTTGCTGCGGCACTGCTTGCCAGTCGACAGGTTTCACCTTTTGGCTGGTTGCGGGTATGGCTGGCTGAGGCGCTTGTGGCGGCCGCCATCGGGTTGCTGGCTTGTACGTGGAAAGCAAACCGGAGCGGGCTGCCCCTGTTTTCCGGACCGGCGCGAAAAGCGGCACTGGGATTGGCTCCGCCACTGGTGGCGGGGGCATTCCTGACGTTTCTGCTATTTCGCTCGGGGCTCGAGTCGGCGCTGCCCGCGATGTGGTTGCTGCTGTATGGCGCAGGAATTATGACTGGGGGCGCGTTTTCGGTGCCCATTGTTCCGGTCATGGGACTGTGCTTCATGCTGCTCGGCGGGCTAACGGTACTTGGGCCGGCGAATTGGGGAAACTGGTTTCTGGCGGCAGGATTTGGCGGACTGCATATCGTATTCGGATTGTCAATCGCGAGGAGGCATGGTGGGTAGGGCGGTAGTATCTCGTGGAAAGTCCGGGAAGCATGAAGTGCGTGCGCGCGAGCATTCGCGTGAACATGCGGCGCCACGGACTCCGGAACTGCCCGAGCTTGACCGTCTGATTCACGAGCGTATCCGGTTGGGGATTGTGAGTGCGCTGGCGACTAACGATTCGCTGAGTTTTAACGATCTGAAGCGCGTGCTCAAGACGACCGACGGAAACTTGAGCGTGCATGCGCGCAAGCTGGAAGAGGCGGAATACATCTCGTGCGTGAAGTTTTTTGAGGGACGCGTGCCGCGCACGGAGTACCGGCTCACGACAAAAGGACGCGCTGCGCTGGCGGAGTATCTGGATCAGATGGAGGAGTGGATCCGGGTGACGCGGGAAGAGCACTGAGATGAGAGTGCTGGGGAGATTCGCGCTAGCGGCTGGGTTCGGACTTTTGGTGCTCTTGGTTGGCGTGCTGGCCGCGATGGTTCTTGGCGGGTTCGCTTTGCTTGAACGCCATGGGCCGGCCGGGGGTGGTTTTCTCATGTTGGAGTTCCTTGCCGTAGGAGTTCTCATTTGCGTGCCCTTGGCCATCGCCGCAGCCTGCTGGGTTCTATTTCGAGCGGGTAGAAATACGAATCAGGTGTTGTCCCAAGGCCGAAGCGGTCTTTTTTTGGGCCGACGAGCTTTGTAATACAAAGTTCATTGCAGGAGATCTTTATGGAAGAGATTTCTGGTAACCCGAGATCCTGGTTCGGTGAGGCGGCGCGGTTCTGGGAGCCGCGGCGCATCTGGTACAACGGGGCGCTGTTTGTCGTAGTGCTGCTGTGGCTAGGGTTGACCTGGCCGCATTTTCAGCCAGCGCTGACGCTGGAGGCATTTGGAAAGATGAGCGTGCTCGCGCTGCTGGCCAATGTCTGCTACTGCGCCGCGTATCTGGTGGAGTTCTTTGTGCTGTCTCTACCGTCTGACGGCGGCCGGCGGCGGTTCCGGTGGGCGGTTTGGATTCTAGGGATGCTGCTAGCGTTGCTGGTCGAGAACTACTGGATCGCGGATGAGATCGATCCGGACTTCAACCAGAAAGAAGGGGTTGTGATGCTGGGAGCAGGAGAGATGTTTCGCGGAGCCACCGGTTCGGCGAGCAATATGAATTTTCCCGCACCACTGGCGGTGACGGGGTTCCTGGCGGCCAGCCTGGGAACATTTGCGGCGATGGCAGCGGCGGTGATTTTTTGGTTCGCGCGCAAACCCCGACTGGCGCGGGTCGCAGCGTTTGCGATCTGTGGGGGAATGGTTGTGTATCTTGCGCTGCTCCTCGGTTTTTCGGCTGGGAGCCACGAGACCTTGCTCGGGCGAGGGCAGGAAAAATATTTTTGCGAGATTGATTGTCATCTGGCGTATTCCGTCCTCGATGTAAAGAGACAAGAGCAAGGGCCAGTGGACGACTACATGGTTACGCTGCGCACGCGGTTTGATGAGACCACGACCTCGCCCAATCGGCCGAAAGATGCGCCGCTGGCGCCGTCACCGCGTGAGGTACGGCTAGTGGACGATGCGGGACATCAGTATGACGTGGCTTCGAGCTTAGGGACTTCGTTGATGACGCCGTTGACGCCGGCGTCGTCGTATACGACCCAGTTGGAGTTCAAGGTTCCGAAGGATGCGCGCGGGTTGCGCTTGTTGATTGAGACGGTGCCGGGGTGGCCGGATCGGTTAGTGATTGGCGATGAGAATAGTTTGGGGCATAAGAAGACGTATTTCGCGCTGTAAGTTCGCGGGCTGCCGCGTCGCTTGGTCGGCAGCGGCACGCTCGCTGCGCTGGCGGGGCGGACGAAGGCGTCCGCCCCTACACAAACGGGACTACACTCCCAGTGCCTTCTGGATTTCGGCGGCGATGGCGGCGCACGCCGACTGCATCTGTGATTCGGATTCGGCTTCCACCATCACTCGGGCTAACGCTTCGGTGCCTGAGTAGCGGACTACTACACGGCCACTCCCATCCAATTCTCTTTCTGCTGTGGTGATCGCTGACTGGATTGCAGGCACATTCGCGAACGGAACCTTTTCTTTCACGCGGACGTTTTGGATCTTCTGCGGGAATACTTTCAAGTCACTCACCAAATCGGCCAGCGGCTTGCCCGAACGAACGACGATGTCCATGAGGCGGAGGGCGGTGAGCAGGCCGTCGCCGGTGGTGGCGTCTCCATCGAGAAATATGATATGGCCGGATTGTTCGCCGCCGAGGATCGCGCCAGTCTTGAGCATCTCTTCCAGAACGTACTTGTCGCCGACGTTAGCGCGGAGCATCTGGATACCGGACTGCTTGAGCGCAATCTCGAGGCCCATATTCGACATGGTGGTCGAGACTACGGTGTTGGTCTTCAACTTTCCTTCAGCGTGCAAGCTGCGGGCCGCGGCGAGAAGGACGCCGTCTCCGTTCACAACACGCCCCGAGGCATCACAGAAGAGGGCGCGGTCGGCATCACCGTCGAAGGTTACACCCAGGTCGAACGTCCCTGCCGAGGAGCCAGCATGTTTCCCCAGGGTCTCGGGATGAAGCGCGCCGCACTGCTCGTTGATGTTTTTTCCGTCCGGAGCTACGTGGATGAACGTTGCCTGAACGCCCAGCAAGCGGAAAAGGCCCGGAGCTTCGGCGGTGGCGGCTCCGTTGGCGCAATCCACCAGGACACGAAGTTTGCTGAGATCGGAGGTGACACTGGCTGCGAGCGATTTGATGTAGGCGTGACGGAGTTCGGCCTCGCCGGGGAGCGAGGGACGCGGGACTTTCAGCGCGGTGTCGTCGGCGGATGCGGGATTCTTGAGGAGCGCGAAGATTTCTTGTTCGATGGCGAGTTCGCGGGAGTCACTCAGCTTGAATCCGTCCCCGGAAAAAACTTTGATGCCGTTGTCGGTCCAGGGATTATGTGAGGCCGAGATAACCACGCCGGCGGCCATTCCGCGGGAGCGCGCCAGGTAGGCGACACCGGGAGTAGTGATAACGCCGGCGCTGTGAACGTCGACCCCGACGGCGGCGAGGCCTTCGGAGACGCGATCGGCGATCCAGCGGCTGGATTCACGGGTGTCCTGGCCGATCACGGCTTTAGCTTTGGCTGTCGTGCGAATGAGATCGTGGCCGAGGGCGCGTCCGATGAGATTGGTGCTTTGTGCGGTTAAGGGGAATTCCCCGGCTACGCCGCGGATTCCGTCCGTTCCGAATAATTGCCGTTGCTGGGTCATGAGAAGGTTTCAAACGATCGAAGGACAACCCAAGAGCTTATAAGGAAGCGAGGCGAGCGCGCAATTGTCGTATCGCTCGGAGGCGGCCACAACAGCTGTCGAACTTCGCTCGACGGAGAGCCGAGGACGGGTGTCCCCACATTCAATTTCTCAGTGCGAGGTCGCGGTGCCGATTTTTTGGACAACCACTGTGACGCGAATGGATGTGGCTTGTTCGACTTGGACCAAAGGATCGGGGACGTAGACGTTGGTGGTGAACACAGCGCTGCCGAAAGTGCCCGTGGCATCGATGGGATCGGTGGTGGCGGCATCGATTCTTTCTACATGACGACGCGGACCGCTGATGGTTACACGAGGCGGATCGCACTCCTTTTTGACTATCTCCTCACCGCTGGCGAAAATGCCAGTCACTCGGGGATTCACGGGAACCTCGCGCGTCAATCGCGTGTCGAAGGCGAGGCGCAGTTGGCTGGGAACGATCTGCTTGATTTCGACATCACGCGGATGGCGGACCTGTTGCGACGTGAGGTCGAAGGTGCGCTCGCCGGATTTCACGCCGGTGAGATCGATTTCCGCCTGGACCTCGTTAATCTTCAACTGGCGAATGGTGCGTTCTGGGCCGCGCACGCGGATTTGCGCCTCGGGAATCGATTCCGTGCTGATTTCGAGCTTCTCGGGGACGTGCTGGAAAACGATCGGGGCGCGGATGGCAACTTCGGCCGGCTGTTCGTCACGAGCGATCATGAACCAAAGGCCGGTGGCAAGCAGCAGCGACAAAAACTTCAGGCTGAAGTTGTGGACAACATAACGTTGGAATAGGGTGATCACGAGCTAGGCTCCGTTGAACCGGCGTCCGACTTGCGCGGCGCTGGCTCGGACAGTGGCGAGTCGAAGGCAGCGTAATCGCTGTTGGCAGCGATGGTGGTGGGCAACGTGGCCGGAGTAATGTGGCGGCGGAGCTCGGCACTCAAGCGTTCTCGCAGTTGATCAACGGTGAGATCGCGCTCGATCTTGCCGCCGACGGCGAAGCTGATGGCTCCGGTTTCTTCCGAACAGATGACGGCGATGGCGTCGGTTTCTTCGGTGATGCCGATGCCGGCGCGATGCCGGGTGCCGAGCTGTGTGGAGAGCAGCGGATTCATCGAGAGGGGAAGAAAGCACGCAGCTGCGGCAACGCGATCTTTCTGGATGATCACTGCGCCATCGTGGAGAGGTGCGCTGGGACGAAAGATTGTGGCGAGGAGATCGTAAGAAAGGCGGGCATCGAGAGGTACACCGCTTTCGACGTGGGTGCGCAGTCCGATTTCACGTTCGATGACGATCAGGGCGCCGGTTTGGTGTTGGGAGAAAAGGTTGGCGGCCAGCACGATGTCGTCGTAGGAATCGCCGTCGGCGGAGGAGGCGCTTAGGAACGTCAGGCGGCGTCCGAGGTCAGCGAGAACGTGGCGAATCTCCGACTGGAAAACCACGATTAGAGCAAAGACTACGTAAGGCAGGACGTGGCTGACCACCCAGTTCAGCGTAGTCAACTCACCGATGCGGGCGAAATAGAAAGTGATGGCGACGACCGTGAGCCCGACGAGCATGGGAACCGCGCGCGTGCCGCGAATCATGACCAGGACCTGGTAGATCACAAGGGCGACGAGCAGGATGTCGAGCGCGATCCATGCGGCTTGCGACCAGGATGTGATGAGCGGCAGCAATCGAGCTTAGATCCTCAGTCTGGAATTCCATTGTAATGCAGCGGAAATTGAGCAACAGGCCGTAGTGCGGGTTTTGCACGCGCACCTGCAAAAACGTTTAGGCAGAGTCTGCCAGTGAAAGCAGGGTGTGCGCCCGCAACGCGGCACGCTCGCTGCGCTCGCGGGGCGGACGAAGGCCTCCGCCCCTACACAAACCGGGCGTGCCCTCAGGGGCAAAAGCCCGTCTCAAATCCATTTCGAGACCACCCTATGTCTGCTTTTTTGTGACAGAGGCGTCGATTTGGCCGTGCGCGAGGCGGGCGGAGACTTCGTCTCCTATTTTTACTGCGTCGGCATCCTTCAGCAGTTTGCCGTTGGCATCGAAAACCAGGGCGTAACCGCGATCGAGAATAGCGAGCGGCGAGAGTGATTGCAGTGCGGTTTCGAGGCGTTCGCTGCGGACGCGGTACTGCAACAGAACGTTGCGCATGACGGATCCCAGCGCCGTAGTGCGGCTCTCGAGTTCTTTGCGTATGCCGCTGAGGACGAGGCGGACATCATAGTGGCGCACGGCGGCAGAAACGATTTCCCAGCGACGGCGGGATTTTTCAAGCAGGTTGCGTTGCGCCAGTTCCACTCGATGGATGAGGTCGTCAAGTTTCTGCTGGCGCTGCCGGATGACTTCCATCATGCGAGCGAAGGCACCGTGTTGTGAGAGTTCCGTCAATGCCTGGCGTCCCATCAAGAGGCGGTAGCGCATGGCCCGGGTGAGGCGATCGTGCAAAGCGGCGGCGTTGTCTTCGATGTCCTGGCGCGAACGGATGACGAGTTCTGCGGCAGCCGAGGGCGTGGGGGCGCGCAAATCGGCGACGAAGTCGATGATGGTGAAATCGGTTTCGTGGCCGACGGCGGAAATCACCGGAATTGATGAAGCGAATACAGAGCGGGCGAGGCCTTCGTTGTTGAAAGAGGCGAGATCTTCGGCAGAGCCTCCGCCGCGGGCGACGATGATCACCTCAACGTTGTCGTGCTGATTGAAGAAGCGGACGCCGGCGGCTACTTCGAAGGAAGCCGCGTCGCCCTGGACCTGGGCGGGAAAGATCAGCACGTTTACCGAGCGATGGCGGCGCTGCAAGATGTTGAGAATGTCACGCAGAGCGGCGCCTTGAGGAGAGGTTACGATGCCGATGCGAGACGGGAGCGTGGGAATCGGCTTCTTGCGTTCGGCGGCGAACAGGCCTTCGGCTTCGAGCTTGGCTTTGAGTTGCTCGAATGCGACTTGCACCGATCCGGCGCCTTTGGGTTCGATGTATTCGGCGGAGATTTGCAACTCGCCGCGATCCTCGTAGATCGTGACGCGGCCGCGAACGACGACTTGCAGGCCGTCGGCGGGACGAAAACGTAGCAGGCGCGCGGAGGAGCGGAACATCACGACGCGAATCTGGGAGTCGCCGTCTTTGAGGGTGAAGTAAAGATGTCCGGACTCGGGAGCGCGAAAGTTAGAGATTTCGCCTTCGACCCAGGCGTCGGAAAATTCGCGTTCGATGTGGGTGCGGACGGACGCGACCAAGTCGCGGACTTTCCACACGCGGCGCTCGGGCGGGCGGAAGCTGAAGCCCATCTGGTCGGCTAGGGAGGACACTTAGGGGAGTTTAACGCAGAACGCGCTCACCACAGAGGGCACGGAGGAACACAGAGGAAGTCAAAATCCCCACTCTGTCTCGCAACGCGAGACAAGGATGGGACACGGGGTATGACTAATTGATTTCGAGGTGGAAGACGTCGGCTATCTGGAAATTGGCGCGATTGTAGAGGACCAGGTTGCCGCCAATGACTACGTGGACGTAGTTCGGGGGCGGCGGGGGAAGCATGACCTCGAGCTCGCGCGGACAGGGCTGCATTCTGCCGCGCAGGCCGGGAGGAAGAGTGCCCCGGACGATCAGTTGACGCTCCAGACCGGGAGGCAGACGATCGCGTTTCGCCAGTCCGGGAGGAAGGTGATTGTAGTGAGTGCGGTACCAGCCGCGGATGTCGCCATCACGGTCGACATAGCGCTCGTGGCCGTGGCCCTTGTTGTGACCGTTGCCGTGGCCGTGATCGCGGTCGTCACGGTCGTACCGGCGATCGTCATCGTCATCGCGATCATGTTTGTCGTGGCCGTGGCCGTTGCCCTGCGCGACGGCGATCGTGGCAGACAATGCCAGACCGAGCAGCGTCGTGGTGCATGCCCGGAGGCATAATTTGAAAGACATGAAGACCTCCTAGTATCAGAAAGGTCAGGATATCGAATGCGCAGATGAGGCAATAGATTACGAGAGGTCATCAGGGCCGGACACCACTTGTGCAACCCGGCGAAGGCCCTTTTCAGAGGATGTGTCGCGAGTCGCCGACGCGTTTGGTCACTCGCTCGCGGTCAAGGTATTCGAGCAGGGGAATGGCATACTTGCGGCTGACGCCGGTCATGTCTTTGAACGCGGCCACGTCGATGGTGGAGGACTTGGTCTTATGGGCGCCGATCTGGCGGCGGAGCTGGTCGAGTGCGGTTCTGTGAAAAACGAGCTCGTCGGAGACTTTGATTAATGATTTTTCCCGCAGAAGAAGCGTCACGATCTTTTGGGCGCGTACTTTGTCGATCTTGAGGCCGGACAAGACTTCGTGGAGCGCGGGGACTTTGAGTCCAGCGGTGGCGAAGGCATCTTCGATTTTCCTTTTCGATTCCGCTTCGTCATCTTTCATCGTGACGCCGTGACCGGGGAGGCGGACGATGTCTCCTGTGATCTCAATTTTTTGCTCGCGGGCGAGTTGTTCGAGTGCCGCGGCGAATACCTCAGGCGATGCTTTTCCCTGTTCGCGCAATTCTTCTTTCGCCATACCGGGTGACAGCGAGTTCTTTCTGTGGAACGCGGCGACAGCTTCCAGTAGGACTGCCCGCAGCGCTGCGAGAGCAACACCGTCGATCAGCGTGTCGCCAACGCGATGAACCTGCTTTTTGTTGAAGGCTGGAGACAGGATGGTTTGAATCGAATCGTGGCGCCATCCTGTTTCCGCGACGAGTTGGGCGAGCGAGATGCCGGCACGAGAGCGGCGCTGAATACGACGCTCCAGAATGGGAACACGGTTTCC
Organism: Candidatus Sulfotelmatobacter sp.; assembly: GCA_035568275.1. GTDB lineage: Bacteria > Acidobacteriota > Terriglobia > Terriglobales > Acidobacteriaceae > Sulfotelmatobacter. The sequence goes on from DATMOO010000122.1 coordinate 38,320, forward strand.
TTCTGCGAGTACTTGCAGAAAATCAGCAAGGTCCGGTTGGCGCGGAATCGGAGCTGCGTCAACGACCGTGCCTCCGCCGATGGTGACTACGGGCGAGAACTGGCGGACGATGAACCGGTCGCCGGGCATGAGGAGAGCAGCGGCCGGAAGCTTAAGGCGGGCAAACGCTTCTTTCCCGGGTGCGAGTTCCTTCGCATTGTGCAGGGCGATTTCGGCCACGGTCTCCATTGTGTTGGAGTGGAAGTGGACGCGGCTGCGGTTTCGCAGCGGGCGCGGCGCTGAGGCGAGAAGAGTCAGGCGAACGTCGGCACGGCGCGTGGCGGCAAAGGTGTCGGGCGGAGCCAGCATCATCCCTCGAGTGAGGTCTTCGGTACTGGCAGCGGCCAGGTTCAGCGCAGTACGCTGGCCGGCGATAGCGCCGTCTGCCGGCGTTCCATGGACCTGCACGCCGCGCACACGGGCTTTGCGGCCTGAGGGAAAGACCTCCAATTCGTCTTCGCGACGGATGGTCCCGGAGATCAGGGTTCCCGTGACCACCGTGCCGAATCCTTTCATGCTGAATACACGGTCGATGGGCAAACGCGGCAGGGCGTGAGCGTCACGCGGTTCACCCTGGGCGGCGGAGGCGACGATGGCGCGCTTCAGATTGTCGAGGCCCGAGCCGGTGAGCGAGCTCACGGGGACGATGGGGGCACGTTCAAGAAACGTTCCGCGCAGAAATTCTTCGACTTCGAGACGGACAACGTCGAGGGTTTCAGCATCGACCGTGTCGGACTTGGTCAGGACCGTGATGCCGCGCTGCACCCCGAGCAGTTGCAGGATGTCGAAGTGCTCGCGGGTTTGGGGCTTGATGGATTCGTCGGCCGCGACTACCAGCAGTACCAGATCGATGCCGCCGACTCCGGCGAGCATGTTGCGAACGAAGCGCTCATGTCCTGGGACATCGACGAAACCGATCTGCAAAGTTCCACCATCGGGCGTAGGCAAGGCCATGTGAGCAAAGCCGAGATCGATGGTGATGCCACGGCGTTTTTCTTCGGTGAGACGATCAGCGTCGATGCCGGTGAGGGCCTTGACCAGCGCGGTCTTGCCGTGGTCGATGTGGCCGGCGGTGCCGATGATGATGGATTTCATGCTGCTTTGAGATCTTACCGGAAAGGAACCGCGAAGCGTCTCAGGTGACGGCCATCGACTTGCATCGATTCCCGCCGTGCTCTTACTCTTCCATGCATGGCCGCACCCGCCGCGCTCGGATTCAGGCTGCACACCGGTTGGGCAGCTTTGGTTGCGATTGCTGGAGTCCCCGGCAAGTTTCAGGTGTTGCTACGTCGTCGAATCGAGCTGTTGCCGCGCGGAGATTCCGTTCCCCGCTTCGTCTACCACAAAGCTGCGGAGTTGCGTCCGTCCGACGCCGCGGAGTTGGTCAGTCGAGCCGAGGCGGCCTCTGAAGAGTCGGCCCGCACCGCGGTGAAAGAGGTCCTCGCTCATCTTGGGGCCTTGACGATTGTGGTCAAAGCCGGGGGAATCCCGTGCAGTTCGAGGCCGGTGCCCACGGATCTATCGGCGGTACTGCGCTCCCATCCCATGATCCACACCGCGGAAGGTGTCTTGTTCCAGCGGGCGGTCACCTCCGCCTGTCAGGCGTGCGGCCTGGCTGTGATTTCTGTGCGCGAGCGGGAAGTCTGGCGGAGTGTCTCCACCAGTTGGAGCCTCAAGGAGGAAGAGATGCGGACACAAGTCGATGGCCTGCGGAAGTCTGTCGGCGCGCCGTGGGGCACCGACCAGAAAACGGCCACGGCATTTGCCTTGCTCGCTCTGCGGGAAGTCACCGATACCAAGCGCGGGCGAGGAATTTCCCCCGGCAAATGATTCTGTTGGTCCTACCCATTCGCCCCGCCAAATGCGACAATAGAAGCTCCTCCATGCCTACTTCTTTGACCTCTGCTTTCTCTCCGGAGACCATCCGGCAGCACGGACTTACGCCTGACGAATACGAAAAAATCAGGCAGCTTCTCGGCGGGCGCGAGCCCACGATCACCGAACTCGGCATCTTCAGCGTGATGTGGAGCGAGCACTGCTCGTATAAATCGTCGCGCCTGCATTTGAAGCGGCTGCCGACCCGCAGCAAGCGCGTGCTGCAGGGGCCGGGAGAGAATGCCGGGATCATCGATATTGGGGACGGATGGGCGTGCGCGTTCAAGATTGAGTCGCATAATCATCCGTCGTTTATCGAGCCCTTTCAGGGGGCGACTACAGGAGTGGGCGGGATTTTGCGCGACATTTTTACCATGGGGGCGCGGCCTGTCGCCGTTATGGATTCTTTGCGGTTTGGGCCTGTGACTGGGGCCGCCGGGCTTCGCCCTGGCGGGACAGCCGAGGCGGCTGTCGCTACGCAAGATGACATTCATCGGAATCATTCGATCCTGGAAGGCGTGGTTAGCGGAGTGGCTTCTTACGGGAACTGCTTTGGGGTGCCCAACCTCGGCGGCGAGACGAAGTTTGAGCCTTGCTACTCGGGCAATCCGCTGGTGAATGCGTTCGCTCTCGGACTCGTGAAGAAGAATGAGATCTTCTATGCACGGGCTGCAGGCCAAGGCAATCCGGTGATCTATGTGGGCGCTAAGACGGGGCGCGATGGGATTCACGGCGCGACCATGGCCAGCGAGGAATTCAGCGAGGCTTCAGAGGCCAAGCGGCCGAATGTGCAGGTGGGGGATCCGTTCCTGGAGAAACTGCTGCTTGAGGCTTGTCTTGAGGCGATGCAGACCGGGGCGATTGTCGGGATTCAGGATATGGGCGCCGCGGGGCTGACGTGCTCGACTTGCGAGATGGGCGGGCGCGGGGGCGTGGGGATCGAGATCGAACTCGATCGTGTGCCGCAGCGCGAGACGGGCATGACTCCGTACGAGATCATGCTGAGCGAATCTCAGGAGCGTATGTTGCTGGTCGCGCAGAAGGGGCGCGAGGAGGAAGTGTTCCGCGTATTCGAGAAGTGGGGGCTCGACGCGGTTGAAGTCGGAAAGGTCACGACCGACAACAAGTTGCGCGTCCTCGAACATGGGAAAGTGGTAGCAGAGATTCCGAACCCGGCGTTGACCGATGAGGCGCCGCTGTACAAGCGGCCTTTGGCGCGGTGGGAGCCGCAGGTTTCGCGGGAGATACCGGAGGCAGTGCGGCAGGGGCTGAATCCCAGCTCTCATTCAAACGGGAACGGAACGGCTGAAGCTGTGCCCTTCCATACTTCGCACCTGAAGCAGCTTCTCGCCTCGCCGAACATCTGCGGGAAACGGTGGGTGTGGCAGCAGTATGACCACATGGTGCAGACGAATACCGTCGAGGCGCCGGGGGCGGGGGATACCGGGGTGATTCGCATCAAGGGCACGGAGCGCGGGCTGGCAATGGCGCTCGATGGAAATGGGCGGTGGTGCTATCTGGATCCGAAGCTTGGGGCGGAGCACGCGGTGGCGGAGGCGGCGCGCAAAGTGGCCTTGTCGGGGGCAACTCCGGTGGGAGCGACGAATTGCCTGAACTTCGGCAATCCCGAGAAGCCGCACATCATGTGGCAGTTCTCGCAGACGATCGATGGCATCACCAAGGCTTGCGAAGAACTGGAAATTCCGATTACCGGCGGCAACGTCAGCTTCTACAACGAGACGCTGGGCGAGGGGATCTATCCGACACCGGTGCTGGGCGTGGTGGGAATTCTCGAGGACGTGCACAAGACGGTGAAGATGCACTTCGCCGCACCCGGACGCACGATCGTGCTATTGCACGGCGGCGAGGCGGGGGATATCACCGATGCGGAGACCGAGTTCGGGTCTTCCGAGTACGCGAAAGAAATTCTGGGAGCATTGTGGGGATATCCGCCGGAGCTTGATCTGGAGAAGGAAGCGGCCTTGCAACAGGCGGTGATCGAACTGGTACGGGGAGGAATGGTGGATTCGGCGCACGACTGTGCCGATGGCGGAATCGCAGTGGCGCTGGCGGAGAAGGCGTTTCCGGCGGGTGTGGGAGCGCGCATGAATCTGGCGTCTGGCGGGATGTTTGCTGAGTATGTGCTGTTCGGCGAGGATGCGAGCCGCGTGCTGGTCTCGTGCGACCCGGGGAGGGTGGCGCGAATCAAAGAAGTAGCTAGCAGGCACGGGATTGCGGGGGACGTGATCGGGGAAACCATTCCCGAGAAGTTGGAAATTTCATTGGACGGAAAGGCCGTGGTCTCGGCTACAGTTGCGGAGTTGAGCGCGGCGTATGAGGGTGCGTTGCAAGCGGCCTTGCGGACGGATCCGGAATTGGTGGCGGCGGATTAGGCGCGCTGCGCTCGCCGGACAGCCGATGGCGGCTGTCCCCACATAAAGCAAGGGTGTGAGCCGAACGCTGAGAGCTGAAAAGGGCTAAATGCAGATTCCTGACAAGTTTCGTGATGAATGCGGTGTGGTGGCGATCTTCGCCCATTCCGAGGCGGAGAAGCTTGCATACCTTGGCCTGCACGCGCTGCAACATCGCGGTCAGGAATCGGCGGGAATCGTCACGTCCGACGGGTTGACTGCACGCGCGCACAAGGCGATGGGTTCGGTGGCAGAAATCTTCACCGAGGAAGTTCTATCGAAGCTGGGCGGGACGCTGGCAATTGGGCACACGCGCTATTCCACTGCGGGCGAGTCGGCGCTGCTCAATGCGCAGCCGATCCTGGTGCAGTCGAATAAGGGCGCGATCGCGGTGGCTCACAATGGCAACCTGGTGAATGCCACGACGGTCCGCGCGCGGCTGGAGAGCCAGGGATCGATCTTTCAGACGAACAGCGATACCGAGGTCATCGTTCACCTGATCGCGCTGTCGAAGGAGCACACGCTGCCCGAGGCAATGGCCGACGCGCTGCGGCGGGTGGAAGGCGCGTTTTCGCTGGTGATGATGAGCAATGACCGCATCTTTGCGGTGCGCGATCCGCGCGGCTTTCGGCCGCTGGCGATGGGACGCATTCCGGCCGTGGAGGGGCAGAAGCGGGACACGATTGTGTTCGCCTCCGAGACCTGCGCGTTTGACTTGATCGGCGCGGAGTACGTGCGCGATGTGAAGCCGGGTGAGTTGATCATCGTCAGTGCTGAAGGAGTCAGTTCGCGGTTCTATTCGACCGCCGCGCCGCAATCTAGCTGCATTTTCGAGCACGTATATTTTTCGCGGCCGGATAGCCTGGTGTTTGGACGGCCGGTGCAAACCAGCCGAGAAGAATTAGGGCGGCAGTTGGCGCGAGAAGCCGGCGTGGATGCTGATCTTGTCGTACCGGTGCCGGACTCGGGCGTAACCGCTGCGGTGGGTTATGCGGCGGAGAGCGGGATCCCGTTTCGCTTTGCCTTGATCCGTAATCACTACGTAGGACGCACGTTTATCGAGCCGAGCCAGAAGGTGCGCGACTTTGGCGTAAGGTTGAAGCTGAATCCGGTGCGCTCGCTGCTGGAAGGCAAGCGGGTGGTGCTGATCGACGACTCGATTGTGCGCGGAACTACAAGCCGCAAGATTGTGCGCATGATCCGCAATGCCGGGGCGAAGGAAGTGCACATGCGCATTTCGTGTCCGCCGACGATTTCGCCGTGCTACTACGGCGTCGATACTCCGTCGCGGAAGCAGCTGATCGCAGCCAATAAGTCGGTGGACGAGATTCGTGAGTATATTGGCGCGGATTCGCTGTCTTATCTTTCGCTCGAGGGCCTGAAGAAGGCTTGCGGCGAGGGAGAGAAGATCTCGTATTGCTCGGCCTGCTATACCGGGAAATATCCGACCGATATTGTGGATATCGACGAGATTCAGCCGGCTGCGGTACGGCGGTAGGTTGGGTCTTAGGCAGGTCTTAGGTCTTCGGCTTCCGCGCCCGCACTACTCGCGGGATTGATTGCAGATCGGTTTTGATTTGCACGTCTTGCCAGCCGTCCAGTAACTTGCGGACTTCTTCCGCGATTGTGCCGCTGATTTCCATGATGAGCCATCCGCCGGGATGCAGGATTTTCCTAGCCTGCGGGATTAGGCGGGAGATCACTTCGGTTCCTTTCGGACCGGCGAAGACCGCATTGCGCGGCTCAAACTTGCGGACTTCCAACTGCACCTGATCCTCTTCTGACTCGCCGACATAGGGTGGATTCGAGAGCACAAAATCAAAGTCCCGCTTCAAGCCTTCGAGCAGATCCGCTTGACGAAAGTGAATGCGGCGGTCGAGTTGATGGCGGGCGGCGTTGGCACGAGCGATTTCCAAGGCGTCGAGAGAAATGTCAGTGGCGTGAATCTCCGCGTAGGGCAACTCTTTCGCGAGTGCCAACGCGATGCAGCCGGAGCCGGTGCCTACGTCGACGATGCGGACCTTGGACTTCGCACCTGGGACTTCAGGGTATGTTTGGTCTGAGGTCTGAGGCCTGACGCCTGAGGTCTGAATTTCGAGGACACTTTCGATGACGTGCTCGGTTTCTGGGCGCGGGATCAGCACTGCGGGGGTGACGATGAGGTCGATGCCCCAGAATTCCTGGTGGCCCCTGATGTACTGTGCTGGGACGCCGCGTACGCGCTCGGCGAGTGCGGCTTCGTAGTTGGATTCTTCTTCCGTTGAAAGTTCGCGCTCGGGATGCGCGAATAGATAGGCGCGGTCGCAGCTCAGGGTGAACATCAGCAGCAACTCGGCGTTCAAGCGGGGAGAGGGAACGTTCTCGGCTGTGAGGCGGGCGATAGCCTTGGAGAGGGAGTCTTTCAGATGCACACAGCTATTTCACCACAGAGGGATGGGCAGTTCTCGGTTTCGGTTCTCAATGTGGTATCGCGCGATCACCTGTTGACAAACGGAGGAGCGGCCTATGCCCGCATCCGTAATGCTAGCTCAGTTGCGGATTCAGGCGAAGAATTTCCGCGTTAAGGACGGTCGCGAAGGCGACCCAAGCCGCATAGGGCACGAACGCGTACGCGGCGGGGCGGTCGACTTTGTGAGCGGCGGCGATGTAAGCGATGATGCTGCCTTCCAGCGCAAAGACGTCCACCAACGCGAGTGTCGGGCGAGGCTTACCGAAGAACAGCTTCGACCATTGGGCGTTGGCGGCTAGTTGTGAGATCCACAGGCGCAAGGCGGCATTGCGCTGGCGCGAAGGAGCGGCGCTCCACACTCGCCATCCCGAATATGCGATAAGTGCATGCAGAGTGGTCCATGCAACTGGAAAGACTTTGTCCGGCGGAGTGAAGCTCGGCTTGCGGAGATCTCGGTACCAGCCGTCGCGCTTGCCGCGGCTGTAGCGGGCACCGTACAAGGCGGCTCCCGCGGTGGCGAGGCCAAATCCGGCGAGTGCGAGAAGAGAACCCGTTCTTGCGTTCGGCATAACGCTGTTAGGTGAGGAACTGGCTGCGCTGGTTGCTTACTGACCTGGCCGTCTCTGCCATTCGTAGCCCAGATAAATCATCTGGCCGATGTGGTGTTGCATGTGGGCGGCGCATTGCACGGTCATGTCGAGCCGATTGCTGCAGTTGGTGCCGACGCCCGAGTATGGCTTCGACCAGTCTTCCGGCGATTGGGCACGAATCGTCTGAATCACCATCGCCACTGCGTGGTCCAGTCCCTTCAAAGCTTCCTCCTTCGATGGAGGATTTGGCGCAGTGAATTCGCGAGCGCGGTCGCGGGCGTAGCCAGTGTTCGCGATCTGCGCGCCGATGTAATAGTTCAGGTTGCCGGTCAGGTGCAGGACCAGGTGACCGAAACTGTTGCCGTAGGAAAAGGGCTTGGTCCAGAACTGCTTTTCGGTGAGCGGTGCGGCGAGTTCGCGTACACGCGCGAGGTTCGCGAAGTAGCGATCAGCAAGGACTGCGGTTAGCGTCGCGTCGAGTTCCGGCATTCTCTCCTGCTTCGCGGGCGCATGCACCCACGTGCTCCCCTAAACCACGCTGGTGGCTTCCTGCTTCAGTTTCTCGGCCTGATAGTGCGTGATCAGGGCTTCGATCAAGGGTTGGATCTTGCCATCCATCACCGCCTCGAGCTGGTGAATCGTGAAACCAATGCGGTGGTCGGTGAGACGGTTTTGCGGGAAGTTGTAAGTACGGATTTTTTCGCTGCGGTCTCCCGAGCCCACCATGGCCTTGCGCTCTTTGGCAAGGGCCTGTTGCTGCTTTTCCATTTCGATTTCGTAGAGGCGCGAGCGCAGCACGCGCATGCCTTTTTCGCGATTCTTGATCTGCGACTTTTCGTCCTGGCAGCTGACGACGGTATTCGTCGGGATATGCGTGATGCGCACCGCGGAGTACGTCGTGTTCACCGACTGGCCACCGGGGCCCGAGGAACAAAAGGTGTCGATGCGAAGATCTTTAACTTCGATTTTGATGTCGACGTCTTCGGCCTCGGGCAACACGGCGACGGTGACGGCGGAGGTATGGACGCGTCCCTGCTGCTCGGTGGCGGGCACGCGCTGCACGCGGTGCACGCCGCTTTCGTACTTGAGCTGCGAATAGACGCGGCTGCCTTCGATGATGGCGATGACTTCCTTCAGGCCGCCAGCCGATGACTCTGACGACGATAAAACCTCAACCTTCCAGCGCTGCGTCTCGGCATAGCGGGTGTACATGCGGAAGATCTCAGCGGCGAAGAGGGTGGCTTCGTCGCCTCCGGTGCCGGCGCGGATTTCGAGGATGACGTTCTTCTCGTCGTTCGGATCTTTGGGGAGAAGCAGGACCTTTAACTCCTCTTCCGTGCCGGTAACGCGAGCTTGCAGCCTATCGAGCTCTTCCTGAGCATAGGCGCGCATATCGGGATCTTTTTCATCGGCCAGGACCGCCTTGCTCTCGGCAATCCCCTTAGTCAGGTCCCGGTACTCCCGGTATTTCTCCACGATTGGGGCTATTTCGGCGTGGGCCTTGGCAGTCTTCTGGTATCTCGCCGAATCGTTGACGATATCCGGCGAGGCGAGAGCATTGGTCAGCTCTTCGTAACGGGCTTCAATTTGATCCAATCTTTCAAACATGGCGACCGACCTTCGTAGAGACTTGGCTTGCTAAGTCTCGGTTTGCGCCGCGGAACGACTATCGCGTGGGCGGCAGAGACGCAACAAGTTACGTCTCTTCGATTTTAGTTGTGGAAGAGATCGAGAGAAAGTATTCGCGGCGGGACCGCTAGGCAATGACCAGTTCGCCGCCGCGTTCCTTCTCTAACGACATGGCTTGATCCAGCGCCGTGATTGCGCACTGAGCCTGCTCGTCGGACGGAGGCTTGGTGGTGATGCGTTGGAGCCAGAGGCCGGGCGCCGTCATCATGGCGAAGAGGGATCCGCGGTGCTTGGCGGCGAATCGGATGATCTCGTACGAGACTCCGGCGATGATCGGCAGCAACGCGATACGCGAGGCGAAACGTGCCCAGAACGTGGTGAACGGGACCAGCATGTAGAAGCCGATGGAGATCAGCATCACCGTCATCAAAAAGCTGGTTCCGCAGCGGGGATGGAACGTGGAATATTTCTGGACAGCGCCGGTGGTGAGCGGGTCTCCGTTCTCGAAGGCGAAAACCGTTTTGTGCTCGGCGCCGTGGTACTCGTAGACGCGGCGGATATCTTTCCAGAGTGAGACGCCCCATATGAAGAGCAGGAACAGGCCGAGGCGAATGACGCCGTCCACCAGGTTGAAGGCGATGCGTCCGCCTAGCGCGGGATCGATCTTCTTGAGCTCGGTGGCCGCCAGCAGGGGGATGTATTTGTACATGAAGATGAAGAAGGCGATGGAGATGATGACGTTGACGGCGGCTAGCCAGCCGCTGATGGCGGCGGCTTTCTCGCGGCCTTGCGTTGAAGCGGCCGGCGTCCCGGAAACTCCCGCCTCGCTTCGCCCATTCGACGGGCTCAGGGCAAGCTTTGGCGGGACGGGCGAGGCGCCCGTCGCCACACGGTTTGTTGCCACATGGTCTGTGCTCATTACGTCTTCTATGGCAACGTTCGCGGAGAAGCGGAGCGCGCGGTAGCCTAGCGTCATGGCGTAGCCCAGCGTCATTACACCGCGGACGATCGGCCAAGCCATCCATTTATGCTTTTCAGAGGGGCGTTCGAGCGGTTCGCTCAAAGTGACGACCTCACCGGAAGGCTTGCGGCAGGCGATTGCCCAGGCGTGCGGAGAACGCATCATGACGCCCTCGAGCACGGCTTGGCCGCCGACCAAGGTTTCTTCTCCGCTTTCAAGGGCGGGGAGTAGCTGGATCGCAGCCAGAAATCGCAGATAATTCCGCAAAAAACGCACGATTGTTAGATGCTCCTGAAGGGGGCACGACCTAGGTCTTAGGGTATCACAGGGTGGGGTCGTTTAGGATTGGGAACAGCGTCGGTAAGTAGTGCGTTTTCAGTGGGGGAGAGGGCTCGCTGAGGGATCGGCGCTTCTCCGACCACGTAATTCGATTCAGCAGAAGAAAGCCAAAGTCCCCACCCTGTCGCACACAACGCGACAAGGGTGGGGCACCCTCGAGGGGAAAGGCTGACCCAGGGAATTCATGGAACGATTCGCTACAACTTGCGAGGCGATCGCGGCGACCACCAAGAAGCTGCTAAAGACGGGTCTGGTCGCGGAGTATCTGCGGTCGCGGACCGTTGATGAGGCGGCAGTGTCGGCGGTGTTTCTGTCGGGGCGTCCGTTTCCGGTCTGGGAGGAGACTACGCTGCAGGTGGGTGGGCGATCTCTGTGGGGGATTGTGGCAAACCTTGCGGGGAAAGAGCAGGGCAAACTTACGGCCTCGTACCGGAAGCTGGGTGATCTCGGAGCGGTCGCGGGAGATTTGCTGCCGCAGCGTCCCGGTCAAGGCTTCGGCGTGCTTGAGGTCGAGGCCTTCTTTCGACAGATCGCAGGGGCTCGTGGCGCGTCGGTAAAGACAGAGATCGTTCGCCAACTGCTTTCGCGGTCGACTCCGCTTGAGGCCAAGTACATCGTGAAGATCATGACAGGGGATCTGCGGATCGGGCTGAAAGAGAGTCTGGTCGAGGAAGCGATTGCGAAGGCTTACGGAAGCACACCAGTCGAGGTGCAGCGCGCGAACATGCTGCTGGGCGATATCGGGGAGACTGTGCGACTCGCGGCCGTGGGCCGGCTAAGTGAGGCGCGGATGCGGCTGTTTCATCCGTTGGGATTCATGCTGGCGAGTCCGGTGGAGTCGACGGAAGAGGGGCTGAGTTACTTCTCCGAAGCGGCAGTGGAGGATAAGTACGACGGGATTCGGGCGCAGGCGCATGTTGCAGACGGAGAGGTGAAGATCTTTTCGCGGACACGGGATGAGATCACGGAATCGTTTCCGGAGCTGCCCTCGGTCTTGGCTGGACTGCCGCAGGATACGATTCTCGATGGGGAGATTGTGGCGTGGGAATATCCGGCGCGGCTGGAGGCGGCGCAGGCCGTCGTGGATGAGCCCGCATCAGAGGAAGGCGAGATCAAGGCCGACAATCTCGGGCGGGCTCGGCCGTTCAACGTGCTGCAGCAGCGACTGGGACGGAAGAAGGTCAGCGAGAAGATGCTGCGAGAGAATCCGGTGGCGTATCTCGTGTTCGACGTGTTGTACGCTGACGGGGAGTTGATGCTTGAGCGGTCTTTGCGGGAGCGGGCACAGGCGTTGGATTCGCTGCTTGCTGCGCCCCGGAAAAGCACTCACCACAGAGGCCACGGAGTAGCACAGGGAAACCTTGCGTTCGAAACGGGCGAGGAAGCACGGACTGACGCTGGAGTCATTCGCGCGCCTGTGTTTCGCGCTACTTCACCCGAAGAACTTGAACAGCTTTTCGTCGGGGCCCGGGCGCGCGGGAATGAAGGGCTGATGATCAAGGATCTCGAGTCGGCTTATTCGCCGGGGAAGCGCGGGAAGTCGTGGCTGAAGATGAAGCGCGAACTAGCCACACTCGACGTGGTCGTGACGGCGGTCGAGTATGGGCACGGGAAGCGGATCGGCGTGCTGAGCGACTACACCTTCGCTGTGTGGGATGGCGACCGGCTGGTGAACATCGGGAAGGCATATTCAGGGCTCACCGATGCTGAGATTGCCGAGATGACGAAATGGTTTCTTGAACACACAATTGAAGATCAAGGATTTCTGCGCGTCGTCGAGCCGAAAGTTGTGCTGGAAGTGGCCTTCAACAACATGATGCGCTCGGACCGGCACGAGAGCGGGTACGCGCTTCGCTTCCCAAGGATCGTGCGACTGCGGCCGGATAAGTCTCCCGAAGATGCGGACAGGATTGAGCGGGCGAAGGAGATTTACGAGCAGCAAGACTAGAGGCTTCGGGCGAATGGCGTTAGGACGCCCGCGCTCAGTGGCTGTGATGGTGGTGTTCTTCACTCTCGGCCACCGGAATTACGCAACCGTGAGCAGTCTCGCAGATGGCATGCTCGAACTGAATGGTCGTGTGGTCGATACGGAAGTCGCGCAGCAGTCGCTCTTTCACGTCGCGCAAGATGCGCTCGCTGACCGACGGCGGAATGTCGGCAATGGAGATGTGGCAGGAGAGGGCGTGGGTTTCCGATCCGATACTCCAGACGTGGAGATCGTGGACATCGTTCACACCGGCGACGGTACGGATCGCCAGTTCGATTTTCTCGAGCTTCATGCCGCGAGGCGTGCCTTCCAAGAGGATGTTCAGCGTCTCGCGGACGATGCCGAATCCCGACCAGAGGATCAGCACGCCGATCGCTAGAGACAGGACGGAGTCGATCCAATAGTTGCTGGTGAGCAGGATGGCCCAGCCTCCGGCGATGACGGCGGCGGTGGAAAGGGTGTCGCCGACTTCATGGAGCAGGGCGCTGCGAATGTTCACATCGCCGCCGGAACGGTAGAGCAGCAGAGCGATCGCGCCATTCATCACTACTCCCGCGGCTGCCACCCACATCATCACGCTAGCGTGGACGTGCTCGGGATGCTGCAGTCTCTTGAAGGCTTCGTAAAAGATGAAGAAGGACACGCCGACCAGAGATGTCGCGTTGACCAGCGCCGCCAGCACCCCGGCCCGGTGGTAGCCGAAGGTTTTCGTGGAACTTGCGGGACGAGATTGAAAATAGACGGCGACCAGCGAAAGCGCCAGGGCAAGGAAGTCGGAGAGATTGTGTCCGGCCTCGGAGAGCAGCGCCAGGGAGTGGGCGCGGACTCCGGCCACAACCAGCAGCACGATATAGGCGAGGGTCACTCCCAGCGAAATCTTTAAAACCCGGGTGGGGCTGCCGTGGCCATGGACATGAACATGCATTCTCTCAAGTCTAAGGGCGCACGCGACTCGCATCAAGCGGGGGCGGGTACCAAAAAGCTTAAACGCAGAGAACGCTGAGAAATCCGCTGAGTTCGCGGAGAAAATCAACCTCAATTCGAGTTTCAGTTTTTGGTCAGGCTGTCGAGATAGCGGTTGTTGTAGAAAGTGGTGGTCTTCTGGACGAATTCTAGAACGCGGAACATGCGTTCGCGGGCTTCGCGGTTCAGTTCGCGGAATTGCACGGCGGCTCCGGAACCGGGGTCCATACGAGTGACGTAGCCTTCGGTGGACAGGCTGGGGTCGTCCATGGAAAAGTTCAGCTTAATTTTGCTGCCCGGGCTGAGGATGTTGCTGGTCTCGATGTAGCATCCGCCCATGCTGATGTCGGTGAGGTTGGCGAAAACGGGGACGCCGCCCGCTTCGGTGTTGAGTTCGATGGTGACGCGGCACTTCATGCGAGGGTGGGCGCGCCGGTCTTTGTAGGCGAGCTGCTTCTGCTTCTCGATGTACATGCGCCGGTCCGCTTCGGAGAGAAGCTGCTCCGCGTCGTTCCCGTCATCGGGGAAAACTGCCCGTCCCACGCTTAGGGAGAGAATCTCCTCGTTACAAACTTCCTGGCCGGCATGGCGGGCGAGGGCACGCATCTGCTCGGCTCTTTTGCCGGAGGCATCGGCACCGAGGCCCGGAGAGATAACGACGAATTCGTCGCCGCCCATGCGAGCCACGTAATCGTATTCGCGGCAGCTGTCCTTGAGCGCCTGGGCAAAGAGGCGCAGCACGCGGTTGCCTTCCAAATGGCCGAATCGGTCGTTAATCTGCTTGAAGCCGTCCATGTCGGAAACCATGACAGTGAGCGAGATATTGTCGCGTTTGCAGCGGGCCAACTCACGGTCGAGTTGCATGAACAGGGAGCGAGCGTTGGGAAGTCCGGTGAGATAGTCGGTGGTGGCGGAGTTCTCGGCCTGCGCGTACTTGAGCGCGTTTTCGATCGCGAGCGCCATTTTGCCGCTTACCGCCAGCAAGATGCGGAGATGGTCGGAGGTGAAGGCGTCGCGCTCGGCGCGATACAGCGCCAGCACGCCAATACCTCCGGCAACGCCCTCGAGCGGCACGGCCAAGGCAGAGCGCAGAGTGCTGAATTTCGTGGGATCGTTGAGATATCCGGGTTCGACCGACGGATTCCCGTTAATGATGGGCTTGCGATTTTGCGCGACCCAGCCGGAGAGTCCCTGGCCGACGGGGATTCGCAGCGAGGAGAAGAGGCGGTAGTTGTCTCCGTTCACATATTCGGGGACGAGTTTCTCGTCCCGGAGCACATAGATGGCGATGGCATCGTAGGGAACCATCGGCTTCAGTTTAATGGAGAAGACCGAGAGGGTTTCACCCAGGCTCAGAGAAGCGCCGAGATCCTGGCTCAATTCGAAAAGCGACTGGGCTTCCTGGCGCGCGGCAGCGATGGACGACAGGAAGGTATTCTCGCGGCCTGCGTAATCCGGCGCTCGGGCGTTTTCAAATCCGGCAGCCGGTTCCAGGCCGCGCTCGATCTTGATGGCCGTCGAGAGCGGAGCGTTGGGATCTTCCACCGATTTGGCGATGGCCATTTCTTCCAGGTGCTCGTAGCGCCTTTGCAGGACTTCGACGACTTTCGGATCAAACGATTTGCCCGACTCGGCGGCTAACTTCTGCATGACGTCTTTGAGTGGCAGGGCGCGGCGGTATTGGCGGTCAGAGGCAAGCGCATCGAGATAATCGACGGCGGAGAGAATGCGAGCGCCAATCGGAATCTCGGCTCCCTTGAGGCCCAGAGGATATCCTGAACCGTCCCACTTCTCGTGGTGGGCGCGGACAATTGGGACGACCGGATAGGGGAAGCGGACACGTTCCAGAATTTCAGCGCCGACCAGCGTATGAATCTTCATCTTCTCGAACTCTTCGGGAGAAAGACGTCCGGGCTTCGAGATGATGTGCTCGGGCACGGCGAGCTTGCCAATGTCATGCAACAGCGCGGCGGCATGCAAAGCTTCCAGTTCCGTGCCGGTCACGCCGAGTTCCTTCCCGACTTCGATGGCGTACAGGCGGACGCGCTGCAGGTGTTCGTGGGTCGTGTGATCCTTGGCTTCGATAGCGAGCGCGAGGGCCTCGATCGTGCGCAGATGGAGGTTGGCCATCTCTTCCACGTGGCGCTTCTCGTCTTCGAGTTTGCCCAGATAGAGGCGATACGAGCGGTAGATCAGGTAGATCACCGGCAAAATGAGCAGTGAGGTTTCCCAGTTGAAGGTGCGGTTCAACCGTGCGATCACGCCGGCAATCGCTGCACCGACCAGGTAGTAGGGGAAGGACCAGAAATAGCAATCGACCAGGATGCGCCGCAGGGCACGGCGTTCGGTCAGGGAGATGACGGTGGCGATGGAACCGGCGTTGGCGATGAAGTAGACCGTCGCGGACAGTCCGAGCAGAACCGGACGGCTGTCGATGATCAGATTCATCAGCGGGTGATGGAACACCAGATACGCGAGTGCGGTGGACACGCTGCCGGCGCAGACGTTGAAGGTGAACTGGATGGCGCGGGGACGGTCAGGATAGAGGCACTGCGCCACCATCGAGACTGCACCCAGAATCAAGGTCTCAGAGAAACTGAGCTCGAGAACTCCGATCAGGATGAAGAGGAAATTGACTGAGAGGGTGCCGGTAATCCCCGGTAAATTGACCTTCAGTCGCGACGCCAGGATGGCAATGCCCAGATAGCATATGAATTCGGCGATGTTCTTGCTGCTCTGGTGGATGCCACCGTAGACCAGCGCGCCCAGGCCTGCCATGACCACCAGCGTGATGAACAGCTTGGCTGGGACCGAGAGCTTCCTCCAGGAGCGGGAAGGTTCGGGCAGGGCTATGGCTGTGCCGGCTGTACCAGTCATGCGTGTGAACACACTAGGGGGATGGACGTGCTCCCCTAACGTTCATAAGTATCAACTAACCTGCTATAGAAACAATGATTTAGCGCAATTCTGGAAAACTTCCGTAACTTGCGAGAGGGGTTTTGCACAACCCTGTCGGGTTAGTTTCAGGTTGTGCCTTTATCCCTACAAAATGGCTGCCCCACCCTTCGCGGTTTTCGAAGGGTGGGCACCCCGATTGTTGAGATTTTTATTACAAGAAGCTCCGCTTTTTGCGGTTCGTTCACCAGGACAGGTCCGGATTCACCATAGGCGTAGTGCCGGAAACTGCTCCAAAGCCACTGATGTGGTTCGAGCACGACAACCCGGTCTCATAAACCCAGAATGACCCATGGCTGCCTGTTCGCCTCCGGACATCACGGTCCGACCGTGGACACCCTTGAACGAGAGCGGTGTTCTCTGGTCTCTGTACTATCAAGGCTTTAGACCCTGCACTATTGGTAAAAGCATTGCACGCAGCTTCGCAGCGGACGTGCTCCGTTTTGCCCTGTATTGCCCACGGAATGAGCTCTCCCTGAAGGACGAACCTGAGATGACCGACCTCGCACAAGACATTCGTTACGCGTTGCGCCAATTGCGCAAGAGCCCCGGATTCGCCACTGTCACGGTAATCACGCTGGCTTTGGGGATCGGCGCCAATACGGCGATCTTCTCGGTCG
>DATMOO010000123.1:0-5287 GCA_035568275.1 Candidatus Sulfotelmatobacter sp.
GCAGATCTCATATGTTTCGCAGGAAGGTGCCTGTATACTCCCACGCCCACCTGCCAGTGGTATCTTGTGGTGAATCTATAACCCAAGCCGAGCCCCCAATGGACGTCCTCAACCGACTCTTCGAACAGCACTTCCATACGCCCGTCGATTCAGTCCAACCCGTGCAGGGAGAACTCGGTGGCTCCGGGCGAAAAATCATCCGTCTCACCGCCAAAGACGCCAGCGCCATCGGCATACTGTACGGAATCCGCGAAGAAAATGTCGCCTTTTTAGAATTCTCCCGCCACTTCCGCAAGCATGGCCTGCCCGTTCCGGAGATCTATGGAGAAGATCTCGAGCAGGGGGCCTATCTCGAACAGGATCTCGGCGACACCTCGCTGTTCGAACTGCTCTCGGAGAACCGCAAGGGAGAAATTATTGCCTCGAGAGTCGCCAATGCTTACCGCGAAGTCATCGCCACTCTCCCTCGCTTCCAAATTGAGGCTGGCCGCGACCTGAACTATAAGCTGTGCTATCCGCGTGGAAGCTTCGACCGCCAATCTATTTCCTGGGATCTCAACTATTTCAAGTATTACTTCCTGCGATTGGCCGGTATTCCCTTCAGCGAGCAGGCGCTGGAAGACGATTTCAGCCGGCTCACGAAATTTCTGCTGAGCGCGCCCAGGGATTACTTCCTCTATCGCGATTTCCAATCCCGCAACATCATGCTGCCCGGTGGCAAGCCGTACTTCCTCGACTATCAGGGTGGCCGCAAGGGAGCGCTCCAGTACGATGTCGCCTCTCTGCTCTACGATGCGAAGGCTGACCTGCCCCCGGACTTCCGCCAGCATCTTCTCGATCACTACCTCACGACACTGCGCAACTTCATCGACATTAAGCCCGAAGCGTTCATGCAGCACTACTACGCCTACGTTTACGTCCGCATCATGCAGGCGTTAGGGGCGTATGGATTCCGCGGATTTTACGAGCGCAAGGTGCATTTCCTGCAGAGCGTGCCCTACGCGCTGAAAAATCTTCGCTGGCTGCTGCACAACGTGAAGCTTCCCATCGCGCTGCCCACTCTGCTGGAAGCTTTCCATAGCATGCTCGCTTCTGAAAAACTTCAGCACCTCGCCACCGACGCCGACAATCTCGTTGTGCGCATTGTCAGCTTCTCCTTTCATCGGGGCCTGCCCAAAGACGAAAGCGGAAATGGTGGAGGTTTTATCTTCGATGGTCGCAGCCTGCCGAATCCCGGGCGCGAAGAGCGCTTCAAGACCCTGACCGGCAAAGATGCGCCCGTGATCGAATACCTCAACCAGCAGGAGAACGTCCACCAATACCTGGCCAGCGTGATGTCCCTGGTCGATGCCAGCGTGAGCAACTACCAGCAGCGCGGATTCAAGAACCTGATGGTCTCGTTCGGATGCACCGGCGGCCAGCATCGCTCGGTCTACCTGGCCGAACAGGTTGCCAGGCGTCTGCGCGGTCGCAGCGGAGTCGAAGTAGTAGTCACGCACCGCGAGCTCGAACGAATGAAGGCGGAGAATTCCGCGGCAGAGAAAGCCGCCCCATGAAGGCCATGATTCTTGCCGCGGGGCTCGGTACCCGCCTGCGGCCCCTGACCAATGATCGCCCCAAAGCCCTGGTAGAAGTCGCCGGACACACGCTGCTCGAGATCACCCTACGGCGCCTCGCCTCTTTCGGAATCCGGGAAGTGATCGTCAACGTGCATCACTTTGCCGACATGGTTGTCGACTACTTGAAGAAGAACAACAACTTCGGCATGCGTGTTGAGATCACTCGCGAAGACGATCTCCTGCTCGACACCGGCGGCGGATTGAAGCAGGCCGAATGGTTCTTCCTTCAAGACGGCCCGGCTCAAGAACCGTTTCTGCTCCACAATGTCGACGTCATCAGCACGATCGACTTCGCGCGGATGCTGACGTTGCATCGTGATCACGACGCGCTCGCAACCTTGGCCGTCCAGCAGCGCGATACTTCCCGCCACCTGCTGTTCGACGAGCGCGGTCGGCTCTGCGGAAGGCAAACCGGGACCAACCCACCGGAGGTGGTACGTCCTTCGCAGCAATTCACCCCGCTGGCGTTCTCCGGGATTCACATCCTGTCTCCGCAACTTCTCAGCCTGATCACCGAGCAGGGTGTGTTCTCGATCGTCACAACCTACCTGCGCCTGGCCGCCGCGGGACACAGAATCATCGCCTTTCGCGCCGACGAGTACTACTGGCGCGACCTGGGCAAGCCCGAGAACGTAACCCAGGCAGCGAGTGACCTCCAGCACGGTTTTTTAGCACTCTGAATTTCCGCGCCCTGATAGACCGCGGGTGCCCCACCCTTCGCGGTTTTCGAAGATTGGGTATTCCTGCTGATGTTGTAAGGGGAGCTTTCCAAGCCACTAGGCTCGTCCATCTTGGGACAACGGTCGTGAGGAACCTGGGTGCAGCGTTCACCCGATCACAGACCGGGCTCGTTTCTTCGTGTTAGACATCGGCCTATGCCCAACCGTCTCCACCGCTACTATGGCGCCGGATACTCGCACTTCATCACAACTAGGTGCTACCAACGGCTTCCGCTCTTGACCAATCCGCGAAATCGCGGCCTGTTTCTCCGCGTACTTGAGCTGGTAAGGCGTCGATATCGTTTTGTTGTTTTCGGATATGTAGTGATGCCCGAGCATGTGCAACGGTTCCGGCGACTGGTCACGCGCTACGAATATCACATCGAGAACTCTCTCGGCATGGTCCGTCTCGGCTGCATGAGAATCATGCTGAGGTATGTGTGAGCGATTACTCGTATCGCAGCGCCACCATGGGATCGACCTTCGCCGCGCGCCGCGCAGGCACATAACCGGCCAATAAGGCGATGCCGCACAAAACCACCGCGACCAAGCCGAATGTAATCGGGTCGGTCGGCTTAACACCGAACAGCATGCTCGCCATCAGGCGGGTCAATCCCAGGGCGGCGACGATTCCAATCGCCGTGCCGGCCAGCGTCATGCGCGCTCCGTCTTGCAGCACCATGCGCAAGACGTCCAGGCGCCGGGCACCGAGCGCCATGCGAATTCCGATTTCCCGCGTGCGTTGTCCAACCAGATACGACAGCACGCCGTAAATGCCGATGCTGGCCAACAACAGGGCCAATCCTGCAAAGGCGCCGAGCAAGGCGAGCGAGAAGCGCTGACTGGCGATCGACTGTGCCACCACGTTCTCTTCGATTTCATTGCCTGAGACAATAATGTCCCGGTTGCTGGCCAAAAGTTTCTGGCGGATAGCCTGAAAAAATGTTCCTGATCCGACTGGGGTTCTGGAGCGGACGAATACACCAAACCCCTGGGCTAGATTTTTCATTCTCACAACAGAGCCTTGCATGACGGTCCGGTACATCTGAGCCTGCAAGGGGCTGTTGGCGTCGTCGGCAAGTCCCCATTGATTGACGTGCCCAACGACACCGACAATAGTTAGCGGTATCTCGACGCGCTGGTTGGAATCACTGTCAAACTCGAAAACTCGAATGTGCTTGCCGACCGGATCCTGACCCGCGAAATATGTTTGTGCGAAGCTGGTGTCGATAACCGCGACACGAACCGCATGCTCATTGTCCTCGTCGCTTAGGAAGCGGCCGCGAACGAGCGGAATCCGCATGGTTTGGAGATACTCTGGTTCAACCGCGTACTCCAGAGTCTGAGTAACATCCGCGGTCTTCAGCGTGAGCAGCGCCTGCCCGTCCAGCAAGAAACCCCTCTCATTGTCCCACTGCATGGGATTCGCTCCGGCATTCAATGAGACGGTCTCGACTCCGTCCACATTTTGAATCGTCGCTTTGATCTCGCGAAGTGCGGCCCGGATTGCATCCGGAGATTGTTTCACCAGCGAAGGAGAAGGTGTCACGTCGAAATAGGACACATTGCGCGGATCGAAGCCGGGATCGACTTTCCACAACTGCACCAAAGTGCGGCACATCAGCCCCGCGCCCACCAGCAGCACCAGCGCCATCGCCATTTCGCTCATCACCAAGGCCGACTGCACGCGCGTCCGCGGGCCGGAGATGGCGCGCCCGCTGTCCTTGAGCCTTCCACTGATGTCGGTCCGCGACATCCTTATGGCAGGCAGCAAACCAAACATGATTCCGGTAAGTACCGAAACCAAAATGGCGAAGAGCAGCACCGGAAAATTGAGCCCGATTTCCTCGGCCCGCGGAACGGTTTCCGGGACCGCTACAAGCGCGGCGGCTGTTCCCCACTTCGCCAGAATCAGCCCGAAGCCGCCGCCCAGCGCCGACAGCAGAACGCTTTCGCTGAGCAGTTGGCGCAGAATTCGTATCTGCCCCGCACCGAGCGCGGCACGCACCGAGAACTCGCGCTGGCGCGCCGTTGACCGGGCTAGCAGCAGATTGGCGACATTCACGCAGGCAATCAGTAAGACGAATCCCACCGCCCCCAGCAGCACCAGCAGCGCCGGCCGCATGTCACCAACGATATTGTCTTTCAAAGAAATGATGTTGGCCTTGATATTGCCGTCAACGTTGGGATAGGCATCAGCGAGGCCGGCATTCACGCGCTTCATATCGTCACGCGCCTGCGCCAGCGTGACCCCAGACTTCAACAAGCCAATAGCGTCCATGCCCCGATACGCATCCCGCTGGTAAAAGGCCGGATCGGTATCTTCCCCGATGGCTTCGTACACATCAGCGGTTCTGACGTTGAAGACATGCAATTGAAAGGAAGCTGGAATGACGCCGATGATCGTGCGCGGCTGCCCCGCCACGATGAGCCGCTGGCCAATCACGTTCTGGTCCGAAGCAAACTTGCGCTTCCACAACCCTTCCGAGATCAGGGCTGTGGGGCGGGCACCGCGCCGGTCTTCGTGGGAAGTGAAATTGCGCCCCAGGATTGGGTTCACCCCGAGAATCGGAAAGAAGTTTGCAGACACGCGCTGTGCCCGCACATTCTCTGGCTGCCCCACGCCCGTGATGCTGCCATCTGTCCCGCGGTATGCGGCCATTGCCTCAAAGGAACGATTGTCGCGCTGCCAATCGAGAAAGTTGGGATAAGAAATCGAGCCTTTGGGAAAGTTCTGTGTCGCCTCGAACATGGAGACGATGCGGCTGGCGTCGTGGAACGGTAAAGGATTCAGCAATACCGCGTTCACGACCGAGAAGATCGCCGTATTGGCGCCGATCCCCAAAGCCAGCGTGATTACCGTGACAGTGGCGAATCCGGGGCTCTTGCGCAATTGGCGCAACGCGTAACGAATGTCTTGTGCGAGGTCGGTCATCTCAGGTTCGTCCT
>DATMOO010000124.1:0-9836 GCA_035568275.1 Candidatus Sulfotelmatobacter sp.
TCAGAACAACCAGTTGCCACGAGCGAGAACGCATGGAAATCCCCCTTCGCCGCCAATGCGGGCCGTATTCCAATCACGTTTGCCCAGGAACTGAGACCTCGAGAAACCCTGGGGAGCCTTGATGGGGCGCTATTGTGCTCCCGCGGCATGGAAGCATTCAAGGTGAATTTGTAGGTGAAACGATTGAATGACCGTCGGCGACGTGACTGTGGGACACATCTCGTCGAGGTTCGCAGATTCGTCCGCGATTGTGAGATCGAGCACGCCAGAGCTCAGCTCGGAAAAGAAAGCGAATCGGCATACGAAAAATGCAGAACGACGAATCCGTGTGCGATCCCGAGCTTCTGGTTGACGCAGGCCTCTTGGCTCAAAGGTGTCGAGCAGCGCGGCACCATAAAAAAGGGGCGGAAGAATCCGCCCCCAGGGAGTAGTTACGTGCGAGTTAGAACGTATACCGCACGGCGAACTCCATCACCCGCTGCTGGGAGAGAGTCGAACTGAAGTTCCCGAAGCTCGAGCTGTTCGAGATGCTGTTGTTGCCGTTCAGCTGCATCGTTCCGACGTCGAAACGCGGCGTATTCGTGATGTTGAATGTTTCCCATGTGAATTTGACGGCCTGCGATTCGGTGATCTTCCAACTCTTGCTCAAGGCGGCGTCGATATTGAATGTACCCGGACCAACGAGTTCATTGCGCTGGCCGGATTCACCGGGAAAAGACTGCCGGAAGGCGCCCAAGGCAGAAGTCGGATCCTTGAAGACATTTGGAGTCGTGCCGCCAATTTTGAAGGTTCCAGTCTTGGGTGCAGGCGCATTCAAGATGGCAGCGGATTCAAGTTCGAAGTTTGTGGCCCAGCCGAAGCCGCTGCTGACGGTAAAGGGATAACCGCTGGTCCAGCGCCACAATCCGGAGAGCGTCCACCCTCCGATGACGGCGTTCGCGAACCGCCCCATTCCCGATCCGAACGCTTTGTTCTGGCCGAAGGGCAACTCCCAGACCCAGTTGGCATTGAACTGATGCTTGTTGTTGAAATCGGAAACCGCCCGAAGTTGCTTCGGAAACCAGGCATTGATCACCTGGCTGGCGAAACCGCCTCCCTCAAACTGGTTGATGCGTTCGGCATTGGAACCGGTATCGATCGATTTGGAGAAGGTATAGTTGACGTCGAATTCAAGACCGTGCACCATTCGACGGCGCAGGCTGAATTGGGCTGCGTTGTAGGTGCTGTTTCCATTGCTAAACCAGCCGTACAGAGACGAGTACTGCGGGTTGTAATAGGCGTAACCCTTTCCACCGTTCGACTTGCTACACGCCGGATAGCAACTTCCGGTGATAAGCCCCGGTACATCGGCGACTTCTAGCGCAGTGGTTTCGTTTCCTGCGTAGGTGCAGAAGAGGTCGTACATCGCCTGGGTCGCAGTCACGTTGGTGGGTGCGGTTCCCAGACATGGCACGCCGCATCCGAAGAAGGAGCAGCCGATTTGGTTCGCGGACGCTCCCGCCGCTCCCGGAAACAGGTCTTCCCAGTACGGTATAGGCTGGATGTTTTCAATGCCGACTCCCGCGCGGTATTGCTGGGCCAAGGCGGTAGCCGCCTGGAAGTAGCTGGTGCCGCTCGTCGGATCGGTCAAGTTTAACGGCATCGCCAGGTCTTCCTCTTGAAGCAAGCGGTGGGCCAAGCGTCCCACGTAGGCGGCTTCAACTACGAAGTTGCTGGGGAGTTCCCGAGTGATCGAGAGGTTCATCACGTGCGAATAGGGTGTCTTCAGATGGTCGTTCAAACCCCAGGTGATGGCGAAACCGCCAGCGGCGAGGCTGGTTGGCGGCTGTACGGGGAACGAGCCACTCGGAGCAGGTTCCACAATCGGGCAAGGCGCCGTCGGACAATCACTGGTCGTGGCCGCGCTGGTAGTGGGTATCGTGTTCAAAGCGGTGAGGCGCGCAGAAGTATCCACACCCTGAATGCCTGCCGGGTTCGTGATCGATGTGGTCAAACCGAACGATCCATTCCGGTCAAAGCTGTTCGTGATGCCCTCGCCGAAGTGGTCGTAGTACATTCCATACCCAATGCGAATCGAGGTCTTGCCTGGACCGCCGAACAGCTTGTGGCTCCAGCCGCTGTCGGCATCGGGCGAGTAGGCGATCGCAAGTCGAGGAGCGAGATCTTTGTAATCCCACTCCCAGTAGGGCTTGCCGCCATTGGCCTGGCCCGATGGCGCGAAGCTGATAAACGGATCGTAGGTCTGGCCTTGCAGCATGGCTCCGGCCCGCTTGTAGAACCAATCGTTCATGCTGAACGTAGGCGCGACCTGCGTTCCGGTCGTTTCGTATGGAGGCTGCAAGAGCGTGTAGCGCAAGCCATAGGTTACAGTCAGGTTCTTCCGGACGCGCCACGAGTCTTGGGCATACCACTCCCACTCATGACTCCTGAAATGACGCGGGACGGACGTGCCTTCTGTCAGCGGAGCGAGCGTCTTGGTGAGGTTGTAGTTCGAACCCACCTCTGTGACCAAGCCTGCCAGCGCAGTCACTGGAAAATCGTAGCTGGTTGAGAATGCACTATAGACACTCTGGTAGGTCGGATAGCCTGTGGGGCCCGCTAGAACCGAGGGATCGAGACTTGTACCGCAGTCTGAGATGCACGAACCGGCCAGCCAGAACGCATTCGTTGTCGCGGTGAAGTATGAGGTGGAGTTCGATTGACGAACATTGTCCACCTGACGAAGGTTCACACCAAATTGAAGAGTGTGAACCCCTTTGATCTTGGTGATGTCGTCCACCCAGTTCTTGACGGGGACGCCAACATGGGTGGTGGGAGTTTCAGCTGTAAGGTCATCCATGCCGCGGAAATGGATGAAGTGGGACGTTTGCTGTCCCAGCGTTTCGAGTCCCTGTCGAATATATCCAAAGCGGAAATCGTTGATCAAAGTATTGCTCAGGGTTGCGGTGTAGCCCAGACTCACGGTTTTGCTGGTATTCACCTGGCTTCGGTTTGCTGGGTCTCCTGGAAATTGCGATCCTCCATCCCCAGTAAGCGAAGTAGGATCCTGTGCGAGAGCAGTGCGATCACTGTCGAGCACTCCTCGAAGGAATACGCGGTGGTTACCATTCTTGGTGACGTTGTAGTCCAGTTTCACCACATAAGCATCCAGCTTCTGAGGTAGCGGAGACGAGAATGTGAAACCGCGGTAATTGAGACCATCCCCAACGGAGTCTGTGTTGGGATGAGGATATTGGTTGAAAATGCTCATTACGGCAGAGTTCGGACCCGGCCCGTTCGGGCAAGTCCCCAAGCCGGAACAGTTCGGATCCAAGAACGCTAAATTCGCAGCGGATAGCGTCACGATATGCGGCGTTACGCTCCCCTCGACGGTCGAGGTGCCTTTACACTTCGGATCAACCAGGGTAGCGGTGTCACATGATTGATAGCTGATGATGCCGTTCCGAAGGTCATCGCTCGGAACGATACGCGTAACCTGGAGGTTTTGATGAAGACGACCGCCCTCGTAATCGGCAAAGAAGAACAGCCGGTCCTTAATGATGGGTCCGCCTACGAACGCTCCGAAAGTATTGCGTACAAGGTGTGGAGGCTGGTTCGGTAGACCTGCGGCAACCTGCGCCTGCTCGCTGAACCAGTCATTCGCCTCACCGATGCCGCTACGGTTGTAGATGTATGCTCCGCCGTGCAGGGAGTTGGTGCCGGACTTAGTCACCAGAGAAACTTGCCCGCCGGACGATCGGCCGGTATCGGCATCGGAGCTCGCGGTCGTCACTTTGAACTCTTGCAACGAATCGAGCGGGACGCGCACTGCCCCTTGAAAAGCCGTGCCCAACGTTTGATCGTTGTTGTCGATCCCATCCAATGTGACATTGGTCTGATCGGAACGGGCTCCATCAACCGAGCCGCTGCGACTGTCGGAGGCGCTGCTGATGTGCGGACTGTTGCCAGTGAATGCTACTCCCGGCTGCAGGCTCAGGATGCCGGTCGGGTCGCGACCTTCGAATGGCAAATCGGCGATCTGCTGACTGTCAAATGCGTGACCGAGCGCGGCATTCACGGTATTCACCATTGGCGCCGATCCTGCCACCTCGACTGTGACCACCTCACCGGCTACCTGAAGGTTGACGTTTACTGTGCCTGGCGTGTTCACCAAGAGTTGGATTCCGCTCATTTTTACCGCCGCGAATCCGGACGCGTGCGCCGTGAGTTCGTAAGTTGCAGGGGGTAATTCGAGGAACTGGTAGGCGCCCTGACTGTCGCTCTTTGTGCTCCGGGTGAACCCGGTAGCAGAGTTGGTAATCGTGATATCCGTGCCGGCCACGACGGCACCTTTAGCGTCGTACACATTCCCATGTAACGACGTCGTTGCAGATTGAGCGCCAGCCAACGTGCCGAGCGCAAGCAGAGAGCAGATTACCGCCACTAACCATGAGCCAGAACGCATTAGGAAGCTCCCTTCCCCCAAAAGAGGGCACACTAATTCCGATAACGTTTGACCCCAGGAGTTGAGACGACCGAGACCCTGGGAACCCTGATGGGGCGGTATTGTGCAACTTCACCGCCACAACATTCAAGCTCAATCTGCCGGACTTAGCCGGCTCATAAAACGATTGAATACGCGATGTCACATACTTGGCTTCCAGATTTGGAAACTAGGTATGAAACCAAGCCGCCGCTCCAACGATCAAGGCTGGAAAGCACTCCAGCGTGTAGCGAGGCTCAGGATTTTCGAGACTCCCGAGAAAGAGAGAGCGCAGCACGACAAACACGAGAAGGATCCCGATCCCAAACGTTGCGCGGCCGCGTACGAAGCCGGTCACTCCCATTACTACGTAACCGAGGTTGATCACGCCAAAGGCGAGGCTCAGTGCGAGCCAGCGATGGTCGTCATTGAATTCCCACCAGCGGGGGTCGGACGGAAACAATTCGGTTCGCGGGCGCAGCCACATATCGGCGATGCGAAGCGCCGGAAGCCACACGTAGTAGCGCAGAGGAGCAGCGTGGATGCGTTCCTCTGCCAGAGCGGCAAAACGGGCGTCGACTTCCGGAGTCATGTCGTGGCTGGCGTTGTACAGGGAGAAGAGGTCGGCGGTCTGCTTCCGTTGCTCGGGAGAATCGAAGGCGCGACGCGGAAGCCGGCCGAAATCGATGTCAGAACCGGGGACCGGCCAGTAGATCTCCTGCACTGAAACGTAATCGGCCATCCATGTTTTTACCCAGCGGTTGAAACCCGGCATTAGAGGTTCGTCGGAATCGTTGGCGTACCGTGGAGCAAGAGGCTGAAAGCGGTGAAGGGTGTGGAGGTTCCGCACGGTCCACGGAATCAGAGGCGCAAGAGCGCCGGTCGCTACAAGCACGCCGGCCAGAATGATTCGGGACGGTGTAAATTCGCGCTCCGTGGGATCCGTCGCTCGGCGGAGAGCCTTCAACAGCAGCCACAACAGATATGCGCCGATGGACGCTAACAAAATGCCGCCGTCGGGCCTGAGAAGAATGGCGCCTCCGATGGCCAATCCGCAACCAAGCCATGGCAGGCCTGGTCTAGCGGATGGTGCCCCGATATTCAGGCCACGAAATGCGCCTTCGAACGCGAGTGCGGTGAAGAATATTTCGAGCGTCTCGGTCAGCGCAGCGGCGGCATAATTCGCAAGGAAGGGGCAAATAGCAGCAAGCAGGAACGCGGCTTTCGCGGCGCGTTCGGAAAACAGGCGGAGAGCCATGTCGGCGACCAGGAAACAGGTCGCGAGATCGAACAGCACCTGCACGAGCAGGACAGCTCGGAAGTTGTCGCTGCCGAAAACCCAGAAGATCGCGGCCAGGTACGCGGGATAACCGGGCAGGCGGGAGAGCGTCGGCATGATCGCGCCCGAGTTCGTGATCCCGTAAATGCCGTGTTGCAGCCAGTTTTTGGCGATGTCGGCGTATAGACGGGAGTCGTCGACCACTCCAGGAGCACGGAAAACCAGGAAGAGGCGGAAAGCCAAGCCCGCCAAGGTGATCCCGAGGAAAAACCGCGCGTGCTTCCGGATCATTTCGCGCATCAGCGCCCCGCTGCGAATCATAGCGCGTCGGGACTACCCCGGTAGCTGGAAACTGCATCTTATGACCCTGAGCAGCTACTCACCCTGCCTTTCCGAGAATTGACCGTGTGCTTGCAGCAGCATACGATGAAAACCGTCTCCCATGGCTGAGCCAGTCTTTTATGATCCGCGCCGCGCCCGCTGGAAACGGCTGCGCCGTCTCTTTGACGTCACGGCTGTCCTGGCCTCGGCGCTTCTTATTTTCTTCGTTTATAGCGCTCTGCGCGACGAACCCTTGCCCGAACTTCTGTTTTTCCCGCAAAAGCGCCCTTTAAAGGGTCTCAAGGAAACGGATAAGGAGAAAGCCAAAGAACGCGCCAAGAAGGCCGCTGCCCGGTCGCACCGCAAAACCAAGCTGGCCGCCTCGCAAGTCAAGCTGAATCAGGAAGAAGGAATCCGCGCCGCTTTTTATGTCCCTTGGGACGCAGCGAGTTTTTCGTCCCTTCGTTCCTATGCTCACCAGATCGACATGCTGTTTCCGGACTGGCTGCATGTCTTCACGCCAGATGGCCGCCTGCAGGGAGTCGACGACCAGACCAACAAGTATTTCGACCTCGTGCAAGCGAACAGGGTGCTGCCGGTCGATGACAAGGTCATGCCGTTTTTGAAGACGGACAATCCGGCCATGGAAGTCTTCCCTATGGTCAACAACTCCGACGGCGCGAACTGGGTGGACGTATCGGAGTTCCTGAACAATGCCGATGCGCGCGCGCTTTTCCGGAAACAAGCGGGACAGTTTCTTTCGTCAGGGCACTTCCGGGGATTGATGATTGATTTCGAGGCCTTTCCGCCCAGTGGCCAGCCTGGTTACGTCGCTTTGCTGCGGGAAATTTCCGCGGATCTGCATGCGCGCGGCCTGAAACTGTACGTCGCCGTGCCGCCTCACAACGAAGAATTCGACTACCAGGCTATAGCGACTGCAGCGGACGGCGTCATTCTGATGAACTATGACGAACATTATCCGGGAGCGGCGTCCGGACCTGTTTCCTCGCAGGACTGGTTTGAACAGAACCTGAAATACGCAACGGGGGTGATTCCGAAGGAAAAAGTCATCTGCGCGATCGCAAACTACGGTTATGACTGGGTGCAGAAGCCGAAAAAGGGGACCTTGCCGCCTGAAATTCACGACAGCACGGTCAGCGTGCAGGATGCCTGGCTGGCTGCGCGGGACTCGGACGAGGACGTCAATTTCGATGACGACGCGATGAATCCTCATTTCAGCTATCTTGACGAACGCAATCTGCGCCACGATATCTGGTTCGTCGACGCGGTGACGGCGTTGAACCAGATGCGAGCCGCGCAGTCGATGGGGATTAAGACATTCGCATTGTGGCGATTGGGCAGCGAGGACCGTTCGCTGTGGCGGGTGTGGGATATGCCGGGAGACACCGGGGCACCCGACAAACTGCGTGACGTTCCCCCGGGTGCCGAGGTCGATATGGAAGGCCAGGGGGAGATTCTGCGCATTGAAGATAAGCCCGCTCACGGCACGCGCGACATCAGCGTGGACGCGAACAGCAAGATGATTGACGACGAAGTCTTTCAGACCTTGCCGGAACCGTATCGCGTAGCGCGCTATGGCTACTCACCGAACAAGGTCGTGATCACATTTGATGACGGTCCGGATCCGGAGTGGACTCCGAAGATTCTCGACGTTCTTAAGGCGAAGCACGCGACGGCGACCTTCTTTCTGATTGGAATTCAGGCCGACAAGTTCTCAGGTCTGGCGAAGCGGATTAGAGACGAAGGCAGCACGATCGGGAATCACACGTTCACCCATCCTGACGTCACCAACATGTCGACTCCGCTCATCAAGGCGGAATTGAATCTCACGGAGCGGCTGTTCGCCAGCATGTTGGGGGTGCGGACCACGCTGATGCGGCCTCCCTATGCCATCGACGAAGAACCGGACACGGCCGACCAGGTTCGCCCGCTCGAGATTCCGCAGGAGATGGGCTACATTACGGTGGGCAACCGGATCGACCCCAACGACTGGAGCGAGAATCCACGTCATACCGCCGAACAGATCACTGACTACGTGCTTTCGCACCTGCCGCCTTGCCGGGTGGAGGACCTGCGCTGCGGCAATATCGTGCTGCTGCACGACGGTGGCGGCGATCGCTCTGAGACGGTGCGCGCTCTGCCCATGATCATTGACGGTGTGCGCGCCCGAGGGTACGAGATCGCGCCAGTCTATGAACTCCTGAACATGAAGATCACTGACGTGATGGCTCCCCTGCCTCGTGGCGAGCGATGGGCAGCGCGGCTGGATCGGTTGGGCTTCTGGCTGTTCGACGTCGGCGTCGTCGGGATCACCTGGATATTCCTGATCGGCGACCTGCTGATGACTGGGCGCCTTATCTTTATTGGCGCCGCAGCAGTGTACGACCGGGTCCACGAAAAGATCTTTGGCAAGCCCGCTCAGGTTGCGTCCTACAAGCCGAAAGTCGCGGTGCTGATTCCCGCCTATAACGAAGAGAAGGTTATTGAGCGCACAGTGCGCGCGGCCCTGAATTCGAATTACCCGAACCTGCGAGTGATCGTGATCGATGATGGGTCAAAGGATCGAACTTTGGAGGTGGCGCGCAATGCCTTCAAAGCGGAAGCAGCATCGGGCAAGGTACTGATTCTCGGCAAGCGGAACTCCGGGAAGGCAGAAGCCCTGAATTACGGCATCGAGCACATCGGCGACGCAGAGCTATTTGTGGGTATCGACGCCGATACGATCATCGCTCCTGACGCGATCTCGAGACTGGTCCCGCACTTCATCAATCCGAAAGTTGGAGCGATCGCGGGGAATGCCAAGGTAGGCAACCGGGTCAACGTGTGGACGCGATGGCAAGCGCTGGAATATATCACCAGCCAGAACTTTGAACGGCGGGCGCTCGACGTCCTGGGAGCGGTCAGCGTCGTGCCGGGTGCAATCGGGGCATGGCGTGTGTCGGCCGTGCGCGAAGCTGGTGGTTATCACATTGACACAGTCGCCGAAGACGCCGATCTGACCATGGCGCTGCTGCGCAGGGGTTATCGCGTCGAATACGAAGACATGGCGCTCGCCTATACCGAGGCGCCGACGAATGCGAATGGCTTGATGCGCCAGCGGTTCCGCTGGTCGTTTGGAATTCTCCAGGCTGTGTACAAGCATCGCGGCGTCTTCGCGCGCAAGGGTGCGCTGGGTTGGGTCGCGCTGCCTAATATTGTCATCTTCCAGATTCTTTTGCCGCTGGTGTCGCCGCTCATCGATATCATGTTCGCGGTCGGTACCATGTGGTACTTCATCCAGAAACACTTCCACCCGGATTCCACCGATCCAGCCAGCTTCCACAAACTCGTGCTCTTCTTCTTCGCCTTCCTGGTGATTGACTTCTTTGCCTCGGCGATTGCTTTTGCTCTTGAGCGCCGTCGCCCCGATGACAAGGAAGACCCCTGGCTACTCAGTCAGGTCTGGCTCCAGCGCTTCGCCTATCGTCAGCTATTCTCGATTGTGCTGTTCAAGACGCTGAAGCGCGCTTTGGAAGGGCGCAAGTTCGCCTGGGATAAGCTGGAACGCACGGCGGCGGTGAAGTACGTGCCCGCTGAGACTCACGATTCTGTGAACGTGCCCTAGCCACAACTCCAGCGAGGCTTCGCCTCAGACCGACGAGCATGTCGTTAAGTGCAGAGCTCGACGGATAGCTCCGGTTGCGTGCATCGAGTCGGGAATGGTAAACCACTCCGTGGAATGGGATCGCCGTAAGGCGAATCGCCTGGCCGTAA
>DATMOO010000125.1:0-19538 GCA_035568275.1 Candidatus Sulfotelmatobacter sp.
ATTACCATGCCGCAGATGGAAGGGATCGAAGCAGCCGAACGGATCGTCCAGCAGCATCCGGAAGCGCGCATCGTCATGGTCTCCTCTGTCGGATATCAGGAGAACATCGTCGCCGCGCTGCAACGGGGTGCACGCCATTTCGTGCAGAAACCGGTAAAGCCGGAAGTGCTCTACGAAGTGATCAAGTACGTGCTCGGTGAAGATGGCGCAGTGACGAGTGCCGCAGGAGCGGGAGCCTAATTCAATGAAGATGGAACTGATCCAGCCTTTCATCAACGCGGCTGACGCCGTGTTGTCGCAAGGCCTGCAGGGATCGACCAAGGTAGGCAACCTTACCATGGAGGAGGAAGCCTATCGCCGTAAAGGCGTGGCGGGCATGATTGCTTTGACGGGCGACATCGAGGGCCGCATTATCCTCGATCTCGAGCCGCAGACCGCCGTGCGCGTGGCCAGCCATTACGCTGGCGCGGACCTCCCCGAATCCGACGCGCTCATCAAGGAAACCATTTTCGAATTGGCGAATCAGGTCGTGGGCAACGCCATCTCGGCGCTTAACGACCAGGGCTTCCATTTCCGCGTTCATCCGCCGCTGCTGCTCACCGCCGAGCAGGGCGACAAGACCAGCGAAGACACCGAGGCCCTGATGATCTTGTTCGAGACCTCCATGGGCAATGTCTTCATGAATGTAGCGCTGCGCTACAGCAAGCGCCGCATGGCCGATCACGCCGCCGCGCGGGCTTAGCGTCTACTTTGCTGGTGTTTGTCTGACTCAGGATCTCGTTGCGTCGTTGGGCTTCGGGTTGTTAGTCTTCGGTCTTCGGTCTTCGGCTGACGCTCTCCGTCTACTTATCGGGCCACCACTTGCGTTTCATTTTGGGAACCAGATGGATTTTCGGGTACCCCTCCCCCTCCGGTCTAGTGGAATCATCGATTGAGCAGAAAACCTTGCAATAATCTATGGGGCTCAAGCGTTTAGGGGCAAAATCTTGAGCCGCAGGGACTTAGGCGGTATCGACAGGGCCTGGTTCACACCGCTTTCGCTTTGGCCATGATCTGCTCTACTGATTTTGTGCGCAAGGTCGCTTGTCACATCGGGCTGTGATTTCTCTCACGTTCGCTTCAGAAACTGGTGAACGTCCTCAGGTTTTGAAGTTTGTTTTCCGAAGCGGGAACAAGATGAGGAAGTCAAAATCCCCGCCCTCTCGCACAAAACGCGAGAAGGGCAGGGCACCCTCTAACGGTAGGACTTTACGAAAGGACGGGCCAGCCCCCTCCTCCCCGGTTTTCGATCGCAGGGTCTTGACTGTAAGGCGATTGTTCGCCAACCGAGAACTTAGGGAGCAGGGCGATAAGTTTAAAGAAATCGTAGGGTTTCACACCTAAGGAACGACAGTTCATCCCGCCTCGGCAGCGCTTGGACTCATCGGGCAGGAAAGAGTAGGCGTGACCGCTTAAGAAATGGTATGAAAAATGGAGATGCTTTCAAAATGGCCCGCAATGAAAGTTAATTACCTAGTCGTTCTTCTGGCAATCACCCCGTTTCCTTCCTCGCCGGTTCGAGGAGAGCAGCCGACAAACAATGTGCCTACCTTCATTCGATCCGTGAACCTGGTGGACGTGATGGGGGGCCGCGTAACGCCGGAGATGGACGTTCTGGTGGCCGATGGCCGCATCCAGCAGATTGGGCACAAGCTACCTCGTCCGAAAGGCGCCCGCGTGGTTGATGGAACGAAGCGGTTCTTGGTTCCGGGATTGTGGGACATGCATGTCCACACCGCGGGTTTGAGTGCGAATCCGGGGTGGTCGCGAGATACGCTGCTTCCGCTGCTGGTTGCCAATGGCGTGACCGGGATCAGGGACATGGGTGGCAGCTTGGCAGCCCTGCAAACATGGAAACGACAAATCTCGCAGGGTGAACTCGTCGGGCCCCAGATCGTCAGGGCTGGCCCGATGTTAGATGGAGATTCCGACGATCCAAGTGTCATTGCGGTAAAGACTGAAGACCAGGCTCGCCACACCGTTGACCAGCTTGCGGCTCAGCATATGGACTTCATCAAGGTCTTGTCGGGCTTGGATCGAGATTCTTATTTTGCTGCAGTCGCCGAGAGCAAAGCGCAGCACTTGCCGATCGTGGGACACGTGCCTACGGTGGTTGGGACTGCCGAGGCATCTCAGGCGGGGCAGAAGAGTATTGAGCACATCTTGTATGGAGGGGTTGCCATTGCCTGCTCAAGCCACGAAGAAGAACTTCGGGGAGAAATGGCGAAGGCCATGCGATCCGGAAGCATTCGGCAAGTTGCGAAAGTCGAAGACGCGGCTGACCAAAGCTTTAGTGAAGAAAAGGCGCAGAAGTTGTGGGCTACCTTTCGCCAAAATAGAACCTGGGTCGTACCCACTCTGGTTTCCACGTTCGTGAGCAGCCATTTGGATGAACTCTCAGCCCGCGATCCCGACGCGGAGTATTTGCCCAAATCCGTGAGGGATGAGTGGACTCCCGAAAAGTTGAAGGGGGCCATGCAACCGGACAAACTGGCTTGGTGGAAACGAGAAATGTCGGAACAAACCGAAATGGTGCGCCGAATGCACCAGGCGGGAGTGGCAATTCTGGCGGGAACTGATTCGCTCGACACCCATAATGTGCCGGGGTTCGCATTGGCCAAGGAACTGGAGTTGTTGGTTCACGCGGGATTCACTCCGATGGAAGCGCTGCAATCAGCGACGATCCGACCGGCGGAATTCCTTGGGCTAAGCGATGCAGGAAACATCGTGGTAGGGAACGCAGCGGATCTTCTGTTGCTTGACGCCGACCCGACTGCTGGCATCGAGAACATCAAAAAGATTCAATCCGTGTTTGTGAAGGGACGATACTTCAGTCGAAGCAATCTCGACCATATGCTAGACGCAATCAGAGTTCGAAACTGTGGTGCCGGTTGCTCAGCTGAACGAAATCACTGACCCAAATTCCGCTGGATCGATCTGCATGGAAATTCTCGCCTTAGGGTCGTACCATAATATGGTTCACGCTTTGCAATCCTGAAGGCTTCAGTCCCGAACCCGACGTAACTGTGAAACCAGGTCAAGTTCCGATTGCTTTCGATCTGCTTCATATCGAAGCGTTTGTCTGGAATCGTAAGATGAGCAGAGTCGATGTTACAACAACTGACGTGATGCTCGATGAACGTGAAGTACCGGCGCTATAATTTCGCAGCAGAAAATCATGGATTTGCGAGCAGTTGCCTTCCCAGCTCTGATCGCTGCAAACGACGGGTGGGTACAATACGTGTCCAGCGCGGAAGAACTATCCCTGTGGACAACTTCTGCAATCAGGAAATACAACGGGCGACGTGTGGTTCTATACGACAGCAACGACCATGCCTGGCTGGTGGATGGTATCACTCCCGCGAAGCCTGTTGGTTTATACGCAAAACTGGTCGGGCGAAAAGTTCCAGTCAGTCTATCGCTTCGCGCAGTGGATGACTCACCGTATCAGGTTGTGCGCGATGTCATAAACGAAGCAATTAACGCGGATGATGACATCCTCGCTCAGTCGGTCAATGCAACGGAACTCCATATGTCTGTCGAGAAAGGCTCTTCATTCCGTACCCTTGTCCACGCCCTGAAAAGCAAACATGCAATCTAGCTCGGAGCTGA
Source organism: Candidatus Sulfotelmatobacter sp. (assembly GCA_035568275.1). GTDB lineage: Bacteria > Acidobacteriota > Terriglobia > Terriglobales > Acidobacteriaceae > Sulfotelmatobacter. Next base: position 3,652 of record DATMOO010000125.1, read on the forward strand.
CTGTTGAAACAGGCGACGTCGCTCACCAAGGTTTTAAGTGTAATTAGGATGCTTCACCAACTACCGTTCGCTGAGGCTACAATTTCTCTGAGTTTCGGGTCCGTTACGTTCGTGACGCAGTAATCCTTCGGGCGGTGGATCATGTCGACGCGGATGGTTTTGGGGCTTGTGTGCTCGCTGGTTGTGATGCTGCAAGGTTTAGAAGATTATCCAGCGAAGCCAGTGCGGATAATCGAACATTCGGTGCTGGTGGTGGACCTGACATCATAGCCCGCGCCATCAGTCCGAAGCTAACCGCGCTATGGGGTCAGCCTGTGACAGTAGAGAACCATCCCGGCGCGGGGAGCACAGCGGCGCCCGCTCTGGTTGCGCAGTTGCCAGCTGATGGTTATGCGTTGCTCGTTAACAGCAGCGCTCAGGCTAACAGCGCCGCGCTGTTGAAGAACCTGCCGTATGACCCGTTGAACGATTTCATTCCGGTCGCTCCACTCACCAGATAAAAGTTGAACGGCGAGGGTTCTGATCTGGGTTTACTTGGTTGATTTGGGCGTGGCAGGCTTCCCGTGCTCGGGCTCCGGAACGGCGCTATCGATCCACGCGGTGTACCAGAGGTTCAGCAGCATCTGTGATCCCGCGGCGAGCCGCTGTTCGGTGAACGTCCGCGCCTCAGGAGAACCTTTATCCTTAAAGCCGCCCGCTTGATCGAGTTCGTACACTCTTTCCACGAGCTTGTGCGAATCTTCGAGATAATCCAGGTATTGGTGAAACGGGTCCACCAGGCGCTCTGGGGCATGCACCATACCGGCGAAATCGTTTGCATGGATGTTTGCCGCGACGTATGGGCCCTCGAACCGCCAGTGAATGCCCGGCTCTATGGAGTAGTGGTTCGGATTCGGGCCTACCCAGCCGTTGTAGCTCACCGTCGTATGGAGTGGTTGTGAGCCGTCCCCCACATAGTGCCCGAGCCATCCGGCGTAAAAGACAATCGCCCTCTCAACGGGGACGGTCGGCTGGTGCAGTTCACGCAAACGCCGGTACTCGCGGAATGCGGCCTTTAGACGACCGAATACTTCCATGGTGATGTAAGGTTGCAGCCCAACGTGCTCCGGGAGATAGTCGTCCGCGTTGCTCTGAGTACCGGCGCGCTTCTCGTATAACTTTCGATAGAACTCATACCGTCCGGCGGGCAGCGGCTTCATCCACTCGACGCGCTCCAGATCGATGAAATGATCCGCTTCCTGCGCATTCTTGAGGGCGAATTCGGACGGACTGCGCCAGCGGTCGGGCTCAGGGCCGAGATATGCAATTTCGGCGCTGGCGCGCTGCAGAAACCGTGGCATAGTCGGCGGGATGTTACGCGCCGCCACCGAATTGACTGCGGTATGTCCCTCGTTTCCCCAAGCAAAGGAGAGTGGCCCTTCCAAAAGACAGAATAGAACTGCCAAGGTGCTAATCTTTCTCGTGAATCCCACTTTTACCTCCGGTTAGACAACAATACGATATTTCATTCCTCCAGGAGTGATTCAGAAAAATGAGATACCCCTTCAAAGTAGTGCTGGTTCGACCCATCATCACTCTTTTCTTGCTTTGCTTCTTTCACTCGGCGCAGGCTCAGACGATCGCATGGGCTGGCCGCACATGGAAGGTCACCAGCGGAGGAATGGCCGGCGTTGCCCGCGGAGATGCGAAGAACGTCAGCGTCGACGACAAAGGATACCTGCATCTTGAAATCACTGAGCGTGACGGGAAATGGACATCGGCGGAAGTATTTACGGCCGAAAGACTCGGGTTTGGAACCTACCAGTGGGTGATTGAGGGCAATGTCTATGACATGGATCCAACGACGGTGCTCGGCCTCTTCCCCTATGGGCCGACTCATCACATCGGCGTCGACGCAGAGAATGAAATCGACATTGAATTCTCCAAATGGAACAATACCTGTCACGGCTGCAATGCCGATTTCACCGTCTATCCCTCCACGGGGAAGCGCAAACATGATGGCACTTCGAGTTGGGAGGATAACTTCCACGTCAGCGGTGGGTCTCTCACGACCGCCCGAATGGAGTGGGACTCCGACCACATCGTGTTCACTCTGATGAACGGCGCTCACGCGATCGGCAACACCGCCGACGTCATCAAGACGGAAACCTATTCTTCGACCGCTAAGAACATTCCCCAAGAATCGGTGCCGGTAGGCATCAACCTATGGTGCTTCCGCGCGACGCCGAAAGAGAATCAGTCAGTAATTATTCGGGGTTTTGTCTTTGTGCCGAAGTGAGAGATTCACGCGAGCAGTGACATTTGGCCCGGGGCCGGACCTTCGGCATCGTTGGCGGGATCAGCGAATTTTCTCAGCTCCGGATATTTCTGGATCAGGGTCGGCGGTGCGGGCACGCGCTTGCCGTCGATCATCGACTTCAACTCGATCGCGTTCACTCCGGCTTTGCTCTCGAAGTGATTATTAGTGATCACGTACGTGGTTTGCGCCCTGTGGGCAACATTTTCGATGCGCTCCTTCCACTCGTCGAGTTCACCCTCTTTGTAGAGGTAGTTGTAGCGGTCATTGCGATTGTCGGAGTCGAACCACTGATCGTAGTTGCGTCCGTGCAGGCGAACGTAGGCAATCGGCCCGGTGACATGCTCGGTGGGGGCGAGAGACTTCCCCATCACCGGCTGATCGATGTTGCAGAAGGCGACGTTCTGGCGCGCGAACTCCGCCAAAGTATCCGGGTTATTCCAGCTTGAGTCGCGCACTTCAACCACTCGCGGATATTCGATGAACTGACGTAGCAGGCGTTCGAGATACTCGCGGTTGAGCGACGTATTCTTGAACGACACCGGGAATTGAATGAGCAGGGCTCCCAGCTTGCCTTCGTTGGCTAGCGCATCCAGTCCTTCGCGGGTCTTGATCTCGTCATCGTCAGAAGGGCGAATCGTCGCCGCAGAGGTCGGCTCCATCACTGCAATCGGTGAATGAGTGAACGCGCGGTAAAGCTTGGCCGTGAAGAGGAATCGTGGATTGATGGCGGAGACCTTCCTTGCCCAAAGCTTGGCCAACTCGGGCTTCAGCGGCCCGTAAAAAGATGTGTTGATCTCGGCGGTATCGAAGAAGCGGGCGAGGTATTCGAGCGGATGCACCTTCCGCTGCTGCATGCCCGGGGGATAGAAGATCCCCTCCCAGTCTTTATACGACCATCCCGCCGTGCCGATGCGGATAGATGAGCGTGGATCGTAAGCCCCACTTCCCGCTTCCGGGTTACGGTCTGGATCGGAAGGTTCCATGCCAAAAGCGCCCAGCGCCAGCCGAAAGCGTAGCACAGGACGGCATGACCAAAGGAACCTTGTCGCCCATCGCGGAAACGTGAAGAATCTGTGGGGTATGCGCAAAAATGTCCTCATAACCGCCGTGCTCTGCATGGCCGCTCTGCCGGTCCTCCCGGCTGAAGCGCAAGAACCAACCGGAACAGCCGAGGTTCGAGCCCTTGAACTCAAAATGCTGGATTGCTACAAGCACCGGCAAGTCGAGGTTTTTGCGGCTGTCCTGGATGAGGACTTTGTGATTACTTTTGAGGATGGCAGCACCTACAGCAAAACAGGCTACTTGAGCTACAGCGCGAGTTCTTCCACGCACGTGGAATTGGCGGACATTTCCGAGATGAAGATCCGCATGCATGGCGATACCGCGGTCGTAACGGGTGTCTATCACGAAAAGGGAGTGGACAATCTGAGAACGTACGACTATCACGACCGTTTTACGGATGTCTGGATGAAGAAATCCGGCAAGTGGCGCCTGGTAGCGGCGCACTACTCAGTCCCCACGAAGTAAGGATCGGCTCAGTTTGGCTCAATTCTGTTTTTCCTATCCTTGTTGTCGAATTTATTACAACCCCCCTTGGGCTGACTTTCACCACGGGAATAGGCAAACGGATTGCCGGGGAAGGTTGGGTAGAAGAAAAAATCCCCGGGGCCGAGTAGGAGGTCCGGCCCCGAGGGTGCTCTGGGGGAGCAGCCAAAAGAGTGATCTTGATTTTGGCGACGACAACGCTCCGAGGCGGCCCCCTGATCGACGCCTAACCTCCGACAAGGATGGCGAAAATCGCTCCGGTACAGGCGTTGACCTTCACTTCGTACTCGCTTTCCTTCGGTTTGACCACGTTCACGGACCAGACCGGGAATTATCAGTCCCTTCCAGAACCGTCGAGAGCACTCCCGCCTGCGACCGCCGCCAGCCCATCTTCCGTGCATCGACTTGCCCCAACTGCAAAGTGGCGAAGTTGCTCTCTACCAATGCACTCGGCGGGCCGCGCCGCGAGTATTGATAACAAAGGAATTAGATAGAACGAAAAGCGGCGTGTACAGATGTTTTCGGAACGACGTGAGGAGATGTCCGGAATTCTGGTCAGGTCTGAAAAAGATCAGTCCAGCGACATCACGATCCAGTACACACCGGTCGGATAGGTATTGGTACGCGCGTAGCAAGCGCCAATGGAGAGGTTCTGCAGATTGGGGCTGTTGATGGCGTGGGATGCAGCGCCGGGTAGGGCTTCCGGACGCAGACTGGTATAGGTGAGAACCGTGAACCGCCGGGCAAGCTGGTGAACTGGCGAGGTCCCAAGTCGGTCTGCGCGTGCCATCGAACAGGCCGCTTCGTCCGCTTTCTGCAGATCTCGGCGAAGCAGGACAGTCCGGCTGCCTTTGCGGCGCGCCTGATTGACGGCTACGGCAATGCGATCTTTTACCTCATCGGCAGAGTATGCGGGGAGGGCATGCGCGAAATCCTGCACGATGTACAGGCGGTCGCCGCTACGGACCACGCCCAACCCGACCGTGTTATAAGCCGGGTTGAGCAGGTTCGCGCGATGCGGGGGTGAAAGCATGAGATGTTCGTGTCCGCCTTGGGCACTGTAATCGAGAGCGACGTTCTCCGCGGCCTGATCGAGTTGCAGGCTGCTGGTGGCAGCGAGGCGCTGGACCAGCTTAGGCTCGCCAGCGAATTGATGCGAAAGTTGATGAGCCTCAAGCATGGCTTGCGCGTGGGTGCGGGCGGCCGCGGTCAGGCCCGTGTCGAGTACGAGGCTGGGCGCTCCGGCTCGCTGGCGCGACTGGTTGGCCAGTTGAAGCAAGTCTTGTTCGACCTGGAACTCGTATTCCACGTAAGGAATGTCTGGAGCATTAGCGGAAGCTGTCTTCAGCGTGGCGCGATGAGCGGATTGGCCGGAGCCCTCGGCGGCAGCCAAGTGCACCGCCGGCTGCACGGTCATCACCCCTGCGCCGACCGCCAATGCGAGAAGTCGTCTGGAGAACTTAAGCATCCAGTTCGTGCCTACTGGATCCTGGGAGGGATCGTGCCTCAGGCCCTTTCCGCTTGAGGTTCGTTCAGGCTCAAACTATGTCGCTGGTGCTAGGCTAGAGGTTGGAGAAGGGCGGAAGAAGTTACCTGTGACTATTGAACTAGGGATCAGTGGGGTCATTGGCCTGTTGTTTGGAAGTTTGCTTGCTTGGCTGGCCCTGCGTTCGCATACGGCCACCTTGCAAGCTCATTTGTCATTGAGAGAGAAGGAATTAGCGGCCGCAAAGGCTGATCTGGCGCGCCTTTTGGACGATCAGAAGAAGCTGCTCGAAAGCCGCGCCAGGCTGGAGTCTGCGCTGGAATTGGAACGAAAGGCCAGCAACGAAAAGATCGAGCTGTTGACCAAAGCAGGCGAGGATCTGCAGAACGCGTTCAAAGCGCTGGCGGCGGACGCGCTGAAGAGCAATAACCTCTCTTTCCTCCAAATCGCGCAGGAGACGTTGAAACGCTTCCAAAGCGAGGCCAAAGGCGATCTGGAAGCCCGGCAAAAAGCGGTGGCGGATCTGGTTGCGCCCGTGCGTGATTCGCTCACTAAGGTCGACGCACAAATCCAGCAGATGGAAGTCGCGCGCGGTGAGGCGTATGGCGATCTGAAGGCCCAGGTGCAATCCCTGATCGTTACGCAAAAAGAGCTGCAGTCTGAAACGGGCAATCTGGTGCGTGCGCTGCGGACTCCAAACGTTCGCGGTCGATGGGGAGAAATTCAGTTGCGGCGGGTGGTTGAGATCGCGGGAATGTTGCCCTACTGCGACTTCGCCGAGCAGGAGACAATTTTCGGAGAGAGCGGGCGCCTGCGGCCCGATCTGGTTGTGAAACTGCCCGGCGGGAAGCATGTCGTCGTCGATGCCAAGACGCCGCTGCAGGCTTTTCTGGATGCCTTCGAAACTACTGATGAAGAAGTGCGCCGAACTTGCCTGGCAAATCATGCCCGCCAGGTGCGCGAGCACATCAACACTTTGAGCAGCAAAAAATATTGGGAACAATTTGACTCAACGCCGGAGTTCGTAGTGATGTTTCTTCCCGGCGAGACCTTCTTCAGTGCTGCGTTGGAGCAGGATACGGGGCTCATCGAGCACGGAGTGCTCAGTAGAGTCATCCCCGCATCTCCGACGACCTTGATTGCACTTCTGAAGGCGATCAACTACGGGTGGAACCAGGAGAAACTGGCACGCAATGCCCAGGAGATCAGCGCGCTGGGAAGAGAGCTGCACGAGCGTCTTCGCAAACTGGCAACCCATATTACGGGCATTGGGACGAATCTGGACCGTGCGGTAGACGCCTACAACCAGGCTGTCGGATCGCTGGAGAGCCGGGTACTAGTGTCGGCGCGGAAGTTCGCCGAATTGGGTGCGTCGGTTGCCGAAGATATCCCCGAACTGGAGCCGATCGAAACGACGGCTCGGGCGCTGTCGTTTGACTGGGATGATGAACCCACAGAGATCTCCAAAGCAAAAGGGTCTGGGTCTGGACAGTAGAGTCACGTTTGTTTCCTCCGTTTTTCTCCGAATGACCCGATTTCATCTCGACGCTCTACAATTTGCCATCTTCCGAATCCGGTAGAGCCTCTTTTTAATCATCCTATTAACTGACAGACGCTTGCATGCGGCAAACCCGAGGCGCTGTAACCCATGGTTTCGTGGAAATGGAGGGCTACTGAATCTCACAGAAACATCCAAAAAGGCATAGCTGCTGTTCGAAAGTGCATCTATAATTTTGGAAGTTGCTTTATCTAAGGCACTTAGCAGGCCCTGAAGCTTCGACTGAGGTGGCAGTGAAGTTGCAAAGTGACAGTTTGGGGAAGTCGACCTCCCCGGCTCCTCAGCCGACTTGGGGTTCGGGCCAAAAGCGGAAGTCTATGAAGTGGGAAAGCCAAGCTCGTTCCGTCGCCATCGTGTTGTTCTTGCTCACGCTGGCTGCGGTGATTTTTGCCGGGTTCAATTTTCAGACAGAACGTAAAGCCACCGCACCCAATGATGGTGTGAGCTGGGTGGAGCACTCGGGCGTGCTAGTAGCCGACGATGTGGAACCAGACGGCCCGGGCGCTAGGGCCGGGATAAAGCCAGGCGATCAATTGATCGAGGTGAATGGGCAAGAAGTCAAGAACACCTCGGGCTTGGAGCGGCAACTCTACAGCACCGGCGTCTGGCAGAGAGCCTCGTACTCGCTGGTTCGGCATTCCGTAGCGCTTGATTCCCACGTGATTCTGGAGCCTGCGAACCGCACTCTGAATAACTATCTCCGCGGGATCGCGCTGATTTATCTGGTCATCGGAGTTTATGTGCTGTTGCGGCGCTGGACGGCGCAGGGCTCGACGCACTTCTATATCTTCTGTCTGGTTTCCTTCATCGCGTACTCGTTTCACTACACCGGCAAGCTGGACGCGTTCGACTGGGAAGTTTATTGGAGCAATGTCGCGGCTTGGGTACTATTGCCGGCACTCTTCCTGCATTTTGTGCTGACGTTTCCCGAGAAAAGACAGTTCGTCAGAAAGCATCCGTGGCTCCTGACGTTGATTTATGTGCCGGGCGCATTCCTGCTCAGCCTGCGCCTGGCTGCGATGCGGTTGTTGGAAGCGAGCGGCAGATTAAGCCGCGGCGTCGATCGGATGGACCTGTCGTATGGCGCGGTGTTCTTTGTTTTGGCGGCGACATTCCTGTGGTACAGCTATTCAAAGGCCAGCAGCACCATTCTGCGCCAGCAGTTGAAGTGGGTGACGCGGGGAACGATCCTTGCCATTGCGCCTTACACGCTGCTTTATGTCCTGAACTTTGTTTTCCCACACCGAATGGACTGGGTACCGCAGGCACTGATCAAGCTCTCCGTGCTTTCGCTGGTAGTGCTGCCACTGACCTTTGGCTACGCCATCTTCCGCTACCGCCTGATGGATGTGGATCTGATCTTCAAGCGAGGCGTTGTTTACACGCTCTCTGCCGCAACTGTCGTGGGTTTGTACTTCGGACTGGTCGCGGGTGTGGCGACGTTGGTTCACAGCCGGCAGCCAAGCACTGGTCCGGTGGGATGGATCCTCGCGGTTGTAGTCACTGCCCTGCTGTTTGATCCGGTTCGGAAATGGATTCAAGACCGGGTCGACCATCTTTTCTACCGCACGGTCTATGACTATCGGCGCACACTGATCGAATTCGGACGCGAACTCAGCTCCGAGACGGATTTGAACGCGTTGCTCTCGTCGGTGGTGGACCGCCTCTCGCGCACGCTGGCGGTGGATCGCATCGCGATCTTCCTGCGCGCGGAAGAGGATTCCGAACAGTTCGTCTTGTCGAAGGCGATCGGCATGAATCCAACATCGAGGCTGGATCTGACGTTTCTGAGCGCGCCGCGCCCCGGGGCCGCCGGCCACATGTTCTTCGAGAATACGCACCAGGTTCCACGAGAGACTCCTGGATCACAGGAAGCGATCGCCCGGCTCGATCTCAATTACTACATCCCTTGCCGCGCACAGCAGAAGACGGTCGCGGTGCTGGGCCTGGGAAAGACCACGAAGGGCGACTATCTGTCGAGCGAGGACGTCGAACTGCTCGAAACGCTGGGCGGGTATCTGGGGATCGCGATCCAGAATGGACGCCTCTATGCGTCGTTGCAGCAGAAGGTTGCGGAGTACGAACGCCTCAAGGATTTCAACGAGAACATCGTCGAGTCGATCAACGTGGGTGTGATGGCCCTCGACATGGAAGACCGCATCGAAAGCTGGAACGCCCAGATGGAAGTCATGTATGCCTTGCCGCGCTGGCAGGCGTTGACTCAGCCTGTGCGCAGCATCTTTCCGGCGGAGTTTGTCGAAGAGTTCTATCGCGTGCGGCAGAACGCGGGCATCAACAATCTGTACAAGTTTCGCTTGTCGACTCCTGCGGGAGAAACACGCACCGTCAACGTTGCGATTGCGCCCCTGGTGACGCGCAAGTTCCAGGTCATTGGCCGCCTCGTAATCATGGACGACATTACTGAGCGCGTGGAACTCGAGGGCCAGCTTTCTCAAGCCGACAAACTAACATCGATCGGCCTGCTCGCGGCGGGCGTGGCGCATGAGGTAAATACGCCACTGGCTGTGATCTCGTCTTACACCCAGATGCTCGCGAAACAACTGCAAGGTGATCCCCAGAAATCAGGGCTGCTGGAGAAGATTACGAGGCAGACTTTCCGCGCGTCGGAAATTGTCAACAACCTGCTGAATTTCTCGCGTACCAGCGGAACCGAGTTCGCCAACGTGGATATCAACAAGGTCATCACCGACACACTGGCGTTGCTTGAGCATCAATTCAAAGTATCCAAGATTACGGTCGAGTCAGATTTGACCCCCAATCTTTCTCCGATTCACGGAAATCCGGGCCGGTTACAGCAGGTATTCCTGAATCTTTTTCTGAACGCGAAAGACGCAATGGCAGGCGGCGGGAAGTTGACCGTGGCGACTGCGAATGGTGAAGTTATCAGCGTACGCGTAAGTGACACCGGCTCGGGCATCGCGCCGGAGCACATTCAGCGCATTTACGATCCGTTTTTTACCACCAAGACATCCCCGAAAGAGGGCCAAACCCGCGGTACGGGGCTCGGGCTATCCGTCACGTACGGCATTATCCAGGAACATGCGGGCAAGATTCGTGTCGAGAGCGACCCCGGCGCGGGCACGACGTTCGCTCTGGATTTCCCGTTGAGCAGGAAGGCAATGCATGTCTGAAGCAGCAGTCATAACTCGCGGAGCGGTCAGCGGATCTGCGGTGGGCGGTTCGGTGCTGATCGTCGACGACGAAGCGGAAATTCGGGAGTCTCTTCAGACCCTGCTGGAATTGGAGGGCTTTGACGTGGAAACCGCCGGAACGGGCGAGGACGGCCTGTCGCAGATGGCGAACCGTCCCTTCGATCTCGTTCTGCTCGACCTGACGTTGCCAGGCCGCAACGGCATGGAGATTCTGTCTGAGATTCACTCCCACGATCCCCATTTGCCGGTCATCATGATCACCGCCTACGGCACCGTGGAAAATGCGGTGCGCGCCATGCAGTCAGGCGCAGCCAACTTCGTTCAGAAACCCTGGGATAACGAAAAACTGCTGGCGGATGTCCGGGCCGCTGTCGGCTGGCGCCGTGCTGAAGAGGAGAACGTCCAACTCAAACGCGCCCTCAAGCAGCGCTACAACTTCGAGAATATCGTGGGCAAAAGCGAGCCCATGCTGAAGATTTTCGATCTGGTCGCGCAAGTGGCGACGAGTCGCTCCACTGTGCTGTTGCAGGGAGAAAGCGGAACGGGTAAAGAAGTCATCGCCAAAGCGATCCACCTGAACTCCCCACGCCGCGATAAGCCCTTCGTTCCGGTCAATACCGGCTCGATGCCGACGGATCTGCTCGAGTCCACGCTCTTTGGCCACGTGAAGGGAGCATTCACTAGCGCTATCGCCTCGAAGAAGGGCCTGTTCGAAGTTGCCGACAAAGGCACGCTGTTCCTCGATGAGATCGCGACCATGGGCCTGGAGACCCAGGCAAAGATCCTGCGAGTGCTCCAGGATCGCCGGTTCATGCACCTGGGCGGGATTCAGGAGATACAGGTCGATGTCCGCATCATCGCTGCGACGAATATTGATCTGCGGCAGATGGTGCGGGAAGGGCGATTCCGGGAGGATTTGTTCTACCGGCTGAATGTCATTACCGTCGAACTGCCGCCGCTGCGCCAGCGCAAGGAAGATATTCCGTTGCTGGTGGAGTTTTTCCTGAAGAAGTATGCGGAAGAGAACGGGCGGACTGTTCCGCGCGTGACTCCCGAAGCGCTGCGGCCGCTAATGGCTTACTCGTGGCCGGGGAACGTGCGGGAACTTGAGAATGTCATCGAGCGCGCGGTCGTTCTCTCCTCGGGCCCAGAGATCAACGTGGAATTGCTGCCCGACTCGTTGATCGGACGCGGATCCTCGCTTACGCTGCACGACCCGCCGTCGGATGCATCGCTGTTCGAAATTGTCGAAGATGTCGAGCGACGCGTCATCACCGACATGTTGGAGCGCTGCAACTGGAATCAGACTGAGGCAGCGGAACGCTTCCACGTGCCGCTCTCTACGCTGAATCAGAAGATTCGGCGACTGAATATCGAGATTAAGAAGAAGGGGCGCGGGTAGTAGCAGTTCTCAGTTGTCAGTTGTCAGTTCTCAGTCCACTCCACTACGCCCTGGTGTCGAAGACCGACCACTTCTACGGGGCGAAATCAGGGATCTCATATCCCCATGGGTGTTTGCTTCGTTATAACAGCGACTGGGACAGGATCCTAATCGCGGGTACAATTCGGGCATGCGAGCGACGATGGTTGTGACTATTGTGCTCGTAGCGTTCTTCTCCCTGCAAATCTCCGCAGGACAGATAGATGCCGCTCGGCGCAAGGCTGAAACAGTTGCCCAAGCAGATAAGCTTTTCGGCCAGCGTTACAGTCCTACTACCGGAAAACCGCTTCGGCTCTACGATGAGCGGACAGAAATTGGGCCACCGGATGCGGTCACCTACTGGTGCAACACGAGATATGTCATTGAGTTGGTCTTCGCGCCTGACGGATCAGTTGCACGCATCCAACTGCTTCCCGAGGAACTCTTGTACAGCAAGGTTTGGAGCGCCGTCCCCGACACTGTCGAACTCTCTCCGACAGAAATGCAATCGGTCGTAGAATCGGCCAACGCACTGCAGACGCTGGGCAAACCGGGCGCGATCAGGAACGCACCAGACGGGTGCTTCCAATCTGGCCACAACCTGTATTGTGCCGACGCCTACCAACTTGCGGTCGCTAGTCATTACCACCTCCAAAGACACGATAACGAGCACGTCACGGGCAAAGCGCCGAGGGATGTCAGTATCTCTTATCGGCAATCCGTCTCCGGCATTGTCGAAGACGTAAGGACTGAGGGCAGCCAACGGCAACTAAAAATCGGCGGATACTGGTACCACGGCGAAAAGCCTGGCAGTGACATATTCCGCGATGCGACCATCGGCTCAGTCGTACGACTCGTCACCTTCGGTTGCGCCGCCAATGAAAAGGTTTGTCTCGCAATTCCGGCGGCATCGATATCCGATGTAACAAGGTAGATGCAATGACAATGGTTCAGAAGCGGCATAGGTGGAGAAGTCTGTTATATTGCGTTCAAGCCCTGCGCTCCCTGCACCACGGCAGGACTCGACCCGCATGGAACTGATTTCGCCCACGGAATTCGCCAAGCAGAAGGTCCTAGCGGTTCAGGAATACACTCTGCTGGCGGTTCAGTCCGTCACCAACTTGATGCGAAAGCCGCGGTACTTCGCGGACATGGTGCAGCAGGCGGATCTGATCGGCGTAGGATCGCTTCCAATTGTCGTGCTGACCGGATTCTTTACTGGTGGCGTATTGGCGCTGCAGACCGCCAACACCCTTCAGCGTTTCGGCTCCATCACCCTGATTGGTCAGCTCGTTTCGACTTCCATGGTCCGCGAACTTGGGCCGGTGCTCACGGGCCTGATGGTCGCCGGGCGCAACTCTTCCGGTATGGCCAGCGAACTTGGGTCGATGGTGGTGACCGAGCAGATCGATGCCATGCGCGCGCTGGGCACCGATCCGATGAAGAAACTGGTCACGCCGCGGGTGACGGCGACGGTTTTCATGCTCTTCTTCCTGAGTATTATTTCTGATCTCGTAGGACTGGCCGGCGGCCTGATGGTCGCCAAGCTTTTCCTCAGCCTCGACGCTCGGCAGTACTGGAACAATGCATGGCAGGTTCTGGTCTTTGAGGATGTATTCATGGGGCTGCTGAAACCGACTTTGTTCGGATTCATCATCGCGACGATCGGATGCTATTACGGAATGACTGCGCGCGGCGGGACTCAGGGTGTAGGCCGGGCCACCACGCAAGCCGTAGTAGCTGCGTCCGTGCTGATTCTTGTCACTGATTTCTTCGTGACCAAGCTGTTGATTTCGGTGCTGAGTTTTCACTAACTATGTCGTCGCTATCCATCGAGCGCCCCACTGCCGTCCCAAACCCGCCGGCTGGCGCTGCTATTGTGTTCGAGGACGTCCATCTCTCTTTTGAGGACAAACAAGTTCTGCGGGGCGTCTCCTTTAAGTTGCCCTTAGGCGAGACCAAGGCTCTGTTTGGGGTTGCTGGTTCTGGTAAGAGCACCATCTTGAAGCTCGCGCTTGGGCTCTTTCCGCCGGACTCCGGGCGAATCACCGTTCTCGGCAACGAAGTCACACAACTTCCGGAGCAGGACCTCTTCCCCATGCGGGCCCACCTGGGAATGGTGTTTCAGGAAAGCGCGCTCTTTGACTCGCTCACAGTACGCGAGAACGTGGCTTACCGTCTCATGGAAGAGCATGGGATTTATGACGATGAGATTGATCGGCGGGTGCGCGAAACACTGCGCTTCGTAGAACTGGAACACACTCTCGATCTCGATCCTGCCGAACTCTCGGGAGGCATGCGCCGGCGGGTGGCGATTGCGCGGGCGATTATCACGCAGCCGGAGTTACTGCTCTATGATTCGCCGACGGGCGGACTCGATCCAGTCACTTCCAACACGATCATTGAATTGATCATGAAGCAGCGCGATGTCTATCGCACTAGTTCGCTGCTGGTGACGCACCGGTTGCAGGACGCCTTCACGTTGGCCACCCACGAGTTCGATCAGAAGACCAATACGCTTCGCGTGCTGCCGCACGGGCAGTACTGCGACGTTCCCATGAGCTTCCTGATTTTGCGCGATGGGAAAGTGACGTTTGACGGTGATATCCGGCAGTTGGCAACTACGAAGGACGAATACATCCGCGAATACATCTCCTGAAGCGATTCTGCCTGTCACGAAACTCGCGTCTGCTTACGGAAAGAATGGATGCAGCACCTTCACGAGGATTCACCGGTATCAGTTTGGGATTTGTCGAGGATTGCTGATTACATAAAGTGATGACGTTGAAGCCTCGCAAGAGGGTTCAACCCAACAGATTCCTCACTTCGTTCGGAATGACAACCCCGCAAATTTGTCATTCCGAAGCGCCGCTTTTGGGCGCGAGGAATCTGTTGCGTCGGCTGGCAGCAGATTCCTCACTTCGTTCGGAATGACAATTCATTTGGCTGTGACAATATTCTGCGAGGCTCACTAGGTCCCGTCAGTCTTTAGGTCTCGCCTCATTTCGGCGCCGCCAGGTTCTTGCCTGCCTGAACAAAGGAATCAACGTTGCTTTTGTCGATCAGATCAGAACCGGTATCGACAAAACTCGGAATCGGAGAGTAATTATCGATCGACCAATCTTTGTCCAAGGAAGGCGGCTTGTGGTGATAGAGATCGTCGAGCATCTGCATGCCGACGAAAGCCATGGTGTAGGGCTTCTGCGAGATCGTAGCTGCTATGACGCCCTTCTGAATCCAGTCGAGCGTCTCCTGATCGGTGTCCATAGCGATAACAGCTTTTCCCGCGACGTGATAACTGTTGAGAACGCCCGCCACTTCCTTGCCTGACTGCGCTTCCAGGCAAACGAAGCCATCGACCTTATCACGCTCCTTGCCCACGATTTGCGTCGTCGTGTCAAACGCGATTCGCGGGTCGCCCTGAATGTCGACGACACGTGTGATCTTGATGTCAGGGGTCTTCGCGAGCGCGTCCCTGTAGCCGCGCAAACGATCCTGCAGGTTCTGTTGGTCGGGCATGGTGAAGACTACGACGTTGCCCTTGCCCCTGAGTTCCTTCGCCAGGCGCTGCCCGCCGGTGAATCCGGCCTGGTAGTTGTTGGTGCCGATGAAGAACAGGCGCTTGCTCGAGGGCGCGTCAGAATCCACCGTGATAACCGGAATACCGGCCCCCAACGCCTTATCGATGCTGTCTTTAAGCAAGGCCGGATCAGCAACCGAGATTAGAATTCCAGTTGCCTTTTTCTGGACGGCGTCATCCAACGCATCGCGCTCGGCCTTGGGATCGTAATTCTGCGGACCAACGAAATCGAAGCGCACTCCCTTGTATTGCGCTGCTGCGTTTGAAAAGCCACTGCCTGCCGCCTTCCAATAGGGCAACTGCAAATTGGTGGAGACTAGAATGAAATACTCGTCGGATGTGTGCGCGCTGCCGCAACTGAGAAGCGCTAACGAGAGCGCGGCACCGGCAGCGGATTGGAGAATCCTATGCGAGCGGAGCATCGTATCCTCCTTTGGAAATGATCACGGGAAATGATCACGGGGAAGTGACAATATTCGGCGACTGGATTGTAAACGAGCAGTCAAGAGAAGGCTAGTACCGTGACCGCGTGATTATGTAGTCAAGAGTGGTTCGGGCCTTCTTGCGAGTAAATTGCCATTGGATAGGAAGGCGATGACGGTTCATGCGACGGCTCCAAGCCTGAGTTTGTTTCCGCAGAGAAGCCCGATCTCCGATCCGGCGCTGGCCCAGGCATTGCCGCGAAAACAGACTGATCGCGATCTCGGCCTGATTCAGCCAACTGCCGTGCTTGGGGGTGTAGTGCACGGTGAACCGATCCCACAGCCAGCTTCCGGCCTCTTCGCCGAAGCGTTCCACCATCGCCTTGCGCGTATGCGAACTCAGA
>DATMOO010000126.1:0-17940 GCA_035568275.1 Candidatus Sulfotelmatobacter sp.
AAGCTACGTCTCTACGGAGCGTCACGTTATGTCCATCACTCGTCGCATCTTCCTCCGCAACAGCGCTCTCGCCGTGGTCGGCACGGCCGCGGTGCCAAGTTTCCTGACCCGAGCCGCTTTCGGAGCCACCGAGAACGCCGCCCGTCCCAAGCGCCTGGTTGTGATCTTCCAGCGCGGCGCGGCCGATGGGCTCAACATCGTCGTCCCTCACGGCGAGCCCCAGTACTACGCCATGCGCCCGACCATCAACATTCCCAAGAAATCGGTCCTCGAGCTCAACGGCTTCTTCGGACTGCATCCGTCGCTCGCGCCCTTTCAGCCCTTGTGGCAGCAGCGTCATCTCGCCATCGTTCATGCCGCGGGATCGCCCGACTCGACCCGTTCGCACTTCGATGCCCAGGACTTCATGGAGACCGGCACGCCCGGCGTTAAAATCACCGAAGACGGATGGCTCAACCGCTCGCTCCATAGCCTGCCCGCTGCTCCGAAGAATTCTCCTTTCCGCGCAATCGCGCTGGGCCCTTCGCTTCCCCGCATCCTGAGCGGCCCCGAGCCCGCGGTCGCCATGAACAACATCGACGATTTTTCCCTTGGCGGAAAGAATCCCAAGCCTTCTCGGGCTGCCACAGCGTTTGAAGCCATGTACGACCACTCGTCTGACAGCGTATTGCACACCACGGGCGAGGAAACTTTCGACGCCGTCAAAATGCTGAAGGCCGCTGATCCTGGCAAGTACTCGCCCGGGCCCGGAGCCAACTATCCCAAGGGACGCTTCGGCGACAGCCTCCGCCAGCTGGCGCAACTCATCAAGGCGAATCTCGGCGTACAAGTCGCTTTCGCCGACATCGGGGGCTGGGATCACCACGTCAACGAAGGCGCTACCGGAGGCCAACTCGCCAACGTGCTCTCAGATTTCTCGCAAGCTCTAACCGCTTTCTGGACAGACCTCGGCGATCTCGGCGAAGACACGGTCATCGTCACCATGTCGGAATTCGGGCGCACCGCCCGCGAAAATGGCAACCGCGGCACCGACCACGGCCACGCTAACGTGATGTTCGTCGTTGGCGGCCCAGTCAAGGGAGGCAAAGTCTACGGCCCCTGGCCCGGCCTTGATCAATCGCAACTCTACGAAGGCCGCGACCTCGCCCTGACCACCGACTTCCGCCAGATAATCGGCGAAGCTGTATCGAGGCACTTGGGCAACCAGAATCTCGCGCAGGTTTTCCCCGCCTACGACAACCAGCCCGCAAAATTCCTCAAGTTTCTAACGTGAGGTAGCGCCGGCATCCTGCCGGCTATGGCGGGGGCCGCTCGCCCCCGCACCATCCGTGAGATCTAAAGCCGATCTCGAATACAACTCGGTTAACAATTAAGAACTGGAGAACGATTACCTTCTTCCATCCCCAGTCTCACTCATCGTCCTCGACTTTCGCATTCGGTGAAGCCTGCGGGCGGCTGGCCGTCCCGTTACCCGCGTAGGAAGGAATCACGCACGAATTGGAGTCGCAACGCACCTCCGGGTACGCGAAAAGCGATTCGTGCCCCCGGCCATCGACCGCGCTCACGGAAACGAAGAAGCTGTCGCCGGGGTTGAGTCCCAGCGCCTGAGCAGAGATCACTCGATCATTTTCTTCTTCGGAAAGCGCGACCCGCTGGCGATAGAAGTTTTCGTTGACGGACCGGGCGGCGATCACGAAGTGGTCGACATCATCCGAGCCGGTGAAGCTGGGTCTGATGCCTTGCACGGAGTTTCCACTCACTGTGAAGTTCTGCGGAGCATCCGGAGCACGCGCCAGACTTGCCGCCACCGCACCGAGGACCTGCGCAATGCTGGCCGCGTAAGTGGGAGTGATGAACTGGACCTGGTCATTGGGAGAATGCTGGTGGGTCGTGATAAAAGACTTGTCCTTGCAAAACGCGGGTATCTGGGCGGGCGGAGGACAGGGTAAGGGTCCGCCACAGCTGTTGTCGACGGGTGAGGGCGAGCACTCGAAAGTTTCCATCAAGCGGACCGCCGGGTACCCGTTATTGATGAAGGACACGTGATCACTGGCGCGTCCCGGCCGGTCTTCGCGTAGCTTTGGAGCCATGGTTAAGGCCCGGACATAAGCTCCACCCCAGGTTCCGACGTAGCGCATCACACCTCGCGAAGGTGACGTGTTGTCGGTGGTGCCGTCCGGATCGGTACTAAACCGCTCCCGTGGAATCCCAGAGGAATACAGCCGGAAGTTCTGCAGGTCGGCGGTTGTGTTGGCGGTGTTGTCTCCGCCGGGTATGTCGGTGTTCAGCATCGCGATTACGCTTGGCGACTGGAAGTAGCGAGTGAGGTTGGCTGCGATCGATCCCGATCCGAACAATCCTTGTTCCTCGCCCGAGAAGGCAATAAAAACAATAGTTGCGTCGAAACGATGTCCTTCATGCTCACGGGATCCGCCGAAACCGTTACCGGCTAGCACCCGCGCCAGTTCCAGCACTACAGCACTCTGGGCGCCCGCATCATTGCCGCCCGGCGCATCGGAAGTGTTGTCAAAAACATTCGTCGTGCGCGAATCGTAATGCCCGCCAATAATCACGAGACGATTCGGATTCCTTCCTGGCAGCCAGGCGATCACATTGTAGGTCGGCGTGCTCGGACAGTTGGGATGTGTGAATGGGTCAAGCCTGACCTGAAGCCCCGGAATCGCGCTGTACTCGCTGAAAAGGAAGTCGCGCGCGGCAGTCACGCCACGTCCCGGTTGCGGTTGGTCGGAACAGGATTGCCGGGTCCCGAAGTTCTGCAGCGTGGTGGCAGTGTTCAGAATACGGTTGGAATCCACCTTGCCGATGATGTTGCTGATTTCCGGGTCTGTGGTCACGCCACTGCTGGGGGCAAAGCCTAACAGGCCGAGTGCCAGCGCGACCATGAGCAGCAAACCCATGTCGATATGTGTTCGCTTCATTTCAAGTCTCCTTCACGTTCGGACATTACGGTGGTTGGTTGGGGCAGGGCGTGTGTCTTACCTTCAGGACCACAAGGCAACGGCTTGATGGTTCAGGCGGCCGCTAAACCTCTGTCCTCATCGCAGGGGCGGGAGCACAACCGCAGGATCATCGTAGTGATACTTTCGGGGATCAATCAGGTAGTTGCCGTATTAATTCATTGGTTAACACAGAGTTATTCATGCGCAGCCGGTCAAAACTCAATATCGCGATCGAGTGCTGTGCTTTCTCAACTCATTAAGAGAAGAACGGGGGGATCAACTCCGAAAACACCGCAACTCAAGCTGCCACCGACCCGTCTGTTTTCGCGGAGTTCAAGGGAGACTCTTTCTGCACATTCTGCTTCGTGTAATCGACCCACCACTCCGCTGCGAGAAACGTGGTCGTGAATCCCAGCCAGAACGCGATTCCAAAGAACTCGTGAGGTGTCAGCCTCCGCGTCGCGAAAAAGGCTCCGACAATGGGCCGCGTGGTCGCCACTCCCAGCCCAACGCCGTACGCGCGAATCATCCATTCGCGGTGCCGTGCTACTTGTTTGCGCCGGATGTGCCGGTAAGCCCGCACCAGACAATACAAAAACACAATCGCGAATAGCGTGGTAGCCGCCGTTTCATTTGGCCCGCCAATGTTCATCGTGTAGCTCATGATCAAGGCCGACACGCCGATCACGAGTCCGCATCCGAACAGTACCCTTCCCATCCAGCGATGCACCTGCAAATGTTTTTCCCGTATGCGCCGCACGAACTGCAACGGAGCCAGAACCAGAAACAGGCCCCCGGGCAAGATGTGAATTAAGGTCAGCACTAGATGTCGTGCGAAGCCGGCATCGAGAACCGCCGCAGGGGAAGACTTTGAGGAAAATACATTCGGCCAGAGCAGGACCAGAGTACGGCGCGCCACCGCTGCCACCCCGATCACCGCCAGCACGATCACTCCGGTCCAGATGAAGCGACTTGCTCGCTTGGAGACTGCCATAATGTTGCTCTCAGATATTGATTATACAATGTGTATAGATAAATATGAAACCGTGGGTCCCCATTGATTTGAGCCCCACCTCGTGAAGGAAAAGGTCTTCGCGATTATCCAGAAAAACCTGGGAATCGTTGGCGGAGAGCCGTTATCAGGGCTGCATCTGCCCGTGTGGAAATCATCTCCAGCGGTGAAAACCCGCGCCGCCAGGCCAGCCACAATGTAATCGCCAATAGCACCCCGGTTAGCGCCACGTTTGGCCACGAGTTCAGCCCCCACTGCCCCCGCCACGCCAACCGCAGAGACGAAGAGAATGGCGCCAGATAGGGAATCGGCCATTGATAGCCATCCGGTCCGCGCGATCCCGCCATGTCTTCCCATAGATGAAGATGAAAACTCAACAGAGCAAGCCACGCGGTGCGCCAGCGCTGCCTTGCAAGGACAAACGACACGACAGCGACCGCCAGCGCAAAAGCCAGCGTATGCAGGGAATGGTGATAAAGCGTGAACCACAACAAAGGATGGGATGAATTCCGCGTGAGTAGTTCAGGAATGATGCCCAGACCGTCGACGTCCGGCACAACGCACGCTAACGTCACGATCGCGCGGTCTTTCCTAGCCAGCTTTGCGAGGTTTGCGACCATCCAGCCCGTGAGGAAATGAGTAATAGGGCTCATGGGTCGCCGGCGTTAGATATCGATGAACACTTCCCCGTCCTCAACCTTGATCGGATATGTGTTCAACTTCTGATCAGGATGATCCACCGCAACGCCGGTCTTCGGATCCCATTTCCACGCATGCCACGGGCAGACGATTTTTCCGACTTCCACCATGCCCTGTCCCAGCGAGCCCCCCTGGTGCAGGCACTCGTTGTCCATGGCGCTAAGCTTGCCCCAGATGTTGGCGATGCAGATCATTTTTCCATTGCAGGGAAAGTTCCGCACTTCGTTGGTGGTGGGTAGATGAACCTGGGAAATGATACGGGTGAAGGGCATAGTTCAAGTTCAGAAATTTTTCTGAGAGCTGATAGCTTACAGCCGCCAGCTATTTCGGCTGCAACGTCTGCGCAATCATGATCTGGCGTTTGAAATTCTCCACCATGTTCGGATCGAGCCGCACCTCGGTGGGCTTCTTCGCCAGCGTCATCGTGTCAATCTTGTCCTGCAGTTTCAACAGCGCGTAAAACAAATTCTCCGGACGGGGCGGGCACCCGGTCACATAAACGTCTACCGGCACAATCTTATCCACGCCCTGCAGCACCGCGTAAGTATTAAACGGACCACCCACCGACGAGCAAGCACCCATCGAGATCACCCACTTCGGGTCCGGCATCTGATCGTAAATGCGCTTGACCACCGGCGCCATCTTCAGCGTCACGGTGCCGGCCACGATCATCAGATCGCTCTGCCGCGGGCTGGGACGAAACACCTCCGACCCAAAACGCGCAATATCAAACCGCGCCGTCGATGACGCGATCATCTCGATCGCGCAGCACGCCAGCCCAAACGTCATCGGCCAAACCGCCGACTTCCGCGCCCAGTTGAAGACGTAGTCCACCGTAGAAATCAAAAAATTCTTCTCAAACTTGTTTTGCAGCCACCCGCTCATGCAGAACCCTCGCAGTCGCGTACACAGGCAGAATAGGGAAGCCGCGAACCGCTGTCAAACACGGAGGAGGACGGCCGTAGAACTGCCAACTAAGCGGGGAACTTTCGGCGTTCGCACGGTGTCATTCGGATGTATGGAACCAACAAACGGCGTCGTCGGGGGGAATGAGGCAGACCGACAGCTCTTCACAGCCTTCCTACAGCATGACCCGTCACCGGTTCTGACGTGGTTGCCGATCTTGCTTGGATTGATTGCATCAGCAATCGTCGCACTCGTGCTTTGCCCGGTCCCGCGTTCCACAGCCGTCTCTGCTGCTGAGGCCTTGTTCCTCGCCCTCGCCTATGTTCTCGCAATTGTCGTCGTTGGCGCAGCCGTGTTTTCGGCATCCAGCGTTATCGTTGCGAGGCGCAAACGTGAAACTCTCATCTGGAAGATTTTGCCTTTCTTCTGCTGCGCGGTCGCTTGGTTAGCGCCTTTGATAGCCTTTTATGCTCGAGATTCGTTCTGGGCTGTCTTGGCCGGTCTGATGGTATCGATTCTCAGCTCCAGGCTGATCGATCGCTACTATCTGGGTAGCTGCATGGGTCAGATGCTCACGCCAAGCGCCGAGTCCCGCACCGACGCTTACACCACTCGCCTTGTTTCGCTGAGTTTCGCGGCGCTGCTACTGGAGTTCGGGGTGTTATCGACGGCAGCATCAAGGGCGCGCCCTGCAACGCTCCTGATTGGTTGCGCGATTATCGTCATCTCTTTCTTCTACCAAGCGGTAAATCCGTCGCCCTTGAAGTTACGATTTCCCAAAGCGCTACCCTCCTCGATCACTCTGGCTTTCGCGATGGTCTTCGTTGCAGCAAGTCTGACACCATATCTAGAGCGCCCAATCGAGGACGCGAGTGATATGGATGCTAGTGCCTCAAGCGGGCATTCGACCCTAAGGCCAAGTGGAAGGCCGTCCAGAACAAGTCTTGTTCAATTCGCAGCTTCGTGGTTTCGAAGATTCCCGGCCCACAATTCTCAAGCAGGCACTCAGGGCAAACGCGGCGGAGTATCTGCCGATCGGCTGTACCTCACTCTTCAAGCGTTGTTCGGCGAAGGCAACCCAGCGAGTGGGGCGGATTCCAACCCATGGAAGAAGGAATGGAAGACCAGAAAATCGACTACTCTCGTGCCGGGTGACTCGGAGCCGGGTGTAGTTCTGCTGCCGAAAATTACGGATCACATTACTGTGGTGTCGCCATTGCCGGTACGCCGCGTATTTGAAGGGAGGCCAAGCGGCCGAACGACCGATCCGGTCTCAATTCCATTCTATGGGGCGTACTGGGTGTTCAAAGCATCGGACAAGACGCTGCCGCCCGGGGCCGTAGAAATGCGCGGCGACCCAGATTCACTGTCATTCAAGACCACAGACTTCAGCCCAATCTCAATGGAGGCGCGCCAGAACTTCGGATCGCTCATCCAATTGTCGTGCTGCAGCGCAATTGACCTCGTCATTTCCAACGGTGACCGCCGTCCAGGCACCGTCAGAGTGGAACTAATCTTAACGAACACTACATTGCCCGGCCAACCTAGCCAGTCAATCGGGATCTTGCCTGTGAACTCGAGTCTGCACTGGATTCCGGACGACGACAGACCCCCAGTCACAGAGGCGCTGAGTTTTCGATTGCCGGCACATCTGGCGATTCAGAGCTTTGATGAGGCGACGATCCGCTTCGAGATGCAATCTCCGCGCGAGCGTTGGAGCGCGAAGATCGCAGTCGAGAAGTTCCGTTTGATTCCCCGTGTGTTCTGATGCAGTCGAGCCCTACCGTCCTACCCGCCGCAGCACCACGGAAACGCTCGACGGCACGTCCCAAGTCACATCAATGGAGGGATCGGACCCGTCCGGCGCCGGCCCGATTGCCGAACGTCCCGGCTCCTCCTTCGGAGGCTTCGGCGACTCCCACGGCAAATTGACCGACCACTGCAATTCGATGTGGTCTCCCTTGACCGCGCCCTTGAAGTCGCTGCTTCCGGATTTGAAGGCCACCCGATCGCCGTCGACGGTCCCTTCCACAATCGGCGTAGGGACATCGTCCCCCCGAAAAATCCTGCGGCCCTTCGACGGTTCCTGCCAGCTTGCTGCAGTCTTGCCGTAAGGTGAATACTTGCGTTAATGCCAATCATCATGGAACGGAAGTTGTTCGCCGGCCCAACGGTCGGCGGCACGGGTCTCTACAGTCCCGTGACTCCCGCGCCGGATCGTACCCCTTGCTCCCACGCCGCCACCTGCGGACGCAGCTTCACCGCTTTGGTAGCGATCAAAAATGCTTCAATGCGCCGCCCCCGCCGGCCCTCTCCCCACCGACTTCTTCAGCGCAAACACAATCGGCACGCAGGCAAAACACACCAGCGCCATATACCGAAAATCATCCACGTACGACCACAACCGCGACTGCGCATTGAGCGCATAATCCAGCAATCCGTAAGCCTGCTGCGTCGCCGTGGTAGGAGATGCCCCCTGCGCTCCCAAATATTGCTGTATTCCCGCGACCGCTCCTCTTACCTCCGGCCGTCCCAACGCCACCGACGCGGCCAATTCATTGCGATGCAACTGCTCATGCCGCGCCACGATGGTATTCACGATCGAAATCCCAATGCTCCCTCCAATATTGCGCATCAGGTTATACAGTCCGCTGGCATTCCCAATCTCTTCGTTCTTCAGGAACGCCATCGTGGTCGTCGAGAGGGGCACGAACACGCACCCCGAGCCAAACCCGCTCAATACAACCGGCCACAGAAGACTCCACTGCCCAATCGAAAGATTGACCTGGCCGAACCAGATACTCGTGACCCCAAACAAGCAAAATCCAAACGCAATCAGCAACCGGTTATCAATCTTCGCCGTCAGGTACCCGATCATCGGCATCGCCAGAATGGCCCCAATGCCCCGCGGACTCACCGCCCATCCCGCCGCCAGCGCGGTGTACCCCATCAGTTCCTGATAAAACAGCGGCAGCAGTGTGATCAATCCGTAGATCGCTGCGCCGAACAGCCCGATCAGCACACATCCCATCGCGAAGTTGCGGTGTCGGAACACCCGCAGATCCACCAAGGGTTTGTCATGCCGGAATTCTCGAATCAGAAATGCAATGAAGCTGACCAGCAGGACCGCCGTTGCCCACCGAATCCATGTCGCCCCGAACCAGTCATCTTCCTGCCCTTTGTCGAGGATGATCTGCAGGCATCCGAGCCACACCGCCAGCAACCCCAGTCCCCAGCCGTCGAACTTTCCCGGGTGTGCGTTCTTGATATACGGTGGATCCTCCACAAACCGCGAGATCATGAACACAGCGAACGCGCCTACCGGAATGTTGATGTAAAACGCCCATCGCCAGGAGTAAGTGTCCGTGAGCCACCCGCCCAACGTCGGCCCCAGGACCGGCGCGACCACTACGCCTAGCGCAAACACAGCCATCGCCATGCCGCGCTTTTGCGGGGGGAATGTTTCCAGCAGAATGGATTGCGACAGCGGTTGCAGCGCCCCGCCGCCCGCCCCCTGCAAAGCCCGTGCGAGCAGGATCATTCCCAGGCTCGTCGCCGCTCCGCAGGCAAACGACGACGCGGTGAACAAAAAGATGCAGAATAGCAGGAACCGCTTGCGTCCAAAGCGCAACGAAAACCACGAACTCGCCGGCAGTACCACTGCATTGGCCACCAAGTAGCTGGTGAGCACCCAGGTCGCTTCATCGTTGGTTGCTGACAAACTCCCGGCAATATAGGGCAGAGCGACCGCCGCGATGGAAGTGTCGAGCACCTCCATAAATGTCGCCAGCATCACCGCAAGCGCAATCAACCAGGGATTCACGGTCGGCGCGTTGTGTGTCGTTTGTGCTGGGGTCATTCCTTCTCACTTTCGAAGGCGAGAACAGGGTGGCTTGTAAGGATGCTCTAGGTGTCCTCGAGGTTGAAGAAAACTTTTGCAGGGCACAAATCGCAGCAGCACGATCCAGTTCGTTTTTGAAAGGGCACGGCTTCAAGCCCTGCCGCCATGCGCGAAAAGGAATTGCGGCTTTAGCCGCTGAGGGCCTACGCCGCCTCCGCTGCTACTCCGCCTCGACGAGGCCACCTTCAATTTGCCAACGAGGAGATGGCGCAGCTTCCGTACCGCGGGAGAGATCTCCCGACCGCTGATACCGCCGAAGCCCAGAACCAGTCCTTGGCACGCCTGTCCCATATATGCACGGGAAAGTGGCCACAGCGCCAGGTTCTGATGAGCGCCATCCCATGCGATCTCTTCATCTCGAAATCTATTTTGCAGCATCACGGTGAGATGCATCCCGGCTGCGTCCCCGACGGGTTCCCCCATTTCCCCGAGGTTGTCGGTCAGGTTCTCGAACAAGACTTGTCTCAATCCGCCATAGTGGACCCGCATCCTCCGTAAGTGGCGGGCAAAGTGGCCTTCGTCGATGAAGTCGGCGAGCACCTGCTGATAGAAGGTCGGCTGGCCCAGGTCCATGACGCGACGCATGGTGACAAAACGGTCGATCAAATCAGGTGGAACGACGATGTACCCAAGCCGCAGGGAAGGAAAAACTACCTTGCTGAAAGTTCCGATGTACACGACTCGGGAATTCTTGTCGAGTCCTTGCAGAGAAGGGATCGGCAGGCTCTCATAACGGTATTCGCTGTCGTAGTCATCTTCGATGATCCACGCGCCCGAGTTGTGCGCCCACTCTACCAACTGCAGTCGTCGAGCCGCGCTCATGGTTACTCCGAGCGGGAACTGGTGCGATGGCGTGACAAACGCAGCCCGCGCTTTTCGACACTTCCTGACGCCGGCCGGAACATCGAGGCCCTCGCGATCCACCGGGATCGGCTCGGGACGGCATCCGTTTAAAGTGAAAATGTCCCGGGCCAGTCGATAAGCGGGATTTTCGATCCATACCCGATCGCCCGGGCTGAGAAGAACGCGAGTTGTGATCTCGAGTGCCTGCTGGGAGCCGTTGACTATCAGGATCTGCTCAGGTTCGCAGCGGACCGCCCGTGCCGTTCCCAGATAATTTGCGATCGCCTGCCTCAGCGCTTTGTGGCCCATCAGGTCACCATAGGTGAGAGATTCGGCGTTGGCGCTTCGCGACCGCCGCGCAATCAACCCTGACCAGGTATGCAACGGGAATTGATCAAAAGCCACCTGTCCAACGCGAAACGGCCCGCGCAGGGCCATCCACGGCAAGTCTTCCTTCCGTGGAAGCAGCGAACAGCGATTCGAAACCAGACGAGGACCCACTCGCTCCGCTGCACTCCCTTCACCCATTAGTCGGCTCGACGTCAACTGCTCGGGAAGGGAGGCCGAAATTATGGTTCCAGCTCCAACGCGGCTCTCCAGATAGCCTTCGGCCAGCAATTGCGCATACGCATTGAGCACAGGAAACCGCGAAACGCCCATCTCGGAGGCGAAGACGCGAGTGGAGGGAATTCGCTGCCCCGGACGCAGTCGGCCATCCAGGATGGCGGCGCGGAACGAGTTATAGATTTGCCGGTGAAGAGACTGGGAAGCTCTACGATCAACAGCCATCATTGGCAGCAAACCGGAGGCCACGCGCTTCATTTCCGGAGATCATAGTGGTCATGCCAAAGAGGCGTCAAGTGGGTATTGAATGTGACCATTTACGGTGCCAACCTATCCTCAAGCAATCTCGAAACCACGCCAGCGGGGAGAGTTTCTATGTCACGGATTCGCCATTGCGTGGAGTGTCCCAAGTGCCAAACGCGATATCTCATTTCGTTCAGTCCATACAGCAACGGCGCGTACCTGCGGCCTGCGGTGGATGCGTCCTCGGATGAGTACATCCTGTACTGCTCCTGCGGGCCGGACGTTGGGGTCAGCCGCTGGCGAGCGAGCGAAGTGATGGCTTGCAAGGTTTCCAACGCAGCCTTCAGGCGGGGCTTTGGAACATCGGTTGAGGTTCGGCCGGTGCCCAAAGCGAGGGAGCCGTGGTCCTTTGATGCATCTCAATTTCTGAACGACCGGAAATCGCCGGACCGGCGCAAGGGCACATCCTGAGCAGTGGGTTCGGCCTTGATCGGACAGCAACTGAGGAGAGAACAAATTTCCCTCGCCCGCATCGGACTGCGCCTCCGAATGTAATCACCCGATCGCATCCTAAGCTACAAAATGCATTACGCTTGACATCCACATGCACACAACCATTCTCGCCGCATTTTTGGAGTTCTCTCGCACCCCGGTCTCCATGTGCATTGCCGGTATCCTGGTTTTCCTGATTGCCCTGTGGGCGGCCAAGGCCGATATCGCGCGGGCCCGCGGCCTCGACAAGATCGTAGTCCTGAGCAATTTGTGTTTCGCCGCCCCCTTAGCGGTCTTCGGCGCACTGCATCTCTCCGACGTAGATTTCGTCCTGCCCATTGTGCCCTCGTACATGCCATGGCGATTGTTCTGGGCGTATTTCGTCGGCTTTGCGCTGCTAGCCGCTTCCTTGAGCATTGCCACAAAAATTCAAGTTCGCTGGTCCGGCCTGCTGTTCGGGATCATGATGTTTCTTTTCGTGGCGATGTTGGACCCCCGGGGAGCTCTCGCCCACCCTAGAGACAGGTTTGTATGGACGTTGGTCCTCCGCGAAAGTTCGTTCGCGGGTGGAGCCTGGATTCTCGCGGGAAATGCAATGCGCGAGCAAGGCCGTGGGCAAGGCGGAAGCAAGCTCATTACCGTGGGCCGCGTGATAATCGGGATCGCGGCCACATTCTATGGTGTTGAGCATTTTCTGCACCCCGAGGGCGCACTCGGAGTCCCGCTCGAAAAACTGACGCCCACATGGATTCCGGCGCGCCTGCTCATCGGCTATCTAACCGGCGCGATTCTTCTCGTTGCCGGCGTAAGCATTCTGCTGGCCAGGAAGACGCGGATGGCAGCAACTTATCTCGGTACCTGGATTCTGCTGCTGGTCTCGTTCACCTATGGGCCGATCTTGATCGCGTCGATGCTAGACCCGAGCACCGCAGTCAAAGTTGAGGGGATCAACTACTTCTTTGACACGCTGCTGTTTGCCGGAGTGATTCTCGCCCTCGCCAGCGCGACGCCACGCACGGATTAAAATGCCACCCGCCAACTCGTTACGAAACTCGGACTACCGCAGCGTTGTTCTGAAGCTGGCGCCTGGCTCCGCACATCTGTTCTCGAGGCGTGGTCATTTCATCATCACTCTTGACCTAGTATCGCGATTTCACGTGCGCCGTGGAAAGGTGCTGGACGACTGCGGGTGAAAGTCCCGCCCGGGAACTGGGTTCGCTCCACCCGGAAGCAATCAGAGCGGCGGTAGAGGAAACGAAGCCGTCGGAGCCTCTGGTGTAGAGGGTCACGTAGGTGACTTGGCGAGCACGTAGGCCGTAACGTGCAGTGAACGCTGAGCAGGCCTCGAAACGATTAACGCAGGAGCCAGCCCGCCGTGAAATCGGGATAGCCGCCGCTGACGGGACAGTACGAGCGAACGAGTTCCATCAGACCTGCCGGGGTAATGGCGACGGCAAGCGTGCAAAGTTGACCAGTACCGTTACTGCGCCTGTTCTCGACTCTACTCTCTATTTCACTCATCGACCCGCCCTGAGGGCTTTTGACTGCTAAAGTCTTTATGCACAGTCTCGCGGAATCAACTCCTAGGGAGCGTGCCGATCGCCACTGTGTTGGTGCGCAGGTGGGTCATGTAACCCACATCGCCCGTTTGTGCGTCCACTTTTGTTGCTTTCTGGGAGCCTAACTTTCTCACAAGTTGCTTTCGGGCATCGGGGTTGTCGGGCCCGCCTTCCGTAAAGACGTAGGTCACCCGGTCCGCGTTCAGATTCACGAAGTGCGTGTAGAAATTCGCTACGTTGGCGTTTCCCATCCAGATGTCGACCAGAAAAATGGACGAAAACTTGTCGGCATAAGCTTTGCCGCCCAGGAGGCCCATGCCGGGCAAATAGCCACCAGAGAAGAGAAACAGGATCTGCTGCGACGGCGCGAACTTCTGGTCCCGTGCATTCACCAGAGCGTCATAGGCCTTTGGACCGTCCACGTGACGCGGGGGGAGCGAAACGAAGATGTGAAACCGGTCTTTCAAGGCATTCATGTAGTTCCACATGTAAACGTCACTTTGCACCGGTTTGTCTTCATCTTTATTCCGCTTAATTCCATCCATCTGGCTCGGCCTTACTGCGATGCCGCCAAACACCAACAGCAATGGAAGTCCGAGCTTATTCGCTACCCAGAGCTTCCCGTAGCCGGGTATATCAATATCACTCATGTTGCTTCTTCCTTTCCGTGGGGCGACATATTCTACGCCAATCGTCTTGGACTTCAGAATCGGCCAAATTAATGTAGAGGTAGAGGGGATGGCTCGACCAAGAATGGCATGTTGGATGTTCTGGATGTGCGCTCATCAACCAAGAGGGCAAGGTCATTCCACGGGAGACCGCTGCAACAATCTATCTGTTTCGGTCCTGGGCGGCGCGCTCTAGTTCGCCCTGGCGTAGTGCCGTGCAACCTCCGAGGCGTATCGCTTCCCAACCGACTCTTTGTGCGCGGACAGCCATTCGCTCAATCGAGTCGATCCCGAAGCCGGCCCTTCCGGCGCCAGCAGGTTGCCCATCAGTCCGCGATACTCCTCCCACGTGAGAACCACGTCCCCGAAGAACCATCCCGCCACCAGAGTAGCAAGATATGCCAAACTGGCCGGCACATGAACGAAGCGCACTGAACGTCCAATCGAGCTCGCGATCAGCCTGACAAACTCCTCGAATGTGTAAGTTTCCGGACCCACCGCATCCATCACCGCATTCCCGGTCTCGTCCACGGCCTTAGCCATGATTCGTGCCATGTCTTCCACAAAAATCGGCCGAATGCGATAACGGCCGTCGCCCGGTATCCCAAACAGAGGGAATCGCCGCAAGAACCACGCGATGTTGTTGATGAGGATGTCTTCGTCGCCAAATATTACGGTGGGCCGCACAATCACGTACGAAAGCCCGGAGTCGAGCACGGCTTGCTCCAGTTCCGCCTTGCCGCGATAGTAGCCGAGCGGAGACTCCGCCGACGGATTCGCAATGCTCACATGCACGATCCGCTCGACGCCCGCATCCTTCGCGGCGTCAATCAACTTCCGCGTATTCCGCACCGCCGCCTCGAACGTCGCCTCTTCGCGAGGAAATCGCACCCAATAGGTGTTGATCAGCGTAGATGTACCAAGAAGCGTCTTTCTGAGTTGATCGGGACGATCGAAGTCATAGGGAAAAGCTTCCACTGCCTGACCAAAGGGATTCACGCGGCCAGGGTGTCCAGTGAGAGTGCGAACCGAATATCCCCGGTCAAGCAGTCGCCGCGCAACGTACTTCCCCGTGTAACTGAACGCGCCGGTAATCGTGACTGTCCCGCGCTTGGCCTTCTCGCCCTGCATCGTTAAACTCCTGTGCCGTAAGTCTCACCCAATGTCTTGTCATGCTGAGCGAAGCGGGAACGAGAGCAAAGCGATCGTTCCCGCGCAGTCGAAGCATCCCTGCCATCTTCTGAGCGCCACGGCGTGATGGAATTACCGCCCCCGTAGTTCCTTAAAAGTTCCGATCGTGCTTTGAAAGGGCGCCGCTTCAGTCGCGCCGTCGGCTGGGTCTGTCCTACCCACTCGCCGCCTCCACCAATTCCAGCGCCGTTTTCCGCAGAGGCTTCATCAAGGGCAACGACGAAATCCTTAACAGATTTACCAACAGACCCAGACTCTTTTCCATCAAGTGTTGCGTCCGCTGCTGATCCGGCGACCGGTCGTAGAGCCAGAACATGATCAGCGCCATCTGGTACAGCCACAGCAAATAGGGAAGCTGTGGCCTGAGATCCGCTGGAATCTTCACATCCCCACCTTCGAGCGCCACCCGCATCTGTTCGATCGCCGCCTCGCGAATCAGCCGCGAATCCTCACTGAACGGCGAAAGCGGATCCGCCCCATCCGGCGCATGCCGGAACAACGCCGCGCAAAACTTGCGATTCGGCGCCAGCAGTTTCAGCCGCTGATCGAGCACGGTCCGAATCCGCTCTTTCAGCTTCTTCTTATCGGTGAGCGCTCCGCCCACCAAGGGTGTGCTGGTCTCCTGCATCTCGCGATAGAACGCCAGCACGATCGCGTCCTTAGACGAGAAGTAGTAGTAAGCACCGCCCAGAGCCACGCCCGCTTTGGCCGCAATGTCGCGCATGGTCGTCTCTTCGAATCCTTTTTCGCGAAACATCTCCATCGCGGCTTCATAAATCTTGCGCCGCGTATCTTCCGCGCGTGACGTGACTCTGGGCTTAATCGTTGGATTGGTCATAGTAAGTATTCCCGAACAGTGGACACCGGCGAGCCGCCGGCCGGCAAAGCACAAGGCTCAAGTTCAACCCGCCGCAATTCTCCGGCAATCGCTTCCGGATCCTCCGCGCTCAGCATCTTCGAAAGCCAATGCCGGTTCTTCGACAGCGCCGCGAACGCCTGCCGCGCCAGCGGCATCAGCACGGGATGCGTCAGCCGCGCCGCCCACTCGCGGTACTCGACCATGGCGTACATCACCATGATCCACGCCCGGTCGTTCAAATACACGGCCCCTTCATCGCTGATCACGGCGAGATCTTCTTTCGTCGCGACGCGATCCAGCTCCGGAAACAACCGCCTGGCCTTCTCCGACCCCTGCTCCACCAACGCCAGCCCGATCCAAGACCGTTGCACCAGGATCCAGTTCTTCAACCGGCAGCATAGTTCGCACTTCGGATCGTAAATAACATAAAGCTTTTCCATAGGAACCTCCTTCCCTCCGCGCAGGCCCGATCTTCTCAGCGCCCTCTGCGTGCCCTCAGCGATCTCTGCGGTTAAGCTCTTTGGCGTACGAGCAATGACTAAGAGCACGGTCAGCTCGTCGACGCCTGACGCCCGACGCGGCCTCACCGCGGGATCGCGACGTTCAACCTGGCATCCGGCGCCACGGGCGGTGGCGGCATCACCGGAGGCCGCGGCACTCGCGCGCTCCGCCGGATGCGCGAGAAGACGTAGAGATTAAAGAAGTGCATCCCGCCGAGAATCAGCAGCACCATCCCCATCTTGTCGCTCAGCAATTCGATCGCGGAGCGGGAGTTATTGATCACCTCCGCCGTCTTCAGCGCCAGCGACACGAATCCGATATTGATCAAATAAAACCCCACCACCAGCAGATGGTTTACCGAGTCGGCTAGCTCTCGATTGCCGTGAAAGGCGTCCACCAGGAAGATGGCTCCGCGCTTATAAAGCGTGCGTGCCACCCAGATCGTCAGCGTGACGCTGATCAGCAGGTACGTCAGGTACGTGACCACGATGATGTTGTTGGCGGTCATAATCTCCCTCCCCAAGGGATGTTGAACGTGTTCAAAAATACTGTAATCCCGGGACAGAACGCTGTCAACACTAAAATTGAACGTGTTCAACTTAGCCTTTTTCAATGACTTACCGCTGCCTCCCTGCCACTGCGAGGGATGGCCAGGGATCAGAACCGACAATTTTGACTCAAGATCGTTTTGGCAAGTCCGCAGCTTCCAGGTCTGTGAACCGAGATGGCGTGGGAACGATGGACCAGGACTGATTCGTTCGGAGTTCCTCTAGGGTCGGCACGGATTCCGTGGGTTACTCTTACGCTTTGTCCCGCAACCTTAAACAGATAGGCATTACCGCCTGATGGAAGTCCGGCTCTTCGCGGTCGCTTCAATGCATCCCCGGAAATACGTTTTTTACCCCGACAGCCGAAGCGGCGGATGCCATCGTACTCACGATGCAGAGGCCCCAAATCACCCTGCGGTCCTTCGGCAAAATAGTGCAAAAAAAACAAACGGAAGCGTCGGGATGCAGAACCGAATAAAATTGCTGCGGGCCCAAATCAAGTAGTCATACGAGAAGATCGCGAAAAGATAGAGCCCGCAAACAATCGCTTCGTTGGGATAGCTATTTGCGTATTTTCGTAAGTTGCTCGAAAACATCATTCCCACACCGAGCAGTACGAGCGCAATCCAGAAAAAGCTCAGCACCAGGTCGGTCCAGAGCGCCGGATAAGTCATAGTTCCGACCACAATCCCGTGGAACGGCCACCCGAAGAGATGACCGTGAGGCCCAACTACTTTCGCCGCACCATAGTCGCGTGAGGTGTAGGTGTGGACCGTCAGCCACGGATCGCCGAAATAGCGGGCTATTGGCAGTACATAGAGAATCCCAATCCCCAGCCCGATTCCCAGCCGGGCCAGAAATTGCCCAAATTTTTTCCGGTAAAGCAGCACCAGCCCAATTCCTACCAGCGCGAAGAACATTTGCGGTCGAACTGTGACGGCCAACGATGCCAGCAGCGCGGAAACCACAATCCGATCCCGCCGAAATGCCAGCA
>DATMOO010000127.1:0-8053 GCA_035568275.1 Candidatus Sulfotelmatobacter sp.
AATGGCAAGGAGGAGCGCCGACACTATTCGAGCGTGGAAAGCGATCGCTACCGCGAATATCTATCTGATACTGCTGTGGCCTTTGTTGATGTTTGCGCATTAAATTTTCGTTGGCTGATACGCAGGCAATTTTAAGTCCCGATAAGCCTTAACTGCGTCTTCGACGCGTCGCTAGTGCCAGGAACTTGTCTACAACGAAAGGGTCGGCAACCGATAGGCTCCACCTAAACCACCGCGCCACACCTCGACTCCACACATCTGAAATCACATCTCCGGTTTGCGCTTTTGTCAGGCACAATCAGAGAGCCACCTGAATAGCTGAGTTACGCAGTTGTGGCATTCGTCGTAAGCCTTTCTAAACTTGGCAAATGCAGTGGAGCCGGAAGGAGGGGGGATGATCAAGAGCCGGACTGTTCTCGTTTTCTTGCTCGTTTGCAGTCTCATCGTGCTCGGTTCAGTGTCAGCTCAGCAAAGGGGTGCATCCCGCGCCGGTTGGATCAGTGATGAGAGTTGCGGAACCCAACACATGAAGCCGGGTGGCGCGGATTGTGTGCGGAAATGCTGGCGTGGAGGTGCTTCGGTTGGGCACCCAGAATGGAAACCCCAACGGGCCGTCTTTATAGCAGACGATGATCAAGGAATCTGGATTGTAGAAAATCCTGACGCCGTTAGGAACTTCCCTGCTGAGCACGTGGTGCTCGCGGGTAAATTCGATTCTGCCAAAAAGACGATCCTCATCGAGAAGATAACCCGCTCTCCGCAGTAGGGTGATTCAAATTACGGGTCAGGTCCCGATAAGCCTATAAAGGTAGAAGTCAAGAAAAGACACATCTCCAATGGCTGGAGGTTTTCTCGCTAAGGTTTTTCGCGGGCGTTGATTTAGACGCAGCGCGATCTTGTCCAGCTCGCTAGTCAAATGTCCGGCTAGCGTTAATCAGGCACAAAGGCGATCTGGAACGCGGCTTTGAAAAAACCACAGAATCGGATCAATTCCTTCTCAGCCGTTATAATGCCTACATGACGGCTTCTCCCACACAACACATGCAGTGCATGGAGGTCTGGGGAGGCAGTCAGATCACGTCTAGTGGAGTCGAATTGGCCGGTCTCGATGTCTGGGTCTATAGCAAGCCATTCGGCCAAGCTCAGCGTGGCGGTGACGTCTACTACGTCTCTAGTTGCGCCTCCGGCCGCATTAGCCGCCTGCTCCTCGCCGATGTTTCCGGCCACGGCAAATCCGTCGCTTCCATGGCAGCCGATCTGCGCACCCTGATGCGCCGCTTTGTGAATCGCCTGGACCAGAAAGAATTCGTCCGCCTCCTGAACGAGCAGTTCACCACGCTCTCCAGTCAGGGCAGCTTCTCGACGGCGGTCGTCACCACCTTTTTCGCACCCAGCCGTCGGCTCACTCTTTGCAATGCTGGTCATCCTCGTCCGCTTCTCTTTCGAGCCCTCGATGGGCGTTGGTCCTTCCTTGGGCACCAGGACAATCCCGAGAAGAAGGGGCCGAGCAACATTCCCCTCGGCATCTTTCAACTCGCCGACTACGAGAATCTAGACATCGAACTCGACCCTGGCGACTGCCTCCTCAGTTACACTGACGCGCTCATAGAGTCCTGCGACTCCGATGGCGAAATGCTCGGCGAAGAAGGCTTGCTACGTGTCGTCAATCTGCTCGGCGACATCCCTGCGGAGAAGCTTATCGCCACGATTCTCCAGGAAATCGCCCAACGTTTCCCCGATAATCTTTCTGCCGACGACGTCACCCTAATGGTCGTTCGCGCTAACGGCCGCTCCCTCCACTTCAGTTTCCGAGAGCAACTTGATGCATTCGGGCGCTTCCTAAAAGCATTCCTCCGTTCCCTGAACCCCCGCGCAGATCGCGCCCCATTCCCGGACGCTAACCTCGCCAATATCGGTGGCGCGATCATTCCGGCACTCGGTCGTCGTTGGCGCGCCCCTCGTGCACCCCCAAAATGAATCGGTCCGAAGCGGTGTAACCTTGTATATCAGGAACCTACCAAGGAGCTTCTTGCCTTTGAGGATGAGGCGGCGAAATTAAGTCCTTCGGCTGCAGGCGTAATGGAGCGACCGGCACCCACTTTTCCGATAACCGCAGCGTTTACCAGGCACTGAGGCTCATTGGTGCGACGAAGAACCGGTTAGCTTACCAATCTGGCGTCTGGGGTGCCACATTAGGCGCCACGGTCCTTAGATACTATTGAAGACTGCAGACCTCTGGCTGATTCTACCCGTACATACCAGCCGAAGAGGTGACCCGTGAAACTCTTTTTCTGTGCGGCTCTGCTCACCTTTGTTGTTGTGTCCCTCGCTTCGCCGCTTCCTGATGCACCCACTGGATTTGATAGCCAGACCAACGGAGTTGTGGATCAGACCACCCATGCTGCGGACCAGATCGCTTTTGAGGCAGTTCTGCAGATCGCCGAAGGATTGGGGCCGCTCTATAACGCCCAATCGTGCCGGGAGTGCCACCAAAATCCCACCTCCGGTGGTTTGAGTCAGGTCACTGAATTGCGTGTGGGCCATGACGGCCCGGACGGCCATTTCCAAAATCCAGAAATTCCCATCTCCCGCGGAACGGAGATCATCAAAGGCCGTTCACTGGTCAACGACCGGGCCATCTGCCCGAACGGGGCGTTCCCAACTACGGAGATTCAGGAGCGTGTGCCAGAGTCGGAGACAGTTCGCACGTTCCGCACTTCACTCAATCTCCTAGGTGACGGCTTTGTGGAAGCCATAGCCGATCAGACTCTGTTCGACCTTGCGCGGGATCAATGCAAGAAAAGCAAACGCAAAATCTGCGGTCAAGTGCTCCGCGTTCCCATCGTGGAAGCGGCCGGGAAGACCGGCGTCGGTAAATTCGGGTGGAAAGACCAGCACGCGAGCCTGTTGTCCTTCGCTGGTGACGCCTATCTCAACGAGATGGGAATCACGAACAAGCTGTTTCCCACGGAGGTCATTTTACTGTGCAACACCGTCCGCGAGCCAAACGATGTTCCGGGCGCGGATGGTCTCGAGCATATCGATCAGTTCACTCGCTTCATTCGCGCGACAGAAGCCCCCGCGCGTGACTCGCAACAAGCCAGAACTCCGAGCGCGGAGCTAGGCGCTGAACTATTTGTCAAGATTGGTTGCGCCGATTGTCATGTGCCTACGCTCACGACTGCGCCCGCAGGGACAGTCATTAACGGCGGCACGTTTACCATTCCGGCTGCGCTGGGGGGCAAGACCTTTCATCCCTACGGAGATTTCCTGCTGCATGACGTAGGTACCGGCGACGGCATCGTCATGGCCGTAACGGAGCACTACGGGCATAGCTTCACTCCAGCTCGATGGGAGAATTTTTCGATGAGCGATTGCCAGAGGACGCAGAATAAAATGCGCACCGCTCCCCTATGGGGCGTTCGGCTACGCACACGATTGATGCACGACGGCACCTCTTTGACGTTTCCCGATGCCATTGTTCGGCATCGGGGAGAAGCGCAGCACGTGACGCAGAAATTTGAGAGGCTAAAACCCAGAGACCAGGAAGCTCTTATTGATTTCCTGAAATCTCTCTGAAGACCTCGCTAAAGCCGTCGTCAGGCCGATCCTGCCTTGACGTCAGGGGCGTTTTTGAGTGCTTGAGCCGGATGAGGGGAAACCTTCAAGTCCGGTTCTTAGAGGGCTGGGCGCCAGCAACGGCGCCCGGCTACTCGACCATCTGGAAGCTCTAAAGGCTCTCGCCGGGCCTTCCGCTAACCTGTCAGTAGTAAAGATCGGGCGGGCCTTTGTACTCCTGGACGACATTTCCGCCGTCGATGACGATCATCTGGCCGGTGATGTAGGATGCGGATTCGCAAGCGAGGAACGCGATAGCAGGGGCGACTTCGTCAGGACGGCCGGGGCGGCCGACAGGCGTATTCTTACCAGCGATGATTTCCTGCGCGGTTGAGGACGCGGTTTCAATCCAGCCGGGCGCAACAGCGTTTACGGTGATTCCCTTGCGGGCAAGCTCGAGTGCGAGGCTGCGGGTCAGCCCGATCATGCCAGCTTTGGCCGTACTGTAAGCCGTTGCGCGAGGATTGCTGACGAGTGGGCCGGTGACTGACGAAACATTCACGATACGGCCATAGTTTGCAGTCAGCATGGATGGCAGAACGGCTCTCGTGACATTAAAAGTAGTCTTGAGGTTGAGCGCGATGCTGTAGTCCCAATCTGCTTCGGTAAGCTCGTCTAGAGATAACGAGAGGGTCTGGTCAGGATTGTTGACCTGAGTCATGCCGGCATTGTTTACGAGGATATCGATACGGCCATAGCGTACGAGGACTTCACGAACCAACGTGTGAGTGCTCGCGTGATCGCGCAGATCTGCGGGAAAAGCAAAGACGTCTGCGTTCTCCGTGGCGAGTTCGCGAGCTCTCTCTTTGATTCTATCGGTCGTGGAAGTGATTGCGATTTTTGACCCTTGTTGCGCCAGGAGGCGGGCAGTGGCGAAACCTATCCCAAGGGGGCTGCCCGCTCCGGTGATGAGCGCCACTTTCCCGGAAAAGTTCATTATTTAATTCCCTCGTTTCTCTGAGCTTCAACAGAACTAATCGAATCTCTAAGACTAGCACTCTCAACGCGAAGATTTCGTGTGGTAAGGGTGTTTCCCGGTGTTGTCGTGCGTGAAAACCTCTCATGGTGTTCGGAATGGCGATTGTAGAATTCACCATACCGGAAATTCAATTGCGCTCCCGTACGACCACTGATTTGTATTTGGCGACCCATCTTGGATGTTCCAGACGCAAACTCGATGTGGTTCTGGGGGCACTTCAAATCAGCCTGGAATGCGAAATCGGAGCCGGGTTAAGCTCGTTGGGTTTGAGGAAGTTTTCGATTCTCCTTGACACACGCACTCTCGAAGAACAGTATCAGATCGAAGTTTCGCTGTTTGAGGCGAGACTCCCGCTTCTCAGTCCATTCGCAGCTACTATATAGGACAAGCTCCGCATCGAGCGCCAACTGGGCAGAACCTATCAGGTTCTTTTTCATTCTTTCGTGCGGGGCCCTACCTCCTGTTCGACGTACAGGTTTGTATACCCAAGACGCCAGCGGCTTCAAGTCAGATCACTCAAGCCCGACTCGCTACGTGCGAGGTGGAATAACGTGCTTTTAAAAAAGGAGAACCACCATGTCTGAACAAAACAAAAATAACGTCCGTCGTTTGTTTGAAGAGGTTTGGAACCAGGGCCATGTAACTGTGGCAGACGAGCTCTTTACACCTACCTACACTCACCATGACAGTTCGACGTCCGATGTTGGGCGCGGCCCCGAGAGTGAGAAGAAGAGAGTAACTCTTTACCGCAGTGCGTTCCCCGACCTTCGACTCACGATCGAGGACATCATTGCCGAAGGCGAAACAGTGGTGGCTCGTTGGTCTTGCCGCGGTACCCATAAGGGCGATCTCAACGGGATTGCACCAACAGGGAAGCAATTCCACATCACCGGCGCTAGCATTGCCCGCTTTACGAACGGCAAAATGTTCGAGGGCTTTGTCAATTGGGACGCTTTGGGCCTCATGCAGCAGCTCGGTGTCGTCCCTGAGCTCGGCAAAGTCAAAGCTGTCGCTGCATCCACAAGGTAGCCTCCAGGCTACTTCGAAAATCGGAAGGTTCGATCATGCATCGGGCCTTCTGTTCGACTCTCGGTGAATCCTGAAATGCATGCCCGCCTCATCGGCGACAACGTAGTGGCACGACTGCCCAGATCGAAGAAATCGGCGGCAACGATGGGCGAAGGAATAATGATCGATTTTCGATTGGTCTACTCTGATTATAGTTATAGGAGGAATGCAAATGAGCGAAAGGAAATTCTCAACACCAGAAAGAATTGAACAGCGGGCATACGAGCTATACCTTGAACGCGGCGGCGAAGATGGTGGCGATCTCGCAGATTGGCTTGCTGCCGAGAGAGAATTAACAGAATTGCCTGAACAATCCAATTCCAGCGCGCCCCAGGCGCGGGCCGCCGCTGCTAACCTTCAGGCAACGCCACCAAACGGCGGTCGGGCTGCCCTGGAAGTCACCGTAGAATATTCGAACAGATAGTCGGCGCTAACTGACATTCTACAAGGGCCTCAGTTTTCTCCGAGGCCCTTTTTTTCTTCTCGATATTTGCGCTCAAATCCGAATATTCCGGGTGGGCTAGGGGCCTGGCACCGATAAGTCGTCCAGTCTCAATGGGTCGACGCAACACTAGCTCGAAGTCTGCTTGCAAGGGTCTCAACAGCTAAAGTCGTTCGCGAGCGTTGATTCAGACGAATCATTACCCTGTCTAGGTCTGATTGAGTACACCCAAACAGATCGGTTCGAGGATGCCCCGCATTTAGTTGAAAGTTGAGAACAAGAAGCAGCGGCTCTCGCCCGAACTCGGATAGAGTTCGGGTTGCGAATCCCTTTTAAAGGAGAAAGCCGCCGTGAGCAAGAAATACCAGAGGAAAGAGCACAAGTCCAATGACAAGTTCGAGGTTGTCGGTGGGCAGGAGTTGCTGGTGCGGATACCTTTGCCATTGGCTGAGGTGTGGGCGGAGATGCAAGCACAGGTAGAAGAGCTGACCGGGCACGCCGGACTGCAGATCCTAAGAGCCATCCTGGAAAATGAAGTCACTGGCCGGGTAGGACCTCCGCATCGCTTCAATCCTACAGCGGGTTGCGTGCGCTGGGGAAAGCAGCCGGGTTATGTGGTTTTCGGTGGACAGAAAATTCCGCTGGAGCGGCCGCGGGTACGAACGCGCGCAGGCCAGGAAGTGGAACTGGAGAGCTACGGTCAGTTGCAGCAAGACGGAAAGCTGCAACGAGCGGTGCAGGAGCGCCTGGTGGCCGGGTTGTCCACGCGGAACTATCGGCGAGCGGTGGAGAGTGTTGTGGAAGGCTACGGGATCGCGAAAAGCAGCGTGAGCCGGCAGTTCGTAGAGGCCAGTAGCCATCAGTTGCGAGTGCTATGCGAGCGACGATTGGAGGATCTGAATCTGGTGGTGCTGATGATCGATGGCATTCACTTTGGTGGCCAGGTGCTGGTGGTGGCGTTGGGGATCGCGGAAAGCGGAGAAAAGCACGTTTTGGGAGTGTGGCAAGGAGCCACGGAGAACACCACGGTAGTCAAAGGGCTGTTGGAAGATCTGGTGGATCGAGGACTGGATCTGCGGCGGCGGTATCTGGTGGTGATGGATGGATCGAAAGCGCTGCGCGCCGGTGTAGAACGTGTTTTCGGTGACCAAGTGGAAGTGCAACGCTGCCAGATTCATAAGCGACGGAATGTGAAGGAGTACCTGCCGGAGAGCTGCCAGAAAGACTACGATCGGCGGATGCGCAATGCGTACGCGATGAACAACTACACGGAGGCCAAAGAGGCGTTGCAGAAAATCTTTCGGCAACTGGAAAGAATCAATCCAAGCGCTGCCCGGAGCCTGGAGGAAGGGTTGGAAGAAACGCTGACGGTGCATCGCTTGGGTATAGGAGCGGTGTTGCGGCGGAAACTGGCCACTACCAACCCGATCGAATCGTGCTTGTCGACCGTTCAGCGGGTGGCGCGGAACGTAAAACGTTGGCGCGAAGGAAATCAGCCGCTGCGCTGGACCGCCACCGGGCTATTGGAGGCCGAGAAGAAGTTCCGACGTATCAAAGGCTATCAAGAAATCTTGTTGCTGAAGGAACGTCTGAATCCGTCGCGCATTCAGCAGAAAGAGGTCCGGGCAGTAGAAGTCGCTTGAACTTGGGTGTAGGTAGACTTACAGTGCCGAACATGGAGAGTCGCTGCAATCAACTAAAACTCGGACATCCTCTGCGTGTCCCCATACTGGCAGTATTGCCAGTATGCATTAATAAGTCTTGCGTCCAGTCTGGTGCTTACACCCGTCGCCATTGCGTCAACTAGATTCGCGTCATTACCACCGGCGACAAATTGGGCCCTCCCTCGGCGTACTCTTACGCATTCAACAGGAGGCCACTTGGGCAGAACAAGAATACTCCTGGCGGACGACCACCCGGACTTATTGAAGACGGTAGAACGTCAC